>DASSNL010000037.1:0-83011 GCA_035688075.1 Gemmatimonadaceae bacterium
GAGGGGTAAAGCGAGGACGCGGAGGGGCTCCGCTGCGAGATGGCCTCCGCTCTCGGTTCCGACATCTCTGCGAAGGGGAGTCAGGTGAGTTTTGGGGGAACTGCTCCCGCTCTCTGGAGTCCTGCCCACCCGGGCAGAACCAGAAGCGGGGGAGCAGTTCCCCCAAAACTCACTTCACTCTCGCTCGCAGTGATTCACGAGCGGTGAGCGGAGGCCCGTCCGTAGAGTGGTTCTCCGCGCCCTCTCAGTTCCCCCCGCGACCTCCGCGTCCGCAGGTCCGCGCGATGAACCATCCGTCGCGACATCCTCCCCCAGCCGAGATGTACCGCCGTCAGCGCGGGTCCATGCCATGAACCACGCCACGAGCCGGGTCCCTACCGCTTCCCCCACAACCTCGCATACAGCCGGAGACCGATCGCGATGGTCGAGCGTTCGGGCTCGGCGAGGACGGAGGGGGGGACGCCGGCGAGCCAGCGGTCGGTGTGGAAGTACCGTAGCGTGACTTCCACGGGGATCGATGTGCGGCCGGCCACGTAGGACGCGACCGATGAATACACCACACCGAAGCCGTACACCGTCGCCGAGGAGCTCGCGACATCGAGTATGGAGGGATCGGTAGCGGCGGGCTGGGCGCCGCCGGACGCAGCGGTGTAGGTGGTCGCGGCGTCGTGGCGGTGCATGTAGCTAGCACCCACCATGAAGTGCTGGCCGAGCGAGAGTCGCGGAGTTGCTTCCAGCTCGTAGTAGTTCCCCGGCTCGATGCGGGCGTTCACCAGCTCCGCGGATGCGAACGGATCGTCGCGCGGGGCGACGCGAACCACGCGGGTCGTCGGGAGCTGGCGCACGTAGCGACCGACGAGGCTCATCCAGAAGCGCCGTCCGAAGATGAAATCCCACTGGGATGCCGCCTCGATATCGGTCTGGTCATCGCCTGTCCCGATCGCGAGCTGCTGCGAAGCGTGAGCGGGCGTCGCGGTCCCGAGGCGCACCAGGCCCGTCAGCGCGCTGCGCACGTGCACGCCCGTCGGTTGCGTTCTATCGTGCTCGCTCTGATGACCGAGCCAGACGAGCTTCGCCCATGTCTCCACGTCGCCCACTGCACTCTGGCCGAACAGACGCAGCGAGTCCGCACGGCCGGGCGCCGCATTCGAGGGAAAGTAGGTCGCCACGGTGTACGTGCCGACCGAAGGCACCATCGCTCCGACCGTGAGGCGGCTCAGCACACCGAGCTCCAGAGCGATTGGCGTCCGGCGGATGCGTGCGTTCGCCTCTGTCCGTGCGCCGTCGGGTGATGTGAAGCGTTGATCGAACCGCATCCACTCGTTGAGGAAGCCGAGGCGCACCATACCGGCAGGGAGCGTCGTGGCGTCGTCGCCGAAGCCGACGACGGCCTGCGCGCGAAGTGGCATTGCAGCCAGTGACGCGAGCAGCACCACCGCGGTAAGCGCGGCGCGGCCGGGGCGAGAGCGGGCGGTTATGGCGCGGTGCGAGAGACGCTTCAACGGGGTGGGGAAGGAGATGAGCTCGGTGATTGCTCCCCGGGAAGGGGAAAACGGCAAGCTAGCAAAGTGTGCCGTCCCACTCCAGGGCTGCCGAGCGGCGGGCTCTGCGGCAGTAGAAGCGTTCATTCCGCGCTTTCACACGCTCGGCCGGGCGCAATCGATCGGTGAGAGCCACGGTCGCTCGCTCCGGACCGCAACCGCGTGGTCCGGGCTGCAATGCCACGCGTATATTCCTGCGGATGATTCCGATTGCATTGCGACCCGGTCTTTCGGCCACGGCACCAGCGTGAGCTCCCTCCCGAAATCCACCATCCCGTGGCAGGTCACGGGAAATCATTGGCTATCGCTCCCCTGTATCCATCCGGTTGACGGCTCGCTTTACGCCCTCGGCATTCTCCACCGCGGAGCACGCGCGGCGGTGGAGTTCGCCGGCTCGTCGCGATTCCTCGATGGGCAGGGAGCGCCGCTCATCCGGCCAGTGCTCACCGTAGACGGTACGATTCGCGAGCTGGGTGAGCATGGCCTCGCCTGGGAGCGCGCGCTCAACTGGCTTCCGACCTTCGTGTGCACGGTCGACTCGCTCCTCGTGCGTGGTACGCTCTGCGCGCCGCACGGGCGTGACGCCGACCTCGCGGGTGCGGTCTACGCGATCGCCATCGAGAACCGGGGGAGCGAGGCACGTCGCATCTCTCTCTCGCTCGAGGGCGTGCTCGGTCACAGGCAGATCAGGGTGCGATCCGCGCGCGGCACGGACGACGCGCATCGCGTAGCGGTAGCCGCTGGTGACGTGGTCGTGCTGGAGGGGAGCGCGCAGCCTGCGCTCGCGGCGCTCGCGATCGCGGCCAACGACGCGGTGAGCGTCGAAGTGCACGAAGGTGAAGCGCCGAGCTTCGCGCTGAGACGCGAGCTCACCATCGAGCCAGGCGAGGGGCGGAGCGAGGCGTTCTACATCGCGGCGGGGCCCGAGCGAGATGGCGCCGAAGCCACGGTCGCTGCGATGCGCCGGCGCGGATGGACCGAGCTGCTCTCCACCACGCGCGATTCGCTGCGCGACCTGGAGCAGACCGTCGGTCACGACGGGATGGACCGGCTGGTGAACCGGAATCTCATGTTCGCGTACTTCTACGGCGCCGGCCGCGCGCTGGATGATGCGCACTACTACCTGGTTCGCTCACGCGCTCCGTGGAACGGGCGGGGCGTCACCGTGCGCGACTGGGAGGCACTCGCGTGGACGCTCCCCGCGATCCTCCTCGCGGATCCCGCGCTCTCTCGCGAGCTCCTCCTGCGCGCCTGCGAGCTGCACGGTTACGCGCCCGGAAACGGAGTGCACTACTTCGACGGAACTCTCTTCGAGCCCGGCTTCTCTCTCGAGGGTGTATCGGTATTCGCGCTGGCCACCGACCGCTACATCCGCGAAACGGGTGACGAGCAGATCGTCGAGGAGCCGGTCGTCGCGGACACGCTCTACGCATCGTGGGATGATCTGGCGGCCAGGCGGGATGCGCACGTCCCGCTGTACAGCACCGAAGTTCTCCCTTCGGGAGAGCCCGCTCCGTTTCCGTTCACGCTGCACGGGAACGCGGTCGTCGCGCAGGCGCTCGATGTCCTTCGTCGCACACTCGACGAGGAGAGCGCGCGCTCCGTGGAAGATCCCGAGGCCGTGCGCGCCGCTCTTCGCCGCCACTTCGCGCTGGAGCGCGAGGGGAAGGTGATCTTCGGTTCCGCCATCGATCTCGCGGGGCGCGCCCACACCGAGGATGATCCGAGCGCCTCTGCGTACTGGCTCCCTCTCTACGAGGCGGTGGAGCGCTACGACTCCATCTACCGCCGCACCGTGCGCGGCCTGGGCGTCGAACCTTCTTCGCTCGCGCAGCAGTGCGCGCGACTCCTCGGACCCGACGCTGGCGAGGTGCTGCAGTGGTTGCGACGCGCCCCGCTCGACAACGGATTCGCGGCGGAGTTCGTGGATGTCGACGGCCGCGCAGTCGCGAATGGCGGCGATGCAGCACTGGCCGGCCTGCTGGCCTGGTGCGCGTGGTACGCCGTTCACGCCCTCGGCGTGCACCCCTGACCACCTGCCCGTGCCGGCGGAGCGGCGGAGGCGCCCCTCGCGCGGGGCACGTGGTAGAGGTACTCTTCCGTCACGACAGATGTGTCCGCGACTTGCTCACGGGCGGGAGGCGACGGAGCGGTTCGGCCACCGATGTTAACGGCTCCATCAACGGAGGTTCGATCATGAGACCTGCTCGTGTGGCCTCGCTCGTCATTCTCCTCCTCGCAGGCACGGCCAGGCTCGCGGCTGCGCAGGGATTCCAGCTCAACGAGATCGGCACCTGCGCCATGACGCGCGGTTCGGCCGCGACCGGCGCTACCTGCGGCGATCCGTCGGTGATCTACTGGAATCCGGCTGCGACCGTCTCGATCCCCGGCTGGTCAGCGTACGCCGGCGTGGCCGCGATCGCAGTCTCCGGCTCGTTCACCGCCGACACCACCGGCCGCGTCTTCGACGCCGACGCCCCGGTGGAGTTTCCACCGCACCTATTCGTCAACTACACCGCTCCTAGCGGCCGCTGGGCCGTGGGCGTCGGTGCGTACGTGCCCTATGGCCTGACGTCCGAGTGGAAGGACGACTTCCCCGGCCGCTTCTCGGCGCTCAAGGCATCGTTGCAGACCGTCTACGTCCAGCCCAACTTCGCGTTCCGCTTCGCGCCCGGCTGGTCCGTAGGCGGTGGCCCGGTGCTCGGCTACTCGCGCGTCGAGCTGCGGCAGTCCATTGATCTCGCGCAGCAGGTAGCGGCGGCGGCGAGCGGCGGAACTACAATCACCTTCGGGAATCTCGGCTTCCCTGGGCGCACGGAATTCGCGCGTGCCAAGCTGAAGGGGAGCGCCACCGCACTCGGCTTCAACGTCGGCATCCACGGCGCGCTCACGCCCAACCTCGAGCTCGGTGTTCGCTACCTCTCGCAGCTGACCTTCGATTACGACGATGCCGACGCGACCTTCAGCCAGGTACAAACCGGCATCGTGCTCGCCGCTGGGAACCCACTCGGACTCCCCGCGGGTACGAAGCTGGATGACGTCCTCGCCACCCAGTTCGCCGCCGGCGCACCGCTCTCGGCACGCGGAGTGTCCACGCGCATAAAGCATCCATCGCAGCTCCAGGCAGATCTCGGCTACACGGGATTCACCAACACCGTGCTCTCCGCCGGTGTATCGTGGACGAGGTTCTCCTCTTTCGACAAGCTTCCCGTGGACTTCCAGGGAAGCAATCCTCCTCCCGACCGCGAGCTGGTCGAGGACTACGACGATTCCTGGTCCATCCGCACGGGGATCGAGCACGCCTTCGCCATAGGCATCAAGGGGCGCGCCGGCTTCAACTACATCCACACGCCGGCGCCGGACATCACCGTCACGCCGCTCCTACCGGACATGAACCGGAAGAACTGGACGCTGGGAGTGGGAATCCCTGTCTCGCCGCGCTACACGCTCGATGCGGGCTACCTTCGTGTGGACACCGACGGGAGGCGCGGGCGCATCGTCGAGCGGGATCAGGGAATCGGGAACCCGCCCGGCGGCGTGACGGCGGCTCAGCTCAACTCGGGCTTCTACACGCTGGGCGCGAACGTCTTCTCGATCAGCATCCGCGCCAACTTCTGAACAACACCCACAGGGAGAGCGAAACAATGACTCGCAAGGAATGGCTCGCCCGCGGTGCAGTCGCCCTCGCGCTCAGCGCGGTGATTGCCGGGTGCAGCGACAACAAGGAGTTGGTCAATCCTGAGCAGCCGATCGACCAGCTATTCACCAGCTATGTGGCTCTCGGCAACAGCATCACCGCCGGCTTCCAGGCGGGCGGCATCAACGCCGAGACGCAGAGCCAGAGCTATCCTGTGCTGCTCGCAGCGGGGATGCGGACACCCTTCAGCGTGCCGTACCTGAACGATCCGGGGTGTCCGCCGCCCATCGACAACATCATCACCGGCCATCGCGTGGGCGATGGTACGGGAGAGACGTGCGCCCTCCGCACCAACCCCAACGGCCTGGCGGTCATCAACAACGTTGCGGTCCCCGGCGCGTTCGCGTCCGACCTGACCGACCCCCTGGGCGCGGGCGCGAGCAATGCGCTCACCACGTTCATACTCGGTGGAAAGACGCAGGTACAGCGTGCGCTCGACGCACGTCCGACGTTCGCGAGCGTCTGGATCGGCAACAACGATGTGCTCCCCGCGGCGCTGAGCGGGATACTGGCGCCCATTCCAGGTGTGTCGCCCGGTGTCACCGATGTGGAGGCCTTCTCGCAGAAGTACGACGCGATTCTCGATGCGCTCACGGCGCAGGGCACGTTGAAGGGCGGAGTGCTCGTGGGCGTCGTGAACGTCACAGCCGCACCGATCTTCATCCCCGGCGCAGCGATCCTGAACCCGCAGGTGAAGGGGGCCGCGGAAGCGTACGTCGGCAGGCCGCTCACGGTAGATGGGAGCTGTACTCCGACCACGCAATCGCTCATCGACTTCCGTCTGCTCAGCGAGATCAGGGCCGGGACACAGCCAGATACGATCGCGTGTTCGCCGATAGCGGGACACCCGGGTCTACTGGGCAACGTCTTCGTGCTCGACGCCGGAGAGATCGCGACGCTGACGCAGGTGGTGAACGGCTACAACGCCGCGATCGAGGCGCGCGCGACCGAGCTGGGATGGGCGTACGCCGATCCCAACCCCGCGCTGCTCGAGCTGCGGCAGTCGGGAGCGATTCCCGTCATCCCCGACCTCGCCAACCCGTCGAGCGCATTCGGGACTTACATCTCGCTCGACGGTGTACATCCATCAGCGGCGGGGCAGGCGTTGCTTGCCGACATCATTGCGACGGCAATCAACGACAAGTACGGTACTGGCATCCCCACCGTCGCACAGCAGGCACAGTAGGGGCGGAGGGGAGCGAGGAGGCCGGCGCCGAGCTGGCCGCCCGGGTGGCGAAATGGCAGACGCGGGAGACTTAAAATCTCCTTCCCTTTGGGAGTGCGGGTTCGATTCCCGCCCCGGGTACATCTCGAGCAGGCGCGCGAGCTGGTGATGCGGTACGGCTGGAACGCGACGGCCTACCAGATACTCAATCCCGGCATCTCGCACTGGTTCTCGGAGCGCGGCGATGCCGTGATCGGCTACGTGCGGAGCAGACACGTGCTCGTCGTGGCCGGCGCGCCTGTCTGCTCGCTCGCGTCGCTCGCCGATGTAGCGAGCGAGTTCGAGCGCTTCGCGCATTCGGCTGGCGAGAAGGTCTGCTATTTCGGGGCGGGGGAGCGGCTCGAGTCTATCTACCGAGACGACGGGACGCACAGCATCGTGGGACTCGGCGCGCAGCCGAGCTGGGATCCGGTGGACTGGCCAGCCATCGTCGCGCGAAAGGCCTCCATCCGCGCGCAGCTGAATCGCTCGCGCAACAAGGGAGTGTCCGTTTCGCTCTGGCCATCGGCGCGCGCCAGCGAGGCCGTCGAGCTGCGTGAGCGACTCACCGAGTGGCTCGATACCCGACGACTCCCCACGCTCCACTTCCTGGTGGAACCGGAGACACTCGGCCATCTCGCCGACCGGCGCGTGTTCGTGGCGGAGCGCCGCGGCCGCGTGGTGGGATTCCTCGTAGCGTCGCCCGTACCGGCCCGTAGCGGCTGGCTGATAGAACAGATCATCCGCGGTCGTGGCGCGCCCAACGGAACGGCGGAGCTGCTCATCGATTGCGCCATGCGCGCGCTCGCCGGCGAGGGTGCGCGCTACGTGACGCTCGGCCTCGCTCCACTATCGCGACACTCGAGCTACGATCGACTGCCCAATCCGCTCTGGCTGCGCGCGGCGCTGCGCTGGGTGAGGGCGCACGGGCGGCGCTTCTACAACTTCGAGGGGCTCGACGCCTTCAAGTCGAAGTTCGAGCCCGAGCGTTGGGAGGAGATTACAGCGATCTCGTACGGAAGGCGCTTTCCGCCCGCATCGCTGTACGCGATAGTGGAAGCGTTCGGCGGTCGCACACCGCTAGCGTTCGTTGCGCACGCACTCGCGAAGGCCGTGGTGCAGGAAGCGCGCTGGCTGCGCGAGCGAATCGCTTGATGGAAAGAAATTATCCTCTGGCACCCTAAATGCCGCGGCCGTATGTTGGATCGCACGATGTAGATGACGGCCCAGAACGGTTCGCTTCCACGGCGAGCCACGAAACCAGAGTCGCCTCGCCGTCGTATATCTCATGTGGCTCCGTAGTGCACCCAAGCGGGGGTGGTCTATGAGGAAGCGTGCATTGGCGAAGGCCACGCTTGCGGCGACCATTTCGCTCGCCTGCTGGCGGCAGCCTTCCCGAACGGCCGGCGTTCATCCAAGCGGCGAGCCCGTCCGCCTCGTGGTGATGAACACTGGTTGGGAGGACCAGGTCGTCTACAGCTACTACCTCGGGCACAAGTATCGGCTCGGCATCGTCACGGGGCTCACGACCGGTGTGCTCAAGGTACCGCGGGGAAG
Organism: Gemmatimonadaceae bacterium; assembly: GCA_035688075.1. Lineage (GTDB taxonomy): Bacteria > Gemmatimonadota > Gemmatimonadetes > Gemmatimonadales > Gemmatimonadaceae > JADGGM01. The sequence goes on from DASSNL010000037.1 coordinate 8,000, forward strand.
CATCCAGGTAGGGAACACGTTGCAGCTCCTGGTGCACCCGATCGGGGGAAGTGAGGATCTCCTCTCGGACATGGTGACGCTCAACGATGGGCAGCATCCCGAGCTCACGATCAACCCGGCGACCAGCAGTGCGTTCCTCTCGGTGATGCCGGATCCGCTCTGATGGGCGAGCGCGGCGCACAGTGAGTGATGCACGAACGGGGCGACCAAAGAATGGTCGCCCCGTTCGTATCTGCGTCGTGAATTGCGCGATCCGTCAGAATGGGATCTCGCCGTCTCCGAGTTGCGCGGGCGCTTCGTCCGCGGAGGCGAGCGCCTCCTGCGGCTCTGGCTCCTCGCGCTTACTGGAGCGCTTGCCCACCGCACGCGGCGGCTTTGGCGGCCAGATGACACCATCGCAATCACGATCGCGGCACTTGAAGTCCGGCGCCTTGGGATTGCGCTTGCCGAGCCGGTTGTCCCACATCTTGCCGCCGCACTTGGGGCAGGGAGGGACGTCGCTCGGAAGCGTGGCTCGCTTGAACTCCAGCGGCGGATTGGCGGCAGCGTCGCCGTTTTCCTGAGCACCGCCGTTTTCCTGAGCACCGCCGTTCTCCTGGGCGCCGCGGTTCGCCTGGGCGTTACGGGTGCGAGCCAGGCGGCGGTCGTACGCGGCCTGGGGATCCTCCACCGGCTTGGCGTACTTCCCATCGCCGTCCATCTGCACCCAGTTCTGCCCCATCTCGTACAGCTCGTGGGCGATGCCGAAACGAACCGCCACGCGCTTGAAGGCATCGGTCGAGGCCTGCTTGTAGTCCTTGCCCGTGCCGACGTCCTCGCGCACCACGCCGAGGATCTGGAGTCGCGCCTTGAACGCGCACGCGGCCGGCTCCGGGAAGTCGTTCTCGCCCGCGCCGGGAGTGGGGAGAAGCTCGATGGTCAGGTTCCACTCACCAGGAACCACGCTGTCCAGCCGCTCGCGAACGGTCTGCGCATCGATGTAAGAAACGAAACGCGCGTAGAACTTCCCGTCGCGCATGATCGGTCTTCCGTCCTGTCGCCATGCCGTTACACCAGGGGGAAGAGGCGCTGCAAGCCTCGCCCACACATCTTCGATCCGATGTTCGCTCTGCTCTTCGTGTCTCGCTATCATGTCCAGTCCAACCTATTTCGTCAGAGTCACTTGCTTGTAGCGCTTCCGGACTGCTGCCACCGCCGGACACTCCCGGCCGTGTGCGCAGTACCACCCGTGACGGTCGAAGAAGACCAGGTGAGTGGTGTCGTTTCCGAAAGGCAGGTCATCCACCCTGAAAAGCTGCATCACCGTCGTACCTTGTCCGCATGCAGCCTGCGGATCGAGCTCGCGGATTCGCATCAACTCCGTGGGTGCGGTCGCCTTTGCAGCCGCCACGATCTTTGCCGATTTCCGCGCAGCTTTCTTCCCACGCGCCGCCTTTGGCCCACGAGCCGCTTTCGGCCTTGGCGCTGCCTCGCTCTTCGAGCGGGGCTTTCTCACCGTGCCGCGCTTCCGCACAGCCGCGCTCCTGACATTCGCCTCTCGCGAGGCCGCCGAGCGCCTCTCTGGCCGGCTACCCACGATTCCTCCGGCCGCTTCGCGTGGTGTTCCGTGCACCGCAGGTGGCTCGCGTAACCCGTGCGGAGCTCCCCTTCGAGGTATCCATCTCCTCCCGCGCGCTCCCGCGCGCCGCATAACTGGTGATTGGCACAGCCCCCTTCCTCCACTCGCTCGCGCCACTCTGGGTGGCTTCTTGATGCCCTTGCAAGGCAATAACTTACCGCCTGCCGACTAAAGCGCTGTATGACCCATGAGGCGAGCCGAGCTTCGGTCCTTATTCGGGCTACACCAATCTAAAGAATGTGGGGTTGACTGTCAATCGAGCGGCGCAACGCGCTTCCTGATCCAAAAGCGGCCAACTACTTTCTCCCCCATGATTCGAAGCGCCCAGCTCACCACCGAGGGAAGCTCCCCGCACGCCCCCGCTTCCGTCGCCACCACCCATCCGACGCCGGCCGACTGATGGCACCAAGACCAGTTGCCGTTATCGGACTCGGCTGTATAGGCGGCTCGCTCGCCCGCGCCCTCATCGCCCAGGAGGTCGAGGTCCGCGGCTGGAGCGCGTCACCCTCCGACCGCGAGCAGGCGGCCGCCGCGCGAGTCCAGGTGAGCAGGGCCGAGGAGGGCGGCGCGGCGGCGGCGTGCGCTGGCGCCGGCATCGTCGTACTCGCCGTCCCAATCCACACGGTGGCAGAGGTTGCCGGCTCGGTGATCGGCTCCCTCGCGCGGAATGCAAAGCTCCTGCACGTCTGCGGTCTCCAGTCAAGCGAAGCGCTCCGCGTGGACGCTCCTACTCACAAGCAGCTCATCGGCACCCACCCCCTGGCTGGATCGCACGATACCGGCTTCGGCGCTTCCCGGCCTGAGCTCTTCGTGGACGCGGTGATCAGCGCCGAAGAGCGCGCCGACGCGCGCGAGCGCTCGTGCATCGAGTGGCTCTGGCACACCGTGGGCGCCCGCCGCGTGGACTACCGAAGCGCCGAGTCACACGACCGGCTCATGGCGTGGGTCAGCCAGCTCCCGCAACTCACCGCGACCGCGCTCGCCGCCACACTCGCCGCGGGTGGTATAGAGGCCCGAACCATCGGCACCGGCGCGCGTGACACCACCCGGCTCGCCGCCAGCGAGCTGGGATCCTGGCCCACCTTGCTCTCCGGCGCCCCCCGCGATCTCGATGCTGCCCTCGAGCTCCTTGGCAACACCATCTCCGACCTGCGCACGGCGCTCGGCGCGGGCGACGTCGAGAAGCTCGCGGCCATCTGGGACAGCGCCCGCGCCTGGCGCCGCGAGGGAGCGCGAACCGCGGGTGCGCCGTCGCTCCAGCGCGACCGCGGCGCGATCGGCGCGGAGCGGGACGCGTGAGAGTCGAAGGGAAGGTCAGGGTCCCTGGAGACAAATCAATCTCGCACCGGTCGCTGATGCTCGCCGCCCTCGCCGAGGGGGGCTCGACCATCCGCGGCATCCTCGACTCGGCCGACGTCCAGAGCACCGCCGCGGTGCTGCGCGCGCTTGGCGTCCGGATCCCGCCGCTCTCCGCGGAGTTCTCCGTGTTGGGGAAGGGAGCACGCTCTTTCAGCGAGCCCACCGCTGATCTCGATTGCGGAAACAGCGGCACTACCACGCGGCTCATGTCGGGGATCGCCTCGGCGTGCCCTTTCACCTCGCGATTCACAGGGGACGCGAGCTTGAGCCGCAGGCCGATGTTGCGGGTCGCACGGCCACTCGGCGCCATGGGCGCGCGCTTCGAGTTCGAGGGGGGCGACGGCCTTCCGATGCGCATCACCGGCGGCCCGCTCGTTCCCATTACCTGGACCACCGAAGCGGCTAGCGCGCAGATCAAGAGCGCCATCCTCCTTGCGGGAATCGCCGCGAACGTGGAGGTCGAGGTTCGCGAACCGAGCCGCTCGCGCGATCACACGGAGCGCATGCTCGCCGCGCAGGGAGCCAAGGTCGTCGTGAACGGCAGCGCCGTGCAGCTCGCGCCTCCAGCGAGTGGCCGACTGGGGCCGCTGTGTATCGCCGTTCCGTCCGACCCATCGTCGGCGGCGTTCCTGGCCGCGCTCGCGGCGCTTGCCGACGAAGGTGCGATGGAGCTCCCCGATGTGTGCCTCAATCCCACCCGTACGGGCTTCTTCCGCGCGCTGCAACTCATGGGAGCGCGCGTGGAGACGGGCGGCGCGCGTCTGGAGGGTGGGGAAGATGTGGGTACCGTGACCGTGCATCCGTCGCGCCTCCGTGGGATCGATCTCCCTGTGGAAGACGTACCCTCGATGATCGACGAGCTTCCGCTCCTCGCGTGCGTCGCCGCGCGCGCCGAAGGTTCCACACGGGTTCGCGGCGCGGCGGAGCTGCGCGTGAAGGAGAGCGATCGGATAGCGACGGTCGTCTCCAACCTGAGGGCGATAGGCGTGGCGGCCGAGGAGGCACCCGACGGCTTCACCGTAACCGGGAGCGACCGACCGCTCGCCGGCCGCGTGCGAACGCTCGGCGACCATCGCATCGCCATGGCCTTCGGCGTCCTCGGTGCCATCCCTGGAAACGATATCGAGATCGACGATCCCTCCTGCGTCTCGGTGTCGTACCCTGCTTTCTGGGACGACCTGCGCCGCGTTGTGGTGGCGTGAGATGAGCCACCTGATCGTCGCGATAGACGGACCGGCCGCGTCAGGGAAATCCTCCACCGCCCGGCTGGTAGCCAAGCGCCTGGGCTTCTGCCACGTGGATTCCGGCTCGCTCTACCGGGCCGCTACCGCGGCCGCGCTCCGGCGCTCCGGCGACGCGGACAGGTGGAGCGAGGAAGACGTCCGTCGCGCGGTGGGCGACATCACGCTGCGCCCCGTAGCTGGCGCGGTGGTACCGCTGCTGGAAGGGGAGGAGCTGGGCGAGGAGCTGCGCGGAGCGGAGGTGACGAGACACGTTTCGCGAGTGGCGCAGATGCCGCGGATCCGCGAATGGGTCAACGAGCTGGTCCGGACGTCCGCCTCGAGCCACAGCGTCGTGGTGGACGGCAGGGACATTGGCACGGTGGTATTTCCCCACGCGGACCTCAAGGTATTTTTGGTGGCCGATCCGTGGGAGCGCGCGCGGCGCCGGCTGCTACAGCGCTCCGCCCAGAGTCCCAGCGACGAAGAGATCGCCGCCGAGACCGAGCGGCTGGTCCTGCGCGATGCCCGCGACGCCACGCAGACCGTCCAGGCCAGGGATGCGGTGCTGATAGACACCACCCATCTCACCCAGGACGCGCAGGTCGAGAGGATCGTGGCCCTGGTGAAGGTGCTGCCCGCGCGCAAATAGGGTGCTATTGCGGTAACCTCCGGGCGCCACTATGTTTACAGGTTCACATGTGCCGTTCGCTGACGCGACCTATGGCGGGTCGCGTCTTGCGTTTGGCCCCTACACCATCTTACTCGACGCGGCGAGCCTAAACAGAACCGCGGGCCAGGAGAAACACTTCGGTATGCCCGAGCTAGAAGAAAGGACATCCACCGGCGTAGAAACAGCGCGCCGCGACAACGACAGAAGTAAACTGCGACTGCTCTCGCACGGCGACAATCGCTGGGACGAGGACGAGTACTCCCCCGAGGAGGAGGCGCGGCTCATCGAGCTGTACGCCGGCACCCTCGCGTCCATCGACGAAGGCGAAATCGTCAAGAGCAAGGTTCTGGAGATCCGCGACAACCTCGTGATCCTCGACATCGGCTTCAAGTCGGAGGGCGCGGTTCCGCTCGAGGAGTTCAAGGACCATCCGGAGCTCAAGCCCGGCGACGAAGTGGAAGTGCTCCTGGAGCACCTCGAAGACCAGGAAGGCTCGGTCGTCCTCTCGAAGAAGAAGGCGGACTTCATGCGCGTGTGGGAGCGCATCCGTCTCGCTTACGAGGATGACCAGCCGGTGGAGGGAACGCTCGTCAAGAAGATCAAGGGCGGCGTGGTCGTGGACCTCATGGGCGTGGACGCGTTCCTCCCCGGGTCGCAGATCGCGCTCCGCCGCGTGCCCAACATAGACGAGCTTCTCGGTCAGAAGTACGAGTTCAAGATCATCAAGCTCAACAAGCGCCGCCGCAACATCGTCGTCTCGCGTCGAGTGATCCTCGAGGTCGAGCGCGCCGGCAAGCGCGAGAAGCTGATGAAGGAGCTCCAGAAGGACCAGGTCCGCAAGGGCGTCGTCAAGAACATCACCGATTTCGGTGCGTTCATCGACCTCGGCGGCGTGGACGGTCTGCTCCACATCACCGACATGTCGTGGGGCCGCATCTCGCACCCGTCGGAGCTCGTTCAGATCGGGCAGGAGCTCGAAGTCAAGATCCTCGATATCGATTGGGATCGCGAGCGCATCTCGCTCGGCCTCAAGCAGCTCCAGAGCTACCCGTGGAAGGACGTGGCCGAGAAGTACCCGGTCGGCACTCGCGTGCACGGCAAGGTCGTCTCGATCACCAACTACGGCGCGTTCATCGAGCTGGAGCCGGGGATCGAAGGTCTCGTGCACATCAGCGAGATGAGCTGGACGCGCAACGTCCGGCACCCGTCGAAGCTCGTCTCCATCGGTGAGATGATCGAGGCGGTGGTGCTCAAGGTGGATCCGAACGAGGAGAAGATCTCGCTCGGCATGAAGCAGACCGAGCAGGATCCCTGGATGGTGCTCCCGCTCCGCTACCCCGTCGGGACGCGGATCTCGGGGAAGGTGCGCAACCTCACCTCCTTCGGCGCCTTCGTGGAGATCGAGCCCGGCATCGATGGTCTGATCCACATCTCCGATATGTCCTGGACCAAGCGGATCCAGCACCCGTCGGAAGTGGTGAAGAAGGGCGACACGGTAGACGTCGTGATCCTCAACATCGACGCCGATAACAAGCGCATCTCGCTCGGCCTCAAGCAGGCCACCGAGGATCCGTGGTTGAGCATCGGTGAGACGTACCCGGTCGGTACCGACACCACCGGTACGGTGGCGCGCCTGATGGACAAGGGCGTCGTGGTGGACATCGGCAACGACATCGAAGGCTTCGTCCCGATCAGCCAGCTCAACCTCGGCAAGCCAGTCACCAACCCGGCAGACGACGTGTACGAGGGGATGATCCTCGACATGCGCGTTCTCGAGGTGGATCCGATCCACCGGCGGATCGTCCTCGCGGTGACCAACGTCCCCGAGGAGCAGCCGCCGCGTCCGGAGACGCCTTCCAAGGTGATCCCGATGGACGCCGAGGAAGGGCCGCACACCGCTACTCACAGCGGTGAGGAAGAGGTGGCTCGCGCGGTAGAGGAGCACGCCGACGACGCGCAGCCTTCGCCCACGGCTGAGGGCGAGAGCGGTCAGGTTACCGCCGAGTAACACTCGCCATCCGGCAACGAACACGAAGGCCCCGCCGGTCATGACCGGCGGGGCCTTCGTGTTTTCCGAATCCGACATCGCACGAACTTCAGCGCTCGATCGGCTGCAGCTCCTCGCGTGGGCAGGTGATGCGCGGATGACGAGGGTCGCTCAGATCCATCTTGTCCCACGGAACACAGCGCCCGCTCCGCTCGGGGCCGACGCCGATCTTCCGGAGGAGCGGGAATCTGCGCAAGCCGACAGCGAGCCGCTCCAGGAGCGCCGCCGGCCCGAGATCGTACTGGTACACGAGCAGAGCATCCTCGGAAGGCGTGGTCCTTATCTCCTCGATTCGACCCGCCGATCTTCCCGACGGATCGTGCACCTTGCGGCTGAGCAGATGCTCGACCGCGATCGGCTCTGCAGGCATCGTCACGCTCCAGGGATATGCTCGATAATGTGGTCGCGTACCCATTGAGACGACGCCATCGCTCCGCTCTCGTCGGAGTTCACGTCCACGCGAATGACCCTGTCCACGCGCATCACGCGCGACCACGGAATTCGGAAGGGGGCGCCGCGCCGGGCTCCGAAGCGCCGCACCAGCGCGCTGGCCCATCGCCCGACGAAGCCCGGCAGCCGCCCGGTGAGCACGGTGCCTCCGACGCAGATCGTGGTGATTCGTGGCTGCTCGTCCGGCCGGACTTCCATCACGAGGCCGTCTATCCGTCCCATGTGCTGCCAGTTCACATCGATGAGCTCTTTGTCGAGAAGATCGCGCACGATGTGCATGTCACCCTCCCCCGATCAGCTGGAGCGGTATGGTGACCACCGCCAGAATGCATGCCATCACGATCGTGAACACCACCACCACGTTGCCGATCCAGCCGTTGGTGTGCTTTCCCGCGTAGACCGGATCGTTCATCAGCACGATGAACGGTATGATGGCCACCGGCAGCGTGGCCGCCGTGAGTGCCATCGAGAGACTGGTCACCTTCAGCGGGCTCACGCCGAGAACTATGAGCCAGGGCGCGAGCACCAGGAGCGCCGTGTACACCAGGACGAAGCGAGGCACGCGCCGCGGCTCTTCGTCCTGCCCCCAGCGCCAACCGAGCCCCTGCGACGTCATGTACGCAACAGCGAGCGCTATCTCGAGGATCGCGCCGAGACAGCCGATGAAGAGCGATGCGGCAAAGAGATAGAAGCCCCACGATCCGAGCACACCGGTGAGCATGAGCGCAATCTGGTCGTAGCTGTCGAGCTTCATCCCGGCGGGGAAGAACACCTGCGCTGCCGCAACCAGCACTGCCGCGGCAAGCATGCCGCCGAAGCTCATCCCCAGCACCGCGATGAAGCGGTTGATGGTGATGTAGCTCCCGTCCCACTTACCCTCCACCGCGCCGGAGGAGTAGAAGTACATGAGATAGGGCGCGATCGTGGCGCCCAGGATGTTGACGACGAGGAACCAGTAGTGCGCCTTGTCGTGCGATGGCCTTGTTGGTACGAGACCGTGCACCATGGCTCCCCAGTCGGGGCCGAGCTTCAGCGCGCCGACAATGAAGACCAGGGTCACGAGACCGATCATCGGCACCCACTGCTCCACCAGCGCGAAGGGCCCCTTCCAGAGGAGGAGCCACGCGAGGAGTGCCACCGGCACGGCCCACCAGCGATAGCCGATTCCGGTGACCAGCTGCAGCGCGAACGCGGCGCCGCCGATCTCCGCCGCGAGCACCAGGTAGATCACGATCGAGAGCGTGACGAGCGGCACGACGAAATAATCGAAGCCGAACCTGTCGCGCATCGCGCCCGACACCGTCAGCTTGCTCACGGCGGCGAGGCGGCCGGACATCTCCACGAGGAATATCAGCACTATGGTGCCGAGCACGATCGGCCAGAGCAGCTGGTAGGCGAAGCTGGCACCCGCCTGCGCCGAAGATGCGATCGATCCGACCTCGAGGAATCCGCCGATGCTCGTGACGATACCGAGCGTGAGCTGGAGGAGCTTCTTCACTTGGCGCCGAGTCGTCCTTCGAGGGAGTCCGCGGCGCGCGCTCGCGCGGAGAGCTGCTTCAGGATGTCGGCGGCGCTCCTGTCTCCCTTGTCGACATCCGACATGAGCGAGTCCGCGGTGCGAGCGGTCGAATCGTAAGCAGCGACGAGATATCGTTTCATGTCGGCCGGCAGCTTGCCCGAAGCGATCTTGTCGCGTTCCTTCCGGACTTTCTTCCCGAACGCCTGGAGCGCCTTGCTCGCGTAGGGATCGGGAACGGCTCCTTCCATCCAGCGCTCGCCCACCATCTGCGTCGACACCGCCCACGAGTGGAGCGACTCGAGCGCCTTCTTCGCCTCATCGCGCGGTGAGCCGGAGCAGCCCACGACAGCGAGTGCGGCGAGGGTGGCCACGACGCCCCTCCGACCGACTCGTCGATGTCTCGCACGCCGCATACCCGTCTCCGCTATCTCGTCGCGACCGGTATTCGCAACAAGCAGGCCGCTCCTCGCGAGCCATCTGGCACACACCCCGACCCCGCGGCTAGCTTATCGCGCGTATGAGCATGCGAGAGAAACTCGAGCTCCTCGAGCAGCGTCGCTCGGAGTCCGAGCTGGGCGGAGGACGCCGGCGCCTGGAGGCGCAGCACGCGAAGGGGAAGCTCTCTGCGCGCGAACGACTGGACATTCTGCTCGACGAGGGGAGCTTCGTCGAGCTGGATCGCTTCGTGACCCATCGCTCCACCGACTTCGGCCTGGAGGAGCAGCACATCTACGGCGACGGCGTGGTCACGGGGTACGGCCGGATCGAGGGACGGCTCGTCTACGTCTTCTCGCAGGACTTCACCGTGCTGGGCGGCTCGCTCTCCGAGGCGCACGCGGAGAAGATCTGCAAGATCATGGATCTTGCCGTGCGGAACGGCGCGCCGGTGATCGGCCTCAATGATTCGGGCGGCGCACGCATCCAGGAGGGTGTGGTCTCGCTGGGCGGCTACGCCGACATCTTCCTGCGCAACACGCTCGCCTCGGGAGTGGTGCCTCAGATCTCCGCGATCCTCGGGCCATGCGCGGGCGGCGCGGTCTACTCGCCCGCGATCACGGACTTCGTGTACATGGTGCGGGGCACCTCGTACATGTTCGTCACCGGCCCGAACGTGGTGAAGACGGTGACCCACGAGGATGTGACCATGGAAGCGCTGGGCGGCGCCGACGCACACGCCAGCACCTCCGGCGTCGCGCACTTCGTCCACGACTCCGAGTTCGCGTCGCTGGCTGCGATCCGCGAGATCTTCCGCTACATCCCCTCGAACAACCTCGGGGAGCCGCCGCGCGGTGCCGGCACGGACCCGCGCGACCGCCGCGACGAAGCGCTGCTCGACGTCGTTCCCGACAACCCGAACAAGCCGTACGACATGCGCGACGTCATCCGCCACGTGGTGGACGACGGGGACTTCTACGAGGTGCAGGCGGACTACGGACAGAACATCCTCTGCGGCTTCGCACACCTCGGCAGCCATTCGGTGGGGATCATCGCCAACCAGCCGGCGGTCCTCGCGGGCGTGCTCGACATCAACGCCTCGATCAAGGGCGCGCGCTTCATCCGCTTCTGCGACGCGTTCAACATCCCGCTGGTGACCTTCGAGGATGTGCCCGGCTTCCTTCCGGGCGTCGCGCAGGAGCACGGCGGAATCATAAAGCACGGCGCCAAGCTGCTCTTCGCCTATTGCGAGGCCACGGTCCCCAAGCTCACCGTCATCACGCGCAAGGCTTACGGCGGCGCTTACGACGTCATGAGCAGCAAGCACATACGAGGCGACTTCAACCTCGCCTGGCCCACGGCAGAGATAGCGGTGATGGGCCCGAAGGGTGCGGTGGAGATTCTCTTCCGCAAGGAGATTACCGAGAGCGACGACCAGCAGGCCGCGATGGACGAAAAGATAGAGGAGTACCGCGCGAAGTTCGCGCACCCGTACATCGCCGCGAGTCGCGGCTACGTGGACGACATCATCGATCCGCGCGAGACCCGCCCGCGCCTCATCGACGCGCTCGACACCCTGCAGAGCAAGCGCGACCGCAATCCACCCAAGAAGCACGGGAACATCCCGCTCTGATGAGCGCCACCCTCCCCGACACCATCGCCTCGCGTCCGTTCGAGAAGGTACTGATCGCGAACAGAGGTGAGATCGCGCTCAGGGTAGTCCGCGCCTGCCGCGAGCTCGGCATTGAAGCGGTGGCGGTTTACAGCGACGCCGACGCGCGCGCGCCGCACGTACGCGAAGCGGATGAAGCAGTACGCATCGGCGAATCTCCGTCGAAGGACAGCTACCTCCGCGGTGACCGGATCATCGAGGCGGCGCTCCGCACCGGAGCACAGGCGATCCATCCTGGTTACGGCTTCCTCTCCGAGCGCGAGCCGTTCGCGCAGGCGGTGATCGACGCCGGACTCGTGTTCATCGGACCGCCGCCCGAAGCTATCGCCGCCATGGGGAGCAAGACCGAGGCGCGCCGCCTCGTGAGCGCGGCCGGCGTCCCCGTGGTGCCCGGCACCACCGAGCCGCTCCGCGATGCGAGCGAGGCGGCGCGCATCGCCGAGGACTTCGGCTACCCGATACTCCTCAAGGCCGCAGCCGGTGGGGGCGGAAAGGGGATGCGCGTCGTGCGCGAGGCATCGGAGCTCCCCTCGGCGCTCGACGCCGCGCGGCGCGAGGCGCTCAACGCCTTCGGCGACGATGCCGTGTACGTGGAGAAGTACATCGTCGGGCCGCGCCACGTGGAGATCCAGGTGCTCGGCGATACTCACGGCAACATGCTCTCGCTCGGCGAGCGCGAGTGCTCGATCCAGCGGCGGCACCAGAAGATGATCGAGGAGGCACCGAGCGTCGCCGTCACGCCCGAGCTGCGCCGCGAGATGGGCGACACAGCCGTGCGCGCGGCGCGCGCCGCCGGCTACGTGAACGCCGGTACGTGCGAGTTCCTGCTGGACCGTGAGGGTAGGTTCTACTTCCTCGAGATGAACACCCGGCTGCAGGTCGAGCACCCGGTCACCGAGCTCGTGACCGGCATCGACCTCGTGCACTGGCAGCTGCGCGTCGCGGCCGGAGAGCGCCTCCCATTCCGGCAGGAGGACATCGTACCTCGCGGATGGGCCATCGAGTGCCGCATCACGAGCGAGGATCCGGCGAACGGCTTCCTCCCTTCCACCGGTGACATCACCTACCTCCGCCTACCGGGCGGCCCCGGGATCAGGTGGGATGGCGGGATCGGCATCGGCACGCACGTGGAGCTCTTCTACGATCCGATGCTCGCGAAGCTCATCGTGTGGGCGCCGTCGCGCGCGGAGGCGATAGCGCGGATGCATCGCGCGCTCCTCGAGCTCACGATTCAGGGAGTGGACACTTCGCGCGACTTCCACCTCCGCGTGATGGAAGACGCCGAGTTCCAGCGAGGCGAGATCGGGATCCAGTGGCTGGAACAGCGGCTACCATCGCTCCTCTCGGTGGCGCCGCCGGAGAGCGGGGAGCTGGCAGCGATCATCGCGGCCACGCTCCTCGCCGAACGCGATCGCGCGCTCCGCTCCCGTCCCGCTGTTAACGGCTCCGTGCCGGGGCAGGCGGGAGCCACCGATCGGTGGCGTGCCGCCGCGTTGCGCGAGGGGATCAACGGAGGATGCGAGTAGTGCCGCAGTCGCGGCTCGCGATAGACTCGATCGCGGCGGGTGGAGACGGTGTGGGACGCGCCGATGGCTTCGTCGTCTTCGTTCCTCGAACGGCGCCGGGTGACGTGGCGGAGGTGGAGTGGTCGGCGAAGGGTCGCTTCGGCCGCGGTCGCGTCGTGGCGCTCGACGCTCCTTCGTCGGTGCGCGTGGATCCGCCATGCGAGCACTACGTGCACGACAATTGTGGCGGCTGCCAGTTGCAGCACATGAGCTACGCTGCGCAGCTCGAAGCCAAGGGAGCGATAGTGCACGACTCGCTCGAGCGGATCGGGAAGCGTCAGGTAGTGCCGCCGCGAGTGCGACCGAGCGCCCACGAGTGGCGCTACCGGCGCAAGCTCACTCTTGCGCTGCGCCGGCGCGGAGAGCGCTGGATCGCGGGGCTGCACCCGTACGACTCGCCAGTCAAGGTGTTCGAACTGCGCGACTGTCCCATAACGGACCTCGCGGTGCTCGCCGCCTGGCGCGAGGTGATGGCGGCGGCCGACGATCTTCCGAACGCAGCCGAGCTTCGCGGCGCCGTTCGCCTGAGCGAAGCTGGAATCTCCTTCGTCCTCGAGGGCGGCAAGCGCTGGCCGCGTGCGAAGCGCTTTCTCGAGCGGGCGCCGTCGCTCGCCGCTCTCTGGTGGCTGCGTGAGGGCGCCAAGGATCCGGAGCTCGTCGCGCATCGCGCGACCGTGCAACTCGGCGCGCACGTAGCGCCCTCCGCCAGCGAGACGGGCGACGCGCCCGTGCGCCTCGGGCGCCCGAGCGCCGAAGACGAGGACGACGTCCCCGGCGCTTCATTCGAGCAGATCAACGCGGCCGTCGCGGCCGAGCTCAGAGGCTACGTGATCGAGCGCGTGATGTCGCACGCACCGCGCACGCTCGTCGATGCGTACTCGGGCGCGGGCGATCTGGCCGTGGCGCTCGCGAGCGCCGGGCCGCGCGTCACGGCGATAGAGCTCGACAGTGCGGCGGCCGCGCGCTGCGGCGATCTTCTCCCCGCCGAGTCGCGCTCGATTGTGGCGCGCGTGGAGGACGCGCTCCCTTCGGCGCTCCCCGCCGATGTAGTAGTGCTCAACCCACCGCGCAGGGGAGTGGACGAACGCGTCACGGCGGAGCTGCAGGAGCGCGCACCGGAGACCAGAGCGATAGTCTACGTGAGCTGCAACCCCGCCACGCTCGCGCGCGACCTCGCGCGGCTGCCGCGTTGGCGGATCGCGTCGCTGCTCGCCTTCGACATGTTCCCCCAGACCGCGCACGTGGAGACCGTGTGCGAGCTCGTACCGGAGGCAGCGTGAAGTACATCGTGACCGTGAACGGCGAGCGCACCGGCATCGACCTGGACGCGGGAGAGGTGGAGCTCGACGGCCGCACTATCCCCGTGCAGCTGTCGGACGTGGATGGGACACCCGTGCGACTGGTTCACGTTGGCGACCGCGTGTACCGCGTGATCGTCCGCGAACGTGCTGGACGCGGGAGCTACACGCTCTGGCTCGACGGCTTCAACTACGAGATCGAGGCGCTGGACGAGCGCACGCGCACGATCCGCGACCTCACCGCCGCGCAGACCGGCCCCGCGGGCCCCGCGCCGCTCGTGGCCCCGATGCCCGGCCTCATCGTCCGCGTGAACGTGGAACCCGGCGACACGGTTGCCGCGGGCCAGGGGCTGGTGGTGATGGAAGCGATGAAAATGGAGAACGAGCTGCGCGCGGCTGGTGCCGGGAAGGTGAAGACCGTGCACGCGAAGGCCGGCGAGGCAGTGGACAAGGGCGCGCTCCTCGTGGAGCTCGAGGCCGAGTGAGCGCTCTACTCCCTGATCAGCCGCCCCTCGGCCACCACGCCCGGGAAGCGCGATAGCGTCCAGTGGCCGTCGCTTCCGTCCAGCGGGAGCGAGAAGGAGAGGTTGTTGTCGGCCACACCGTGGTTGAGCTCCACCACCACCGAGAGGCTGTCTACTCGCCAGTGCGCGGTGCTGGCCTTCGACGCCGCCGATGCCAGCTCGTCGGGGAGGTCGCCGAGCTCCACGCTCGCCTCGCCAGACCTCTCCGGGCACGAGGCGGGCTCGAGCTGGTTGAAGAGGTTGACCACGATGTCGAAGCGCTCCCCCTTCAGCCGCGAGAGCTCATCGCCGCCCACCGTGGCGACCGAGTCGATTACCAGCACCACGTTCGCGGCCACGTTGCTCCCCTCGCAGAGGTCGGTGAGCCGGGAGCTGGTGCGGTGCGCGCAGGCAATCGGCAGAAACGCGAGGCCGACCGCAAAGAGCACCGCCGTGAGGGCGGAGCGCGCACCGGAACTGGACGAGGGGACGTTGGTTGACAAGCCCTAACTCCTTACGTAGCTTACGTGTCTGTCGCAAATAGCGACCAGGCCACCGACGAGCGCACGGCTCGACCGCCGCCCATCGGCCTCACGAACGAAATTATCGACGCACATGCGAACTTACACCGCCACCCCGAAAGACATCGAGCACCGCTGGTACATAGTCGATGCCGATGGGATGGTGCTCGGGCGCCTCGCGAGCGAGGTCGCCAGAATCATCCGCGGCAAGCACAAGCCCATGTTCACGCCGCACATGGACACCGGCGACAACGTGATCGTGATCAACGCATCCAAGGTCAGGGTCACCGGGAGCAAGGCGGACCAGAAAAAGTACTTCCGTCACACCGGCTACATGGGGCACGAGAAGTTCACCTCGTTCGCCTCCATGCTCGAGAAGCACCCCGAGCGGGTGATCGAGAAGGCGGTTTACGGAATGCTTCCCAAGAACACGCTGGGCAAGGGTAAGCTGCGCCTCAAGCTGCGCGTCTACCCTGACGCCGAGCACCCGCACGCCGCGCAGCAGCCGGCCGTGCTGAACCTCAATAAGAGCGAGAGCAGGTGATGGCCGACGAGTCCACGGTGCACACGATCGGACGCCGCAAGGAGAGCGTCTGCCGTCTCTACATTCGCCCCGGCTCGGGGAAGTGGGACGTCAACGGGCGTACGCTCGGTGACTATTTCCCGCGGCCCACGCTCGTCTCGGCCATTCAGCAGCCCTTCACCGCTACCGACTCGCTTGGTCGCTACGACGTGAAGGCCTCGCTCCAGGGCGGTGGCCCGAGCGGCCAGGCAGGTGCCCTGCGCCTCGCCGTCGCTCGCGCTCTCGTGAAGATCGACGAGTCGCACCGCGGCAAGCTGCGCGATCTCGGTCTGCTCACCCGCGACGCACGTGCGGTGGAGCGCAAGAAGCCCGGCCGTCCCAAGGCCAGGAAGCGCTTCCAGTTCTCGAAGCGCTAGTACCTCCGGGGGCTCGAGGCCCCCATACATCACTCACGCTCCTCGAGTCTCCCGCTGGTGCCGGCACTGCCGGTTGCGGACGACGCCGAAGGGAGCGGTGGATCAACCAGGTTACACGGAAACAGGATGACTCAACCGAACCTCGAACAGCTGTTGGAAGCGGGAGTCCACTTCGGGCACCAGACCCGCCGGTGGAATCCCAAGATGCGCCGCTTCATCTTCGCCGAGCGGAACGGCATCCACATCATCGACCTCCAGAAGACTCTTCGCCAGCTCGAGCTCGCGGAGAAGCTCGTGCGCGACGTGGTCGCGCGCGGTGACAATATCCTCTTCGTCTGCACCAAGCGGCAGCTCAAGGGAATCGTCCAGGCGGAGGCCGAGCGCTGCGGCGCCATGTTCGTCACCGAGCGCTGGCTCGGCGGAATGCTCACCAACTTCCAGACCGTCAAGAAGCAGGTCCGTCGCCTCAAGGATCTCGAGGCGGGTAGCGAGGAGGGCGGGGCCTTCCAGGACTACACGAAGAAAGAGCAGCTCATGATGTCCCGCGAGCGCGACAAGCTCGGTAAGTACCTCTCGGGCATCAAGAACATGAACCGGCTCCCGGGCCTCATGTTCGTGATCGACTCCAAGAAGGAGAAGATCGCCGTCACGGAAGCGAACAAGCTCGGAATCCCGATCGTAGCCATCGTCGACACCAACGCGGACCCCGATCTCATCACCGTGCCGATCGCCGGCAACGACGATGCGATCCGTTCAGTGGAGCTCCTTACCCGCGCCATCGCGGACACGGTGGAAGAGGCGCGTCGCGAAGCTCCGAAGCGTGAAGAGGTCGAGGAGGAGAACGAAGGTCCCACGACCTACAGCTCCGACCGCGGCAGCGAACCGGCGGACGACAGCGAGCGTCGTCGTCGCCGTCGGACGCGCCGCCGCCGGGCCAAGCCGGAGGCGATCGCCGCGCGGCTGAAGACCACCGGCGACGAGCACGGCGAGGGTGCGGAGGGAGCACCCGCACCTCGCGTCGTGCAGCCCGAAGCTTCTTCCAGAGCGCCGGAACCGCCGGCTGCTCCGCAGGCGGAAAGCGCAGAGTAAGTTATCCCCCGGGCCCGCGGGCTATTCTGCCAGCGGACCGAGAAGTAAACTGTATACGCCGCCGGCCCAGTGTCGGCGGCGTTCTCACGAAACCAGAGCTCGACGGAGCAGATCAGCACCGCCGGGCATGCGAGACGCGCGCGATCAATCCGCGCGGAGGTAGATGATCATGACTACGACGACATTCACCGCGAAGGAAGTCCAAGAGCTGCGGCAGCGCACCGGGGCCGGAATGATGGACTGCAAGAAGGCGCTCACCGAGACCGGCGGCGACATGGACAAGGCGGTCGAGCTCCTCCGCACCAAGGGGATCGCCAAGGCCGAGAAGCGTTCCGGCCGCGAGGCCGCCGAGGGACAGATCGGCAGCTACATCCACCACAACGGCAAGGTCGGCGTGCTGGTGGAGGTCAACTGCGAGACCGACTTCGTGGCGCGCAATCCCGATTTCAAGGAGCTCGTCAAGGAGATCGCGCTCCACATCGCCAGCGCTGCGCCCCTCGCGGTCAGCAAGGACCAGGTGGATCCCGAGGCCGTGGAGAAGGAGCGCCGGATCTACGAGCAGCAGGTCCGCGAGAGCGGAAAGCCGGAGAACATCATCCCCAAGATCGTGGACGGGAAGGTGGAGGCGTACTACAAGCAGGTCGTCCTCCTCTCGCAGGAGTGGATCCGCGATCCGAAGAAGACCATCGGCGACCTCGTAAAGGAGGCCTCCGCAAAGATGGGCGAGAACATCGTGGTGCGTCGCTTCGCCCGCTTCCAGATGGGCCAGGAGTAAGGCACGAGTGACCACCAGCGAGCCCCATTACGGGAGAATACTCCTCAAGCTCTCCGGCGAGGCACTCGCCGGAGAGCGGGGAACCGGCTTCGATTTCGCCACGCTCGACCGCTTCGCCCAGGAGGTGAAGGACGTGGTCGACATGGGAGTCAGCATGGGCCTCGTGATCGGTGGCGGCAACATCGTGCGCGGCTCGCAGCTCTCCCACATGGGAATGGACCGCGTGGGTGCCGACTACATGGGGATGCTCGGCACCGTCATCAACGCGCTCGCGATGCAGGATTCGCTCGAGAAGAAGGGCGTGCAGACGCGCGTGATGACGGCCATCCGGATGGAGGAAGTGGCCGAGCCGTACATCCGCCGCCGCGCGCTGCGTCACTTCGAGAAGGGACGCACCGTGATCTTTGCGGGTGGGACGGGGAATCCGTACTTTTCCACCGACACCGCCGCCGCCTTGCGCGCGATCCAGATGAAGGCCGAGGTCATCATCAAGGCGACGAGCGTGGACGGCATCTACTCGGCCGATCCCAAGAAAGACCCTGGCGCCGAGTTGTACGACAAGCTGAGTTACCGCGACGTGATAGTGCAGGGGCTGGGCGTCATGGACCAGACGGCCATCACGCTCTGCGCGGAGAATCATCTCCCGCTCATAGTGCTGAACCTCAAACACAAGGGTGCCATCGCCAGCGCGGTACGGGGCGAGCGCATCGGGACCATCGTCCAATGAGCTCAATCGCAGAGATTCTCAAGGAGAGCCGCACCTCCATGGACAAGGCCGTGGAGAGCTCCCGCCGCGAGTTCAACAGCATCCGCGGCGGCAAGGCATCGTCGTCGCTCCTGGACACCGTCCGCGTGGAAGCTTACGGCCAGTCGATGCCGATCTCGCAGGTGGCCAGCGTCTCGGCACCCGAGCCCCGGCTGCTCCTGGTCACTCCGTGGGACAAGGGGGTAGCACCCGCGATCGAGAAGGCGATCCGCGACTCCGACCTCGGCCTGAACCCCGCGAGCCAGGGAGGCGTGATTCGCGTCCCCATCCCCGCGCTCAACGAAGAGCGCCGCCGCGACCTTGTGAAGATCGTTCACAAGCTCGCCGAGGAAGGACGCATCGCGGTGCGGCACGCGAGAGGGAACGCGCGCGATGCGGTCAAGAAGCTCGACAAGGTGTCGGAAGACGAGAAGAAGCTCGCCGACAAGGAGCTGCAGAAGCTCCACGACGACCACATGGCGCGCATCGACGAGCTCGTGAAGTCCAAGGAAGCGGAGATCATGGAGGTGTGAGTACCACACCGGTAACCGCTCCGGCCGCGTGACGGCGTAGTGGCACTGTCCAATCTGGCCGCGCGCGTCATCTTCGCGGTCCTGGCGATCCCTGTCGTACTCCTGCTCGTCTACGTGGGCGGGCTCCCTCTGGCGATCCTCCTCGCGCTGGCCGGTGGCCGCGCAGCGTGGGAGTACTACGGTATCGCGGAAGCGGCGGGAGAGCGGCCGTTCGCCATAACCGGCACCGTCATCGCGGCGGCGATTCCGCTGGCGGTGTCCGGTTACCAGATCGGGTGGTTCCACCCGCCCGTCTTCACTCTGGCGGCCACGGTCACCCTCATAGTCTTCGCGCTCGCCATCTGGTGGCGCGGAGTGGAGGGGAGACCCACCGCCGCCGTGGCCACCACGATGTTCGGCGCCGCCTACACGGGCGGGATGCTGAGCTTCGCCTACGGCCTGCGCTACCACAACTACGCGGTGGGCGCGGTCGCCGGGACGGCGCTCGTGCTCTATCCGCTCATCCTCACCTGGACCTCCGACACGGCCGCGTACTTCGTGGGTCGGGCGCTGGGGCGGCGCAAGCTCATCCCGGCAGTGAGCCCGGGGAAGACGGTGGCGGGCGCGGTTGGTGCACTTGTCGCGAGCCTGGTGGTGAGCTGGCTGTATGCGCGCTACGTGCTTCCGCACTTTGCCAGACTCTCCATGTTGCACTGGCAGGCGATCTGGTTCGGCGTGGTAATGAGCATAGCGGTGCAGGTCGGCGATCTGGCGGAATCGCTCATCAAGCGCGACGCCGGGGTGAAGGACAGCTCGCATTTCATACCGGGGCACGGCGGCGTGCTCGACCGGCTCGACAGCCTCCTTTTCGCCATCCCGGTGGCGTACCTCGTCTTCACCTTCCCGCACGTCTTCTTCCCGGTCAACCGATGACGCCAGTGCCCGAGAGGCGGCGCGGTGTCGCGATACTTGGGTCGACCGGTTCGGTCGGGACCACTGCGCTTCGCGTGCTGCAGCGCCACCAGGACCGCTTCCGCGTAGCGGCGCTTACCGCGTTCTCCAACGCCGCGCTGCTGAAGGAGCAGGCGGCGCAGTTCGAGCCGGCATTCCTGGGTGTGGTGGGGAGCGCCGAGGATGCGCTTACGGGATGGGCGTGCGGACCCGACTGCCTGGTCCAGGCCGCGCGGCGCGACGACGTGGACATCGTCATCAACGCGGTGGTGGGTGCGGCCGGACTGGACGCCACGCTGGCCGCGGTAGGCGCCGGGAAGCGGGTGGCGCTCGCCAACAAGGAGACGCTGGTAATGGCGGGCCCGATCGTCCTGGAGCAGTGCCGAAGGGGCGGGGGAGAGATCGTCCCGGTGGACAGCGAGCACAGCGCGATACTCCAGTGTCTGGCCGGCCGCTCCACGGGAGAAGTGCGCAGACTGATCATCACCGCCTCCGGCGGTCCGTTCCGCGAGTGGCCGCGCGAGCGCCTCGCGCGCGCCACCGTGGCCGATGCGCTGCATCACCCCACCTGGAGCATGGGTCGCAAGATCACCGTGGACAGTGCCACACTGGCCAACAAGGCGCTCGAAGTGATCGAGGCGCACTTCCTCTTCGGCCTGTCGTACGAGCAGATCGAGGTGGTGGTTCATCCACAGAGCGTGGTTCACTCGTTCGTGGAGTTCGTGGACGGGAGCGTGCTCGCGCAGCTCGGCGTTCCCAGTATGGAGCTCCCGGTTCTCTACGCCCTCACACACCCCGAACGGCTGGCCGACACGGGGGTACCACCGTTCGATCCCGTGGAGCTTGGCCCACTCACCTTCGAGCGGGTGCGTTTCACGGACTTTCCTGCGCTGCGAGCGGGGCTGGAGGCGGGGCGGCGGGGCGGGGCGGCGCCCGCCGTCTTCAACGCAGCGAACGAGCAGGCCGTCGCGCTCTTCCTCGAGGGGCGCATAGGCTTCCTCGATATCCCGCGCACGATCGATGCAGCTCTGGATGCGCTCGGCGACAGCGATGGCAGCAACCGCGACGCTCTCCTCACCGCCGATGAGTGCGCTCGCCGCAAAGTGAGAGAGATGTTCGGATGCTAGAAGTTCTCAGGTCCCTCCTCGCGATAGTGGTGGTTTTCGGCATCGTGATCTTCGTCCACGAGCTGGGCCACTTCCTCGCCGCCAAGGCGGTGGGCGTGTACGCTCCGCGCTTCTCGATTGGCTTCGGTCCGCGGCTCTGGAGCCGGAAGTGGGGGGAGACCGAGTACATCATCGCCGCGCTTCCCCTGGGCGGCTACGTGCGGATGGCGTCGCGCGAAGACGAGTCGATGGCGCTGATCGAGGGCGGCGGGGAGCATCCGGCTCCGGGGATGGTGGATACAGACGACGATGCGCCCAAGCCGCGCTGGTACGACCCCGACGCGATGGCTCCCTTCGGGCCGAAGGCCGTACCGGAGAATCGCTGGTTCGAATCGAAGTCGCTTCCCGCGCGACTTTTCATCATGATCGCGGGCGTGAGCATGAACATGCTCCTCGGCTTCGTCGTGCTGGCCGGCCTCACGCTCTCGATGGGCGAGTCGGTGATCCTCACCCGCGTCGTGGGCGTGGTTCACGAGCTGGCAGGCGCGCCGCAGCTCACGCGCTCGATCGCGCCGGGCGATACGATCGTCGCCGTCGACGGCTCGCCCGTGGGGAGCTGGAACGACGTGCTCGCGCAGATCGACACGGGGCACGGCGACGCCGTAACGATCACGACCCAGCGCGGCGCGCCGGTATCCATTCCGATCAGCGGGGAGCGGGGGAGCGCGGGAGGCGTGACGCGCGATCAGCTCGCCTACGCCATCCAGCCGTACTTCGCGCCCGTGATAGACGAGGTGCTCCCCGGGAGCCCGGCCGCGCACTCGGGGCTCGAGGGTGGCGACAGCGTGGTGACCGCCAACGGGAAGGCCGTCACCAGCTGGGCGCAGCTCGTGAACATCATCGAGGGCTCGCCCGGCCGCGCGCTCACTCTCACCGTCTCGCGCGGCGACGCGCTCGAGACCGTCACCGTGACGCCCGATTCGCTGCCGCAGCCCAACCCCATCACCGGCCGGAACGAGATCGTGGGGAAGATCGGAGCGCAGGCCAGGGCCGCTGCCGATCGGAAGCCGGTGTCGGTGGGGACGGCGATCTCCGCCGGGTGGAACGAGACGTGGGCGATCGCGGGAGCGGTGGTGGGCTACGTACAGCAGCTGTTCACCGGACAGATCTCGATCAGCAAGCTCAATGGCCCCGTGTCCATCGGACGAGCGAGCGTCACCGCGGCGAAGCAGGGGCTCGACAGCGTTCTTTACCTCATCGCGATACTGAGCGTCAATCTGGCAGTGTTCAATCTGCTACCCATCCCGATCCTCGATGGTGGGCAGATAGCGGTGAACCTGGTGGAGGCGGTGAAGGGGGGCTCGCTCAGCGCTCGCACCCGTGAGTATCTGCTCCGCTTCGGCCTCGCCGCGATCGCGCTCCTCTTCGTCATTGTGCTCTACAACGACATAGCGAGTCTGGTGAGGAGTCTACTCGGTCTCTGACGTTCACCGACGTGCGCCATTTCGCATTCGCCGTCACACTGTCAATCGTCACCCTCTCGGCATTCGCCGCTCCGGAGCTGGGCGCCCAACAGGGCGCTTATCGCTTCGGCATCTCGAGCGCCGGCGACAGCACCTTCACCTTTTCGGTCTCGCGAAACGACTGGGTGAAGCAGGGGATGCGCGGGATAGCGGTGGATCCCGCGCGGCACGACGCGCTCATCGCGCGCTTCGTGGTGACGCGCGTGGCGAGCGACAGCGCGGTGGCCCTGGTCACGGGTCAGACCACGCGTATGACGACGGATTTCGTAGCCCTCCTCGAGCGCCCCGAGAAGGCGTGGTATCTACGCCCCGCCTTCTGGTTCGGCGGAGTGCTCGGCGCGATCATCGGAGTAGTGGCCTCGCGCTGACGGAGCAGTCGCAGTGACTCCCTCAGGTGCAGAGGAGGTGCGCGCGCTCGCGGTGGGTCTTGTCGGCGGTGACGGTGACCCCCGAGCGGTAGTCCGCGCAGTAGCTCGCCGAGACGCGCAGGGTGTACGACCCCGCTGGCAGCACGATCGGTGCTGACAGTGGAGTGGTGCCGCTCGCTACTTCGGCGCCCGTGGAATCGCTCACCGACCAGCGTGTCTCCTTCGGTACCGCGTCTATCGTGAGCAGGCCGCAGGGGCGCGGGCCGAGCGTCACGCTCGTGCGCCCATCCTCGCGCACTCGCACGGTCACGTCGTCGGTGGCGGTGGGGCACCCGTCCACGGAGGCGATCGTAGCGGTCACCGTGTGCGAACCCGGTTTGATGTCGTCGCTACGGAAGCTCCCCTGACCGGCGACCGTTCCGTCCACTCGCACCTCGGCGTCGCCGGGCGCGTTCACCACGAGAATCGGATGCGGCGCCGGCGGCGCAACAGTAGCGGATGTGGTGTCCGTATCGGGCGGCGCCACCGAAACCGGCGGAAGCACCGCTGGCGTGGAGCTGGTCTCCGGGTGCGTACCCGCGGTATCGGGGCCCGCCTCCGACGAAGGCGTGGCGTAGCGCAGCCCGAACGCAATGAGCACTATCGCCGCCACTCCCGCGAGGAGCGCGAGGAGAGTCGAGCGACTGCCGTGACCACGAAGGAGCGCCGGGACGCGCGAGCTCCAGGCGGCGCGAATGCCGCCAATCGGCGTGGTCATCATCACCGTGACATCGCCGTCCGGGGTGGTGGTCCGGTCGAGTAAGGCGAGCTCCGAGTACAGAGCATCGCCCGACGCGTAGCGGTCATCGGGCGACTTTTCGAGGCACTTGAGGATGATGCGCTCGGTAGCGCGGGAGATCGCGGGGTTGAGTGAGCGCGGGCGGGGCGGCGGCTCTTCCACGTGCTGCCGCGCTATCTCGTACCAGTCCTCCCCCTGGAAGGGGAGCACACCGGTGGCGGTCTTGAAGAGCGTCACGCCGAGCGAGTAGATGTCGGCACGCCCGTCGAGCACCTGACCACGCGCCTGCTCGGGCGAGAAGTACTGCGGCGTACCGACCACCATGTTGGTGCCGGTCTGCTCCACGTAGCCGCTCACCGCGCGCGCGATCCCGAAGTCGGCTACCACGGCGTTGCCGTGTTCGTCGAAGAGAATGTTGTCGGTTTTCACATCGCGGTGGATCACCCCTTCGCGGTGGGCGAAGGCTAGCGCCGCGGCCACGTCCATCCCCATCCGGATGAGCAGCGGCTCCGGAAGCGTCCCCATCGTCTTGAGCCGGTCGTCAAGGACGTTGGGAAGGTAGTCCATCACGAAGTAGACGGCCTCCTCCTCCCGACCCACCGCGAGAATGCGGATGATGTTCGGGTGGCGGAGCTTCGCCGCCATGGACGCTTCGCTCCGGAAGCGCGCCTCGAAGGATTCCTCACCCGCGTACTGTGGCTTGAGGACCTTGATGGCTACGGGGATGTCGAGCTCGGGATCGTAGCCCTTGTAGACCCAGGCAAATCCGCCGGAGCCGATCAGCGAGTCTATGCGGAATCGTCCGAGGTGACGACCTAAGTATCGCTCAGGCAAGGAGGAGAGACTTTACAGGGGCCGAGAAGGGGAGTAAATTCCTGTGCTTCAACGAATTCGGCTCAGCAGGGCGGCACGTCTGGAGAATATACAATAATGGCGTTCGTTAAATCAGGGATAATCGAAAAGTACGGGACGCACGAGGGAGACACGGGCTCCACGAAGGTTCAGGTAGCGCTTCTCACCGAGCGAATCAACTATCTGACCGAGCACTTCCGGACCCATAAGAAAGACAACCACGGTCGCCGCGGGCTGCTGAAGATGGTCGGCAAGCGCCGCCGGCTCCTGGACTATATGAAGCGGACCGATCTGGGGGGATACCGTCAGCTCATCAATGAGCTCGGGCTCCGTCATTAATTCGTCGGTCAGCTGCTATCGCGCGGGCGCCCGCTTCGTGGCCCCCGCGCGTTTTGTGTTCCCGTAACGAAACGAGTAAACATGCAACGCGTAGAAACAGAATTCGCCGGCCGCAAGCTGGTAATCGAAACCGGCCGGATGGCAAAGCAGGCAGCGGGATCCGCCATGGTACAGTACGGCGACACCATTGTCCTCGCCGCCGTGACCGTGAGCGACACGGTCAGCGCCCTGCCATTCTTCCCCCTCACCGTCGAGTACAAGGAGCGCTCGTACGCCGCGGGGAAGATACCCGGCGGATTCATCAAGCGCGAAGGGCGGCCGCGTGACGAGGAGATCCTCTCCGCCCGCATCGTGGACCGCACCATCCGGCCGCTCTTCCCGGAGGGCTTCAAGAACGAGGTGCAGGTCTTCCTGTACGTCATCTCCGCGGACCAGGAGAACGACCCCGACGTCCCCGCGCTCCTCGCTGCCTCCTTCGCCCTCAACGCATCGAAGATCCCCTTCCTCGGCCCGGTCGCCGGTGTCCGTCTGGGACGGCTGCAGGACAAGTGGGTGGTCAACCCCACCTTCCAGCAGCTCGAGTTCAGCGACATGGACATCATCGTCGCCGGCACGAAGGATTCGATCGCGATGGTCGAGGGCGGTGCGCTCGAAGTGAGCGAGGATGACATGGTCGAGGCGCTCACCGTCTCGCACCGGGCGGTGAAGGATCTCATCAAGATCCAGGAAGAGCTGCTCTCCAAGGTCACGGTCGAGAAGATGGCCTGGGAGAAGGTGGATCATCCGGTAGAGCTCGTGGCCCGGGTGAAGGAGCTCGCCGAGGGGAAGATCGGCGAAGCGATCAACCGGCAGGAGAAGCACGAGCGGATCGACGCGGTCGAGCTCGTGAAGAAGGAAGTCAGGGAGGCTCTCACCGTCGAGTTCCCCGACAACGCGCGCGACATTGCCGACCTGGTAGGCGAGCACGAGTATCACGCGCTCCGCGCCCAGGTGCTCGAGAAGGGCGAGCGCGTGGACGGCCGCAAGCCCAACGAGGTCCGGCCGATCACCATCGACACCAGCGTGCTCCCGCGCGCGCACGGCTCCGCGCTCTTCACGCGCGGCCAGACGCAGGCGCTCGCCTCGGTCACGCTCGGCACGCAGAACGACGTCCAGCGGCTCGACTCGATCGACGATCCGGCCGAGACCACCAAGTCGTTCATGCTGCACTACAACTTCCCGCCCTTCTCCACGGGCGAGGTTCGCCCCGTGCGCGGCACCAGCCGTCGCGAGATCGGCCATGGCAACCTGGCCGAGCGCGCGCTGCAGCCGCTGCTGCCGCCCTTCGAGGAGTTTCCGTACACCATCCGCATCGTCTCCGACATCCTCGAGTCCAACGGATCGTCGTCGATGGCTACGGTGTGCGGCGGATCTCTCGCGATGTTCGATGCGGGCGTGCCGTTCCAGGCGGCGGTTGCTGGCGTCGCGATGGGGCTGATCAAGGAGGGTGATCGCTACGCGATCCTCACCGACATCCTCGGCACCGAAGACCACCTCGGCGATATGGACTTCAAGGTGGCCGGCACCGAGAAGGGGATCACCTCGATCCAGATGGACATAAAGATCGAGGGGCTCGAGATCGCGATCATGCGCGAGGCGCTCACGCGCGCGCACGAGGGACGGATGCACATCCTGGGCGAGATGAAGAAGGCGCTGGCGGCGCCGCGCCCGGAGCTCTCGCCCTTCGCGCCGCGCATCGTGACGATCATGATCAACCCCGAGAAGATCGGTGATCTCATCGGTCCGAAGGGGAAGACCATCCGCGGGATTCAGGACGAGACCGGCGCGCAGATCACGGTGGACGACACCGGCGCCGTGACCGTGGCGGCCGTGGGCGGCGAGTCGCTCGAGCGCGCGCGCTCGATGATCCAGGCGCTCACGCAGGAGCCCGAGATCGGCGCGACGTACGATGCCGTGGTGAAGAGCACCACGCCTTTCGGAGCGTTCGTGGAGATCCTCCCCGGTACGGAGGGGCTCGTGCACATCTCGGAGCTCAAGCACGGCCGCACCGAGCGCACCGAGGACGTGGTGAACAAGGGCGACCGCGTGCAGGTGAAGCTCATCGATCGCGACGAGCGCGGGCGCCTGCGTCTCTCCATGAAGGCGCTCATCCCCAAGCCGGAAGCGACCGAGGATGAGAGCGCGAACGGCGAACACGGTGAGCGCGGCGGACGCCGGCGCGAGTCGAGCGAGCGCGCGGCCGCGGCAGCCGCTGCTACCGAGGGCGAGAGCGAGGGCGGCGAGGGAGGCGGTTCAGGACGCGAGGGCGGCTCTCGCTCGCGTTCACGCCGCGGCGGAGGGCGATCGCGGCGGTGACCTCGGGAACTGTCAGAGCCGATAGCGGGCTCCGGCGCACCGTACTCCCCTCTGGACTGACCGTGCTCTCGGAATACATGCCGGGAGCGCGGTCAGTGAGTTTCGGGGCGTGGGTCAAGGCGGCATCGGTGCACGAGCAGCCCGAGAGGATGGGCGTGTCGCACCTCCTGGAGCACATGGTCTTCAAGGGAACCGCGAAGCGCAGCGCACGCGACATCGCGCTCGCGTTGGAGGTGCTGGGCGGTTCGCTCGACGCTTACACGGCGCGCGAGCACACCTCGTATCAGGCGCGCGTGCTGGACGAGGACCTCGAGCGTGCGGCCGACGTGATCGGCGATCTCCTTTTCCGCCCCACTCTGCGCGCGTCGGATCTGCGCCTCGAGCGCAAGGTGGTGCTCGAGGAGATCGCGATGGTGGAGGACACGCCCGACGATCTCGTCTTCGATCTCCACAGCGAGGCGATGTGGGGGAGCCACCCGTACGGCTACCCGATCCTTGGGACGCGCGAGACGGTATCTTCGCTCGGCGTGAAGGAGCTGCGCGCGCTGCACGCGCGTGCCTACCATCCGCCTCAGATCGTGGTGGCCGCCGCGGGTCATGTCGAGCACGAGCGGCTGCTCGAGGCATTGGAGCACACCGGGTGGATGGCGGTGCCGAGGGGGGACGATGCGCCGCTCGTGGCTCCGCCCGCCGTGGCGCCCGCGCCCACGGAGCAGTACATCGAGCGTGAGAGCGCGCAGACCCACATCGTCTTCGGCTCGCCCACCGTGCCGCACAACGATCCCCGTCGCTACGCGATAGCGCTGGTGGACGCGATCCTCGGCGGCGGAATGAGCTCGCGCCTCTTCCAGAAGGTGCGCGAGGAGCTCGGTCTGGCTTACGCGGTCTACACCTTCCAGTGCTTCCACCCCGACACCGGGACGCACGGCGTATACGTGGGTACCACGCCCGCCACGGCCGAGCGGGCTCGCGAGGCGATCCGCGAGGAGCTCGCGCGCCTGGCCAGCGACAGCCTCACCGCGGAGGAGCTCGAGGCAGGGAAGAGCCAGCTCAAGGGACAGGTCACCCTGTCACTGGAAAGCGTCTCTTCGCGGATGTATCGTGCTGCCGGCGTCGCGCTCTACGATGAGCCCTACCGCACGCTGGATGAGGTTCTCACCTTGATCGACGCCATTACCCCCGAAGACGTAGCTTCCGTCAGCAGGGATTTCTACGCGCCGGAGAAGCAGACGGTGGTGAGTCTGGGACCGTGAGGGGGAAGAGAGAACAGAAAGCAGACAGCAGAAAGCGGTGAACTGCTTTCGAGACTACTTTACCCGAGCCGTTTCTGCTTTCTGCTTTCCGCTGTCTGCTTTCTTTTCACATTTCGGTTTTCCAACACATCTACCAATACACAGAACATGCTCATAGGCGTCCCGAAGGAGATCAAGACCAACGAGAACCGCATCGCGCTGGTGCCGGCGGGTGCGGAGGCGATGGTGGCGGCGGGTCACAAGGTGCTCATCGAGAAGGGTGCAGGCGAGGGGAGCGGCTTCCCGGATGAGCTCTACGAGAACGCGGGTGCAGCGATAGCGCCCGATGCGCAGACGGTGTGGGGGAAGGCCGACATGATCATGAAGGTGAAGGAGCCCATCGAGAAGGAGTGGGGCTGCCTGCGAGCCGGCCAGACGGTGTTCACCTACTTCCACTTCGCCGCCGACGAGAAGCTGACGAGGGCACACATCAAGAGCGGTGCGACCTGCATCGCGTACGAAACGGTGCAGCTCCCCAACGGCGAGCTCCCGCTCCTCACACCCATGTCCGAGGTAGCCGGCCGGATGGCGGTGCAGGAGGGCGCGAAGTACCTGGAGAAGCTCTTCGGTGGGCGCGGCGTGCTTCTCGGTGGCGTCCCTGGCGTTCCGCCGGCCAATGTGGTGGTGCTCGGCGGCGGTGTGGTCGGGACCAACGCCGCGAAGATGGCCGCGGGGCTCGGAGCGCGTGTCACCATTCTCGACATCTCGCTCGATCGGCTGCGCTACCTGGCCGACGTGATGCCGGCGAACGTCACGATGGTGCATTCCAACCGCCACACCATTCTCGATCACATCAGCACGGCCGATCTCGTGATCGGTGCGGTGCTCGTGGCTGGCGCGAAGGCGCCGCGTCTCGTTCGGCGCGAGGACCTCAAGCTCATGCAGCCCGGTGCGGTGGTGGTGGACGTCGCCGTGGACCAGGGCGGCTCGATCGAGACGGTGCACCCCACCACGCACGAGAACCCCACGTACGATGTGGACGGCATAGTTCACTACGCCGTGGCCAACATGCCCGGCGGCGTGCCGCGCACATCCACGCTGGCGCTCACCAACGCGACTCTCCCGTACGCGATCCAGCTCGCGAACAAGGGGTGGAAGCAGGCGCTGCGTGACGATGCGGCGCTCGCCAAGGGGCTGAACGTAGTGGATGGGAAGGTCACCTATCCGGCGGTGGCGGAGGCCTTCGGGCTCCCGTACACACCGATCTCCGACGTGCTGTGAGATCTCACGGCCGGGCGGGGTCGGAGCGTGGCGCGACTCTCCGTGCAGTCGCACGGTAGCGCTGCTCCCCCCGCCCGCCAACGAGGGGAGGTCGCGTGTCTCCCCTCACCTGGTGGAGGGAGGAGCGAGCAGACGACCTTCGCTCCGTCCCCTCCCACGGTGGTCCCACCGATCCTCTGCTACCACAAGGTGGAGCGAAGGCACGAGCTGGGCGTCACCCGCATCTCGCCGCGCCGCTTCGCGCGGCAGATAGAACGGCTAGCCGGTGCCGGCTGGCGTGCGCTCACCCTCGCCGAGCTCTCCGCGTGCGTGCGCGGTGAGCGCATGGCAGGGCCGCGCGAGCTCGCGATCACCTTCGATGATGCCTACCGCGGTCTGCGCGACCACGCCTTCCCCGTCCTGGAAGCGCACGGCTTCAGCGCCACCTGCTTCGTCATCACCGAGTACGCCGGTCGCCTGAACCGGTGGGACATCGCCTACGGCGGCCGTCGCTTTGCGCACCTCGCCTGGCGCGATATGCGGAAGTGGCAGCAGCGCGGATTCGACTTCGCCTCCCACACCGCCACGCACCCGCGCCTCACCTGGGTGGATGACACCCGCCTCTCGCGGGAGCTCTCTTCGTCACGCGACGCGCTCCAAGCCGCGCTGGACATCCCCGTGACCGCCCTGAGCTACCCCTTCGGCGCCTGCGCGAAGCGCGAGCGCGAACGCGCCGCACGGGAGGGCTACGACGTCGGCCTCACCCTCGCGCGCCGGTGGAAGGGCGACGCGCTGCTTGCCCCACGCACCCCGGTCTACATGTGGGCGCCGCCACTCCCCGCCGTAGGCATTCTGGCGCCCGTAGAGCGTGTGGCCGGCGCGATCGCGAACCGCTGCGCGGTAGGGACGACGGTGATCATGGGGGGAGGGGAGGAAAGCAGAGAGCAGAAAGCGGACAGCAGAGAGCAGTGAGAACCGCTTAGGGTTCAGAACTACAGGGTTCAGGGTTCAGGAACTGCGAACTGCGAGGAAACAGGAAACGGGAGACAGGTACCAGCGCATGGCGCTTAAGGCCCTCACCCCCGAGGCAGTTTCCTGTTTCCTGTTTCCTGTTCCCTTCGCCCTGTAGTACCTGAACCCTGAACCCTGCCTCCTGAACCCTTGCCGTTCACTGTTTCCCGCTCTCTGCTCTCTGCTTTCTTCCCCTCTCTCCCTTCCCCGATCTTAAACGAAATACTTCACCACCACCGGCAATAGCCCGGGGTGTCGCGTCAGTGCGGTGGTGAAGATCCGCCTCAGCGTCCGCTTCTCCTCGGGGATCCGGTTCACCGAGATGGCGAGTCGGTCGAAGAAGTGGTCGTCGAACTTGCCGAGGGCGTCTTTCAGCTTGTGGAAGCGGACGTGGTCGTCGCCCAGCAGGGCCATCCACTCGTCGTGGTAGCGCTGGAGGCGTGTGGCGCTGGTGTCGCCGGCGGCGAGCGCCGCCGCGGCCACGCCGGCGGCGAGACGGCCGGCTTTCATCGCGTTCACTATCCCGCCGCCGGAGAGCGGGTTCACCATGTGGGCGGCGTCGCCGCAGAGGATCACGCCGTCGGTCACCGTGCGCTTCACCGTGGGGTGCACTATGACGCCGCCCACCGTGTAGCCCGTCCGGACGCCCGTGGGGAAATACTCCGACATGTAACGATCGAGGTAGCGACGCGCGGGGACACCGGGATCCGCGCGGAGCGCCACGATTCCGAGCCCCACGTTCGCGACTCCCACACCCTTCGGGAAGATCCAGGCGTAGCCGCCGGGCGCGATCTCCTCGCCGAAGTGCAGGTAGATCGCGTCGGGATCGAAGTCGATCCCGGCCACGACGTACTGGGCACAGCTCTCCATGTCGCGGGAGGGAACGCGGGTGTCGAGGCCGGCCCAGCGGCCCACCATGCCGTCCACTCCATCGGCGCCGACCACGATGCGCGCGGCAACCATCCCCTCGCCGTTCGGCCCGCGGATCGCGACGTCCCAGCCGCCGTTCGACCGGCGCATCCCGGTGGCCTCGGTACCCACGAGCAGCTCGGCGCCCGCGCGCCCGGCTTCCGCCGCCAGCGCAGGTTCGAAGCGGGTGCGGTCGAGGATGTAGCCCACGTCCCCCTCCGCCACCCTCACCTCGGTGCCATTCGGTGAGCGAAAGATCACCCGCGTGATGCGACGCGCGATCCACGACGCGCCCGTGGGGTCGATGAACTCCGAGAGCCCCGCGCTCCCAACTCCCTCCCCGCAGCGCACCGGAGCGCCTATTGCGCGGTCGCGCTCGATCAGGAGGACGTCGAGCCCAGGATTGTCCGCGGCCAGCTCGCGCGCGGCCACCAGCCCGCCCGGGCCGCCGCCCACCACCAGCACGTCGCAGCGAGTGACAGTCATCTAGCGCCGCTCGATGCGGAGCTGTCGGCGCCGTCCGTCACGCCCGCGCCCGGCCTCAGCACCATGGAGAGCGCGCCGACGGGGCAGGGGGCGATGCACTTCCGACACCCCGTGCAAGTTGAATCGTCAATAAGGAGCCCCTCCCGTCGCATGCCGATGGCGGCAGGAGGGCAGAGCGGAAGGCAGAGCCCACATGCATCACAGAGCCGTGCATCCACCACGGCGATCTCGGGGAGGTGAAGGGTCTTCATGCGCGCGACGATACCTGTTGCCACCGTGATGCGTCAAGTGAATGCCTTGTCGCAGCATTGCCTCACCGCTAGCTTAAACCGCGTTCGCCCGACCAACGTGAATTCCTGCCGACCCCGTTCCGACCGGAACGCGAGACCGAAATCCTGATGCGCTGGCCCTTGTTCAAAGCGGGGACTTTCTTCCCCGCCAACGCGATTGCCGTGGACCTTGGCACGGCGAACACGCTAATCTACGTCAAGGGCGAGGGGATCGTGCTGAACGAGCCCTCCGTGGTCGCCATCGACCGCGCGTCGGGAAAGATCAAGGGCGTCGGCCTCGAGGCGAAGCGCATGCTCGGCCGCACGCCGGAAGGGATTCTCGCCGTACGTCCCATGAAGGACGGTGTGATAGCGGACTTCGATGTCACCGAGAAGATGCTCCGCTACTTCCTCACGTTGATCATCGAGAATCACATCTTCAAGGTGAAGCCTCGCGTGATCGTCTGCGTCCCTTCGGGGATCACAGAGGTGGAGAAGCGCGCGGTACGCGACTCGGCGCTCGGCGCCGGTGCGAAGGAAGTCTTCATGGCGGCTGAGCCGATGGCGGCGGCAATCGGCGTCGGGCTGCCTGTCGAGACTCCCACCGGCAACATGGTAATCGACATCGGCGGCGGCACTACCGAGATCGCGGTCATCGCGCTCTCCGGCATCGTCAGCGACACCTCGATACGCACGGGCGGTGATGAGCTCGACACCGCGATCGTGCAGTTCATGCGCAAGAACTACAATCTGCTCATAGGTGATCCCACCGCGGAGCAGATCAAGCTCACCATCGGCTCGGCCGCGCCGGTGGGAGAGGAGCGCGAGATGGAGGTGAAGGGACGCGATCTCGTATCGGGCATTCCGAAGACCGTTCGCGTCCATTCCAGCGAGATCCGCGAGGCGATCCAGGAGCCGATCCAGCAGATCGTGGATGCCGTGCGGCGCGCGCTCGAGATCACTCCGCCCGAGCTCGCGAGCGACATCGTGGATCGAGGAATCGTCATGACTGGCGGCGGTGCGCTGATCCGCGGGCTCGACCTCCTGATCAGCCAGGAAACGAACCTCCCAATCCACGTGGACGAGGATCCGCTCACCTGCGTGGTGCGCGGAACCGGCCGGATCCTGGACGACGAGGAAAAGTACTGGTCGGTGCTTTCGTCCTGAGGTCGCGGTGTCCAGCGTTGCCCGGACCTACGGTCGTCGGGACACTATTCTCCTCGCCGGGTGCGTAGTCCTCTCGCTGGTCGCGCTCTTTCTCCCGGAGCGCATGCGTGAACCCATCGCCACGACGCTTCGCCGCACTGTGCTGGCGCCGCTCGTTTCACTCCAGAGCGACGCCGAGCTCAGTCGCCGCGCGTGGGCCACGCGTGAAGAGCGCGTAGCTGCGCGCGACAGCGTCACACTTCGTTCGATGTCGTTGGATGCTCTGAGCGCGGAGAACGCGCGGCTCCGCGACCTTCTCGGGCTCGGCGCGCGGCTGCGCTGGGGCTTCGTACCCGCCGAAGTGCTCTCCGGGCGCGGCGTGGGCGAGCAATACACGATGCCGCTCTCCGCGGGCGCGCGGGCCGGAGTCCGCGAGTTCAGCCCCGTGGTGGCGCCGGAGGGGCTCGTGGGAGTCGTGAAGACCGCCGATCCCACCATGAGCATCGCGATCATGTGGTCGCACCCCGACTTCCGCGTGAGCGCGATGGCGGCCGACGGGAGCGCCTTCGGCATCGTCGCGGCGCATCTGGGCTCCGGTCCCGAGCGCTATCTCCTCGAGATGCGCGGCGTGCCGGTACGCGGAACGATCCCACCCGGTACGGAGATCGTGACGTCCGGGCTGGGTGGCACCTTCCCGCGTGGAATCCCGGTCGGCGTGGTGCTCGGCGAGCTGGAGACCTCCGAGCTCTGGGCGCGCACCTACCTCCTCCGTCCGGCGGTGCTACCCTCGGCCGTGTCGGCGGTAATGGTGCTCCTTCCGGCCAGGGCCGACTCCGGTGTTGCGGGCGTGTGGCAAACCGGCCAGGGAACGCTCGCTGCTACGCGTGCCATCGTGAATGCCGGAGACTCGATCTTCCGGAAGTCCGCCATGGACTCGGCACGCACGCGAACCGCGGCCGATTCTCTCTCTCGCGCGGCAGCGACGGCGGAGCCCCGGCGATGAGACCGATCGACCTCGCGCGCACGCTGATCGCCTTCGTGGTGCTGGTGCTGCTGCACTTCACGCTGCGCCCGCTCCTTGGTTGGCGGGTGGGTCCCGACTTCCTGGTGATCGCGCTCCTCCTGGTGGCGATTCGCGTCCGCCCCGGCGCCGCGGCCGTCCTCGGTCTCGCGATGGGCATCGTGGCCGATTCGATCGAGCTGCACGCCTTCGGTGCCGGCGCGCTCGCGATGTGCTGCGTGGGCTTCGCCGCATCGTGGCTCAAGGCGGTGTTCTTCGCCGACGACATGTTCCTGAACGCCTTCTTCTTCTTCTCGGGGAAGTGGGCCTTCGACGTCATCTTCCTCCTGGCCGAGCGCCGGGTAGGCGGCGGAGAGCTCCTCCGCGAGCTGCTCGTGTGGTCGCCGATAACCGCCGTCGTGACGGCGCTCTGGGGACTTCTCACTCTCCTCATACTGCGCCCGATCCTGCGACCGTCGCGGACGTGAGCTTCCACCCCAACGATCTCGCTCGTCGCGCGCGCATCGCGTCGTGGGGGCTCACCGCGCTCTTCGCGCTCCTCCTGAGCGCCTTCTTTCGCGCGCAGATCGTGGAGAACTCCCGCTACACGCTGCAGTCGGAGGAGAACCGTCTCCGGGAGGTACCGCTCCCGGCGCCACGCGGAATCATCTACGACCGTAACGGTCGCGTCATAGCGGAAAACGTCCCGGGCTACTCGGTCTCGCTCCTGAGCCCGAGCGCCGATTCGCTCCGCGCGGTCCTCGAGCGCCTCGCGAGCATCATCCCGCTCAGCGACGACGCGATCGATCTCGCGGTGCGTCGCTACGGGCGCGCGCCCACGCGGCCGGCGGTGGTGCTTTCGGATGCTTCGTTCGACGTCGTATCGGTTCTCGAGGAGCACCGCATCGACTTCCCGGGCCTGGTGATCCAGTCTGCTCCCAAGCGCTACTATCCCGACGGTGCTGCGGTTGCCTCCTTCGTGGGCTACGTGGGTGAGATCACCGAGAGCGAGCTCGCCTCGGCGCAGTACCGCTCCTACAAGGCGGGTCAGCAGGTAGGGAAGGGTGGACTCGAGAAGCAGTACGAGGACTCGCTCCGCGGAAAGGAGGGGGTGCGCTTCGTGGAGGTGGACGCGCGCGGCCGCGTGGTGCGCGAGGCGGGCGCCAGACAGGACCTCCCGCCCGAGCCCGGGAAGCCGCTCTACACGAACATCGACATCGACCTGCAGCGCTTCGTGGCGGGGATCTTCGGCGACTCGCTGCAGGGCGGCGCGATCGCGCTCGATCCGAAGACCGGCGGCGTGCTCGCGCTCTACAGCGCGCCGAGCTACGACCCCAACCGCTTCATCGGCGGTATCTCGCGCGACCTGTGGAAGCAACTCAACGAGGATCCACGCCACCCGCTGTACAACAAGGTCATCCAGGGCCGCTATCCGCCCGGCTCCACGTGGAAGCTCGCCACCGCCGCGATGGCGCTGGAAGACGGCGTCGTGACGCTCGACGAGAAGATGCCCGAGCCTTGCACCGGCGGGCTTCAGTACGGGAATCGTTACTTCAAGTGCTGGGACCACAGCGGCCACGGCGACGTGACCCTGTCGGAAGCGATCGAGCAGTCGTGCGACGTCTACTTCTACCAGCTGGGGCTCAAGCTCGGACTCTCGCGCCTCGTGGCCGGCGGCCTCAAGTTCGGTAGCCGATCCCGGTCGGGGATAGACCTTCCGGGTGAATCGCGGCCGCTCTTCCCGTACAAGGACGTCGAGGACTACTACGACAAGCGCTACGGAAAGCGCGGCTGGACCCAGTCGGTGATTCTCAACCTCTCCATTGGCCAGGGAGAGAACGACCAGACCGTGGCGAGCATGGCGCGCTTCTACACCGCGCTGGCCACCGACGGCACCGCGTCCACGCCGCAGATTCTCCGCCACGAACCGGAGCGCGAGCGGATCTTCAAGCTCACACCGGAGCAGCTGGATGGGATCCATGCCGCGCTAGCCGGCGTCGTCTCCTCGGGTACGGCACGCAGCGCGTCCATCAAGGGTGTAGTGCTCGCGGGCAAGACGGGGAGCGCGCAGAACGCGCAGGATCGCACGCGCGACCACGCCTGGTTCGCTGGCTTCGCGCCCGCCGACGATCCCAAGATCGTGGTGGTCGTGATGCTCGAGTTCGGCCTTCACGGCAGCCGCGCCGCCCGCATCGCGTCGAAGATCGTGGAGTCGTATCTCAAGGTGACGCCAACGCAGCTCATCAACACCGAGGGGTGAGCGTGAAACGCGTCATCACCGACTACGCGCTTCTCGCCGGCGCGCTCGCGCTCTCGATCTTCGGGATCGCCATGGTGTACTCCGCCGGCCAGACCGACGTCCCCACCGCCGCGCTACACGCATGGCTCACGCAGTCTCGCTGGCTCATCCTCGGTCTTGGGGCCGCCTACGTAGTGAGTCGCGGCTCGGTGCGGTTCTACGAGTGGGTTGCCACGCCCGCCTATCTGCTCACGCTCGTGTTGCTAGCCGCTACGCTCGTGATAGGCACCGGAGCGGGAACCGCGGCAAGCACGAAGAGCTGGATCGCCATTGGTGGGGTGCGACTGGGCCAGCCGTCGGAGCTGGCGAAGATCACCGTGGTGATGATGCTGGCTAAGGTGCTCTCCGCACGGCGGGAGCCCGCGCGCTCGCTGCTCGACATATGGCAGCCGGCGATCGTCGTCCTCATCCCCTGGCTGCTGATCATGATGCAGCCGGACCTCGGGACGGGCATCGTCTTCATCGGCATCTTCTTCGCGATGCTCTTCTGGTCGGGGGTGCCGCTTCCTCTGTTGATCCTTATCGCGTCCCCCGCGGTGAGTCTGGTGCTCGCCTTCAACACCAGCCTCTGGGGCGCGTGGTTCCTCCTGCTCATCGCCCTCGTCGTCTGGTACAAGCCGTTCATGTTCGAGGGCGTGGCTCTCACCACGGCCAACGTGGTGATGGGTGTCGTGGCACCCGTGCTTTGGGAGCGCCTCGCCCCCTACCAGCGTCATCGCCTCCTCGTCTTTCTCGACCCGTCCATCGACCCGCGCCAATCCGGCTGGCACGTCATCCAGTCGCAGGTAGCGATCGGCTCTGGCGGCTGGCTCGGGAAGGGCTACCTCCTCGGCACCCAGAAGCGCCTCGCCTTTCTCCCCGAACAATCCACCGACTTCATCTTCGCCGTGCTTGGCGAGGAGCTCGGCTTCATCGGCGTCACCGTCGCGCTCTCCCTGTTCCTGTTCCTCCTTCTGCGCAGCGTACGCGTCGCCGAGCGCGCTAACGACTCCTTCGGCGGCCTCGTCGCCTTCGGCCTCGCCTCGAGCTGGCTCGTCCACGTGACTGTGAACGTCGGCATGACCCTCAACCTGATGCCCATCACCGGTATCCCGCTCCCCTTCTTCAGCTACGGCGGCTCTTTCATGCTCGCCTGCTGGATCGCCGTCGGGATGCTTCTTCGTATCTCGAGTGAGGGAAGGGGAGCGAGAGTGGGGGAGTTGGCCGTGTAGAAGCAGGGTTCAGGAGGCAGGGTTCAGGGTTCAGGAACTGCGAACTGCAGGGAAGCAGGAAACAGGAAGCAGGAAACAGGAACTGCTCCAGCATAAAGGGCTCTACCTCCGGGAGCCGGTACCTGTTTCCTGTTCCCTGCTTCCTGTTTCCTGTAGTTCCTGAACCCTGCCTCCTGAACCCTTGTCCCTCCCCCCACCCCCCCGCACATTTCGCGCATGGTCTGGTTCAGGAAGGAAAGGAAGCCGCGGCAGCCGCGGCGGGAAAAGCTGGAGATCCCGGCCGATGCGTGGGAAAAGTGCGAGGCGTGCGGGCATACCGACCTCCGGGAGAAATTCGTCCGGAATCTCAATGTCTGTCCGCAGTGTGATTATCACAGGCGCATCCGGGCGAGCGACTACGTAAACATCCTCGTGGACGAGAACAGCTGGGAGGAGCTCGACATGGAGCTCCGCTCGGTCGATCCGCTCGGCTTTCCCGAGTATCCACAGAGATTGAAGAAGGCCACGACCAACGCGGGCGACACGGACGCCATCATGACCGTCACCGGTACCCTCGGTGGCATGCCGATCAACCTCGGCGTGATGGATTTCGCGTTCATGGGCGGCTCGATGGGATCGGCGGTGGGCGAGAAGATCGCGCGGATCGGGCAGCGGTCGGTCGAGCGCAAGTATCCGCTGGTGATCGTCTGCGCATCGGGTGGCGCGCGAATGCAAGAGGGCGTTCTCTCCCTCATGCAGATGGCCAAGACTTCCGCGCTCGTCGCGCAGCTCGCGGAACGGCGGGTGCCGTACGTCTCCATCCTCACGAATCCCACCACTGGCGGCGTCAGCGCGAGCTTCGCCATGCTCGGCGACGCGATACTGGCCGAGCCGGGAGCGGTGATCGGCTTCGCCGGCCCACGCGTCATCAAGCAGACCATCGGCCAGGAACTTCCGGAAGGCTTCCAGACCGCCGAATTCCTTCTCGACCACGGCATGGTGGACGCGGTGGTTCACCGCAAGGAGCTCAAGAATACAGTCGGACAGCTCCTGCGCCACATGAGCGGTCAACCAGCGGCCTCGGGGTGGACGTCCACCTGACCTCTTACCAGGCCACACTCGAGTACCTGTTCGCGCGCGTGAGCGGAGGCTGGAAGCTCGGCCTCGAGACCACGCGCGCGCTGCTCGATGCAATGGGGAATCCGCAGCTCGCCTTCCCCTCCTTTCACGTGGCCGGCACCAACGGGAAGGGAAGCGTGGTGAGCATGCTCGATGCGGTGCTGCGGGACGCGGGACTCCGGGTAGGGCGCTACACGTCGCCGCACCTCATCGATTTCCGGGAGCGCATCTGCGTTGACGGCGTGCCGATCGACGAGAGCGCGGTGACGCGCTTCGCCGAGCGCTGGCTCCCCGACGTCGAACGGCTCGGCGCCACCTTCTTCGAGGCCACCACCTGCATGGCCTTCGAGCACTTCGCGCGCGAGCGGGTGGATGTGGCGGTGGTGGAGGTGGGACTGGGTGGACGGCTCGACGCCACCAACGTACTCTCGCCGCTAGCGACTGCAGTGACATCCATCGGGATGGATCACATGCAGTACCTGGGCGACACGATCGAGCAGATCGCTGCGGAGAAGGCGGGGATCTTCAAGGCGGGTGTGCCCGCTGCGATTGGCGACGGCGATGCTTCGGTGCGTTCGCTGTTGGCGGATCTCGCGCGATCGGCCCGTGCGAGCGAAGTCCTCGTGATCGGCGACGACTGGCTCGTGAACGACGTCGTCGTCACGGCAGGGGGCACCAGCTTTTCGATTACCGAGAGCGCGAGCGGGAGGAAGCGCGAGCTTCGCACGTCGCTGGTAGGGCGGCACCAGGCGTCGAACGCGGCTGTGGCTCTCGCCATGCTGCGGCTTGCGGGCGGCGCCTACGCCGAAGCGGGCGAGCACGCCTGCCGAGCCCTCGAGCGCGTAGCGATTCCGGGACGCTTCCAGCGCTGTGGGACAGTGATATTCGACGTGGCCCACAATCCGGCGGGGACCTCGGTTCTCTGCGAGGCGTTGGATGCCGTGAGCGTTCCACACCCCCTCGCCTGCCTCCTCACAGTGCTCGCCGACAAGGACTGGCGCACGATGATCTCCCTCCTCGCCACGCGAGTCGATCGCTTCGTGCTCACCGCTCCTCCCAGCGTCCCGGCCGACCGCGCCTGGGCGCTCGACGACGCTGTCGCATTCGCCCGGGCGCACGGCTGGGCCGCGGAGGCGGAGCCGGACTTCGACCGCGCGCTCGCGCTCTCTCGTGAAGGGGCCGAGGCGACGCTCATCACCGGCTCCTTCCACACCGTGGGCGACGCCATGGTGCGCTTGCAGGTGTCTCCGCTGTACGGATAGATTGCTTGGATGTCCACAGGCGCACTCCCGGGTTTCCGCGATTTCTTTCCCAGTGAGCTCGCGGCACGCTCGGTCATCTTCGCGACGTGGCGGGAGGTAGCGCGCAGGTACGGTTTCGTCGAATACGACGGTCCTCCGCTCGAGCCGCTGGAGCTCTACACCCGCAAGAGCGGCGAGGAGATCGCGGGTCAGCTGTACAACTTCGTCGACAAGGGCGGGCGCGAAGTAGCGCTCCGACCCGAGATGACTCCGACGCTGGCCCGCATGGCCGGCGCGCGCGCCAACTCGCTGCGCAAGCCGGTACGCTGGTTCTCCATCCCGCAGCTCTTCCGCTACGAGCGCCAGCAGCGGGGAAGACTGCGCGAGCACTTCCAGCTGAACGTCGACATCATCGGCGAGCCGAGCTCCACCGCCGATGCCGAGCTCCTGAGCGTCGCTGTGGACATCATGCGCGCCTTCGGGCTCACTCCAGCAGATGTGGTGGCGCGTGTCTCCGACCGCCGCATCCTGCAGGGCTACCTCGAAGCACTCGACGTGAGCGAGGAAGCGCTGCCGGGAGTGTTCGCGGTGATCGACAAGATCGATCGCCAGCCGCGCTCCGTCTCGGACGAGAAGCTGGCCGCGGCTGGCGTGGGCGACGAGGCGAGAGAGCGGATCCTCTCGCTGCCCACGGCCACGCTCGACGACGTGGCGGCGCACCTGTCAGGTACCCCTACGGAGAGCGTGGTGCAGGAGTTCAGGAGCTACCTCGGCTACCTCGACGCGCTCGGCGTAGCGGAATGGGTGAAGGTGGACTTCGCGATCGTGCGCGGCCTGGCGTACTACACGGGGATCGTCTTCGAGCTCTTCGACGCGCGCGGCGAGCTGCGCGCCATCTGCGGCGGGGGCAGGTACGACACGCTCCTGAAATCGCTCGGCGGTGCGGACCTCCCCGCGCTCGGTTTCGGCATGGGCGACGTGGTGCTCGGCGAGCTGTTGCGGGAGCGCTCGCTCCT
The DNA here is from genome assembly GCA_035688075.1 of Gemmatimonadaceae bacterium. Lineage (GTDB taxonomy): Bacteria > Gemmatimonadota > Gemmatimonadetes > Gemmatimonadales > Gemmatimonadaceae > JADGGM01. Next base: position 49,390 of record DASSNL010000037.1, read on the forward strand.
CCCGGAGCCGGCGAGCACGGTGGAAACCTGGGTCGCCTACGCCGAGGATTCAGGCATCTGCGAGGCGATGCGCGTGGCGTCGCGGCTACGCGCGCGCGGGCGGAGCGTCGAGTACGCGCTCGGAGGACAGAAGCTGGCGCGCCAGCTCAAGGCGGCTGCATCGGCCGGGGCGGAGGAAGCGGTGATTCTTACCCCGGAAGCGGCAGCGGGGGGCGAGGCGGTAGTGCGCCGTCTCTCCGACGGCGCGGAACGACGTGTGCGGCTGGACGAGTGGATCGGCGACCGATGACGTGCACCACGCCGCGCGAGGCGCGGCACAGGCAATCAACGACACGACAGTAATGACCGACGACAAGAAGCTCACCACCCGCGCAGAGGACTTCAGCGCCTGGTACAACGAAGTGGTCCTGCGCGCCGAGCTCGCGGACTACTCGCCAGTGCGCGGCTGCATGGTAATCCGCCCCGATGGCTACGGAATCTGGGAGCGGATGCAGCGCGCGCTCGACGACATGTTCAAGGCTACCGGCCACCGCAACGCCTACTTCCCGCTCTTCATCCCGCAGAGCTACCTGCAGAAAGAGGCGCAGCACGTGGAGGGCTTCGCGCCGGAAACGGCGGTCGTGACGCACGGCGGCGGGAAGGAGCTCGAGGAACCGCTGGTGGTGCGGCCCACATCGGAAACGATCATCTACGCGATGTTCTCCAAGTGGGTGCAGAGCTACCGCGATCTGCCGCTCCTCGTGAACCAATGGGCGAACGTGGTGCGCTGGGAGATGCGCACGCGGCTCTTCCTCCGCACGCTGGAGTTCCTCTGGCAGGAGGGTCACACCGCGCACGCCACGCACGACGACGCCGAGGAGGAGACGTTGCGCATCCTGGGCATCTACCGCGATTTCATGGAAGGGTGGATGTCGATGCCCGTGGTGACGGGGCGGAAGACCGACTCGGAACGTTTTGCGGGCGCGCTGCGCACCTACTCGTGCGAGGCGATGATGCAGGACAACAAGGCGCTGCAGGCCGGCACGTCGCACAACCTCGGTCAGAACTTCGCGCGCGCCTTCGACCTCACTTTCCAGACCGAGAGCGGCGGGATGGACTTCGCCTGGAACACCAGCTGGGGCGTGAGCACTCGCCTGGTGGGAGGGTTGATCATGACCCACGGCGACGACAAGGGACTCAGGATTCCTCCTCTCCTCGCGCCGACCGAAGTCGTGGTCGTTCCCATCTGGCGCTCCGACGAAGATCGCGCCCGCGTGCTGGAGGCGGCCGATCGGATCTGTCGGAACCTCGGTGACTGGGAGCGGCGCGATCCCAATCGCTTCCGCGTCCACCTCGATGCGCGCGAGACGATGAAGCCGGGTGCCAAGTACTACGAGTGGGAGATGCGCGGCGTCCCCGTGCGGATGGAGCTCGGGCCCCGCGATCTCGAAAAGAATCAGGCCGTGCTCGTGCGGCGCGATACCGGAGAGAAGCGGAGCGCCAGCCTCGATACCATAGGCGAAGACCTCGAGTCGCTCCTCGAGGCGATCCAGACCGACATGCTGACCGTGGCTCGCGAGCGCCGCGAGGCGCACAGCGTGCGTAATCACATCAGCTACGACGACTTCCGCGCTCTCATGGAAGGGGAGGGTGCCTTCGTATACGCCGGCTGGTGCGGCGATCCCGCGTGCGAGGCGACCATCAAGGAAGAAACGAAGGCGACTATCCGCGTTCTCCCGAGCGAGGAGTTCCGCTCGGCCGAGAAGCCCACGAAGTGCTTGCGGTGCGGAAGACCCGCTGTAGACGAGGCGCTATGGGCGAGAGCGTATTGAGCGCGGGGTTCGCGCGCACCGACGGCGAGCTGGCCTGCGATGGCGTCTCGCTCGAGGCCATCGCGCGCTCGGTCGGGACGCCCGCGTACGTGTACAGCGCGCCGCTGATCCGCGAGCAGTACGGCCGGCTCGATCGCGCGCTGGCTCCGATTCCGCATCGCATCCACTACAGCGCGAAGGCCAACTCGGCGCGCGGGATCCTCGGCCTCCTACACTCGCTTGGTGCCGGGGTGGACATCGTATCCGGAGGAGAGCTCTACCGTGCGCTCGGGGCCGGCTACGGCGGCGCCGACATCGTCTTCAGCGGCGTCGGAAAGACCGAACGCGAGCTCTCCGAGGCGCTCGATGCCGGCGTGCTCCTCGTGAACGTGGAGTCCGAGGGCGAGCTCCGGCTCCTGGAGCGCGTGGCGTCGGAGAAGGGAGTCGTCGCGCCGGTGGCGTTGCGTGTTAATCCCGAAGTGATGGTGGATACGCCTCACCACTACACCCGCACGGGCGAGCGCGGCCACAAATTCGGCATCCCGTACGCCGAAGCGCTCGAGGTGGGACGGCTCGCCGAATCGCTCCGGCACATTCGCCTCGCTGGCCTGGACATGCACGTCGGCTCGCAGGTGTCCCGACTCGATCCGTACCGTGACGGGATGCTCAAGCTGCTCGAGCTTCTCGACAACCTGCGCTCTGCCACCGGCGGCGCGAAAGATGTGCGCTACCTCGACATCGGCGGTGGTCTCGCTGTCACGTACGAGAGCGAAGCTCCCATGGACGTGGAGGCGTTCGCCGAGGCGGTAATACCGTCAGTGGCCGCATCGGGCCTCACGCTCATCGTGGAGCCCGGACGCTTTCTGGTAGGGAACGCCGGAGTCCTCCTGACGCGCGTGCTGTATCGCAAGCGGAGCGGCGACACCGAGTACATCATCACCGACGCCGGGATGAACGATCTCCTCAGGCCATCGCACTACAACGCCTATCATGCGATAGCGGCGGTGCGACCTGATGGCGGTCGCGTCGTGGCGGACGTCGTGGGCCCCGTATGCGAAAGTGGCGACTTCTTCGCGCTGGGCCGCGAGGTCGATGACGTGAAGCCAGGCGATCTCCTCGTCATCCAGTCGAGCGGCGCGTACGGCTACTCGATGGCATCCACCTACAACTCCAGACCGCGGCCGGTGGAGGTACTCGTGGACGACGGACGGTTTGCAGTCATCACCGAGCGAGAGAGCTACGAGGACATCGTGGCGCGCGAGGTGAAGGACGTCGACTGGAGGGACGCCTGATGCGCGTTGGCGTTCTCGCGGACTCCCATGATCGCCTCCCCGCGATCGCGGAATTCGCCCGTCGCTTTCGGGCGGCGGGAGTGGAGCTCGTGCTGCATGCTGGCGACTACTGCGCGCCCTGGTCGCTCGGGCCGTTCCAGGCGGAGAACCTCCCGCTCGCTGGTGTATTCGGCAAGACCGACGGTGACCGCGAGGGACTGCGCGCGGAGGCGGCGCACGGCGTGGGCACGGAGCTCTACGAGGCACCGCACAGCATGGAGCTCGCCGGGAAGCGGATCCTCCTCGTTCACGATCTGGCCGACGCGGGCGATCGCTCGGTCGCGAGCCACGAGATCGTCATTCACGGCTACACGCACGAACGTCGACTGGAAAGCACGGGTGACAATCTCATCCTGAACCCCGGCGAAGCGTGCGGTTGGCTGTTCGGAGTACCTACCGCCGCGATCCTCGAGGTGGAGACCAGGTCGGTGGAGTTCATCACACTCGATACATGAGCCGCATACTCATACTCGATTACGGTTCGCAGTTCACGCAGCTAATCGCGCGGCGCGTCCGCGAGGCGCGCGTATACTCCGAGATTCACCCGCCCACGCGCTCCATAGAGTGGATTCGGGAGTGGAAGCCGACTGGGATCGTGCTTAGCGGCGGACCGAACTCCGTATACGGGGAGAACGTTCCCTCGGCGGAACCCGCGCTCCTGGACGTGGCGCCCGTGCTCGGGATCTGCTACGGGATGCAGCTCATCGCGCTCCTCGAGGGCGGCGGCGTCTCGCGCGCCGGCCGGAGGGAGTACGGCCGTGCCGAGTTCGAGATCACGAAGCCGGACACCCTCTTCGACGGATTCGGCAGCGGCGAAAACATCACTGTCTGGGCGAGCCACGGTGACCGCATCGAGGTGCCGCCGACCGGTTACGAGATCCTGGCGAAGAGCGCCAACGCTCCGGTGGGTGCATTCAGGCACCGAGAGAAGCCCATCTTCGGCGTGCAGTTCCACCCCGAGGTGCAGCATACGCCGCGCGGGTCCGACATCCTCGCGAACTTCCTCTTCGAGATCTGCAAGGCGGAGCCCAGTTGGACTACGGGAGCCTTCGTGGATGAGCAGGTGGAGCGCATCCGCGAGCGAGTGGGGAGCGCGCGCGCAATCTGCGGTCTCTCGGGCGGCGTGGATTCGTCAGTGGCCGCGGCACTCGTGCACCGCGCGATAGGCGACCAGCTCACCTGCATCTTCGTGGACCACGGTCTGCTTCGTCAAAACGAGCGCGCCCAGGTGGAGCGAACCTTCCGCGCCAACCTCGGAATAGACCTGGTCACCATCGACGCCTCCGACCGATTCCTGGAGGTTCTGGACGGTGTCGACGATCCCGAGGAGAAACGACGCCGCATCGGGCACACATTCATCGATGTCTTCGAGGAGGCCGCTGCTTCGGTGGGCGACGGGGTGAAGTTCCTGGTGCAGGGAACGCTCTACCCGGACGTGATCGAGTCCGCCTCGCCGCACGGTGGTCCATCGGTGACGATCAAGACCCACCACAACGTCGGTGGTCTGAAGCCGGATATGAAATTCGAGCTCATCGAGCCGCTGCGCGACCTGTTCAAGGACGAGGTGCGGCAGCTCGGACGCGAGCTCGGTCTTCCGGAAGAGATGGTCGGCCGCCACCCATTCCCGGGCCCTGGCCTCGGGATCCGGATACTGGGCCCGGTCACTCGGGAAAAGCTGGATGTCCTCCGCCGGGTCGACGCCATCTATCTGGACGGCATCCGCGAAGCGGGCCTCTACGATGACATCTGGCAGGCCTTCGCAGTGCTTCTCCCGATTCGCAGCGTGGGCGTGATGGGCGACGCCCGCACCTACGAGAACGTCGCCGCGCTCCGCGCCGTCACCAGCACCGACGGCATGACCGCCGACTGGTACCCCTTCCCCCACGACGTCCTCGCCACGATCTCGAGCCGCATCATGAACGAAGTCGACGGCGTGAACCGCGTCGTGTACGACGTGAGCAGCAAGCCCCCCGCGACGATCGAGTGGGAGTGATCGGGGAGGGGGGAAAGAGCAGAGAGCAGGAAGGGCTAGAGGGTTCAGGGTTCAGGGTTCAGGGTTCAGGAACTGCCCTGTGATCGAGATCTCACCCCCGAGGTAGTCACTGAACCCTGAACCCTGCCTCCTGAACCCTCAGGTTCTCACTGCTTTCTGCTCTCTGCTTTCTCTTCACCTTCTCCTCTTCACCACTCTCACCCGCCCGCTTCCGCCGCCTCCGCAGAAGAACTGATCGCCTCCATCGGAGGCGAGGCCGGAGACGCCGACTCCGGACGGCAGGTCGAGCTGCTCTAGGACCTCGCCGGTGCGGGGGTCGATTCGCCGCAGGTCGCTGTCATCGCCTTCCCAGGTGCCGTGCCAGAGCTCTCCGTCGACCCAGGTGACGCCGGTGACGAAGCGGTTGGATTGAATGGTGCGAAGGATCGCCCCGGTCTGGGGATCGATCTGATGGATCCTGCGCTCGCGATACTGTCCCACCCAGAGCGTTCCTTCCGCCCAGGCTAGCCCCGAGTCGCCTCCGCCGCCCGGCGCCGGGATCGTGGCGACCACATTGCCGGTATCCGGATCGATTTTCTGGATGCGATCCTCCGCGATCTGAAAGAGGTGTCGACCGTCGAACGCCGTGCCTGCATGCGCGGCGACGTCGATCGAGCGCAGCGTCTCCCCGCTCGCAGGATCGAGGGCGGATAACTTGTCTCCGACCGCGAACCAGACCTGCTCACCGTCGCAGGTCACCCCGTGCACCTTCTCGACCCCAGGGAAGGGGCCGTATTCCCGAACTATCTCCGCTTTTGATCGAGTCATGCTTCCATCCTAATCGATCGGGAGTGGGGCGGGGAGTAACAATGTCGTCGTGAATCCGGGGACGGGCGGCGTCATCCAGCGCCGTGCACGTCCACGGCCGAACGACTGCACCTTGCCTGCCGCGGCAAGCGAGTCGAGAGCCCGCTGTACCGTGCGTTGGCTCGTCCCCAGTGCGAGCGCCAGCGCCGAGCTGGACCACGACTCACCATCCGCCAGAAAAGCGAGCACCGTCGCATGCTCGTCTTCGACCGGTCGTGCGAGCACGACGACATCACGCGCGCCACGCGGCGTGAGCGCGAAACCGCGCTTCGTCGCGCTGACGCCGGCCAGCGAGCGAAGCTCGGAACGGAGCCGCCCGACCTCGACGCGCAAGCGGGCGCGATGCGATTCGTCAGTAAATTTCGCTCCGAACGCCCGCGCCAGGAGAGTGCTCCTCGGCGCATCTCCGGGCCACGCCTCGCCCAGCGTGCGCGCAAGCGCGAACAACACCGGCCGCGTCGCGAGCGAGACTACCTTCCGTGCATCGCGCACGATGTTACGGAACGCGTCCACGACGAGCGCCCCGGAGGTCACCAGCGCTTCCACCTCGTCGAGCAGGATTGGTCGCTCCTCACCGCGCGCGATCAGACGCGCGGCGGGCGTGTTCAGCACGAGCGACGCGCTCTCGACCTCCGCACTCAGCGAATGGATGCCCGCCTCGCGCGCCGCACTCTCTGCCCGCGCGAGCGCCGCGCGCGCCGCCTTGGTCCGCAGGCGTCGCATCGCGATTCCCGCGACGACCAGCTCGTGAGCTGCGCGCGACGCGGAGGTGAAGGGCGTGGGGTCCAGCATGGCGAGCGAACGCTCGGCGTCATCGAGGCGACCGATCAGGAGCAGTCGCCGGACCTCGAGATGCCGAGCGTACGCTGCGTTGACCCGGTCGCCGTGTGCTTCGAGCGTGGCCCGCGCAGCGTCGAGCGCCTTCGACGGCCAGCCCAGTTCGCGCGAGGCCAGCGCGATTTCAGCCTCGACTACCACGCATCTCGCCCGAGCTACCGCCTCTCGGGCGCCGAAGGCGCGCCCAGCGCGTCGCACGAGGTCTTTCGCTCGAGCGAGATCGCCCAGCTGTGCCATCGCGATTCCACGGAGCGCCAGCGCTGGCGCGTCGTCGCGCAGCGCCACCCGGTTGAGTGCTCCGAGTGGGTCGCCCACCGCGAGGGCACGTGCCGCCGCGGTGATCAGGGAATCCATCGGAATCGCGCCCGAGTAGTCAATCGCACGGTCAGAATCCCGCCAGAGTTGTTACTCACACCCTTCGAGCCATCGGTCATAATCTACCTCTCGTGAGCAGCACTCAGCACGTCGTATCGGAAACGGAACGAACGACGAAGAACAGTCAACGGAGAGATGAACGATGACGGGACACAAGATCGGGACACGTGAAGAGTGGCGGGCAGCGCGGCTCGCGCTGCTGGAGGAGGAGAAGAAGTTGACGCGGCGCAGCGACGAGTTGGCGCGGCAGCGGCAGGAGCTCCCATGGGTTCCGGTCGAGAAAGATTATCGGTTCGCAACCGAGAAGGGGGAAGCTTCGCTGATGGACCTCTTCGGTGGGCGGTCGCAGCTCCTCATCTATCACTTCATGTTCGGACCGGACTTCAAGGCTGGATGTCCATCCTGCTCCGCGATAGCCGACGGCTTCGATGGCTCCGTGGTACACCTGGCGAATCACGACGTAGCGCTCTATGCGGTGTCGCGCGCGCCACTGGCGAAGCTCCAGGCGTACAGGCAGCGAATGGGATGGACGTTCCCCTGGGCATCTTCGTTCGGCAGCGACTTCAACTTCGACTTCGGCGTCAGCATCACGCCGGAGCAGCAGAACGAAGGTGGTACAGAGTACAACTTCCGGCCGGAAGCAGGGTGGAAGGCGCGCCAGGACGAGGGCATGGCGAGCCGAATGGCCGACTCGCCAGTCGCGCAAACCGCGGCCCGTGCCGGTGTCGACGTTGCCACGTTCATCCGCGAGCGGCCCGGGATGAGCGCGTTCGTTCTCGAGGACGGAGTCGTCTATCACAGCTACTCCGCGTACGCGCGTGGCCTGGATGGCCTCTGGGGGATGTACCAGTGGCTCGACCGCGCACCGTTGGGGCGGAACGAGCAGGGCATCTGGTGGCGTCGCCACGACGAGTATCCCGAGCGCTGAGTGGAGTACAGGTGCCGTCGATGTCCATGGCATGGATGCGGATGCCCGGTCAGACGTGGACCGCGGCTGCGGCGTCGTTCCTCGGCATGTGGCTCCTGATGATGGCGGCGATGATGCTGCCATCATTGGTGCCCATGCTCTGGCGCTACCGCCGAGCCGCGGGTGCGCCGAGCGCGGCACGCACGATCGGGCTGACCACGCTCGTCGGCGGTGGCTACTTCTTCGTGTGGGCCGCCATCGGCTTGGCCGTATTTCTCATGGGCGTTGCCCTGACGGCGTTCGAGATGCGAGTGCCTTTGCTGGCACGCACCACTCCGATCGCCGCCGGCGCAGTCGTCCTCCTGGCCGGCCTTCTCCAGTTCACCGCCTGGAAGGCACACCACCTCGCCTGTACGCGCGAGTCACCGATGCCAGGTCGTAGGTTGCAGCCCGACATCCTCACAGCATGGCGACACGGCCTGCGCCTCGGCCTCCACTGTAGCTACTGCTGCATCGGAATGACGTCCATACTCCTTGCCACCGGCCTCATGGAACTCCGCACGATGGCACTCGTGACGGCCGCCATCACCCTCGAGCGCCTCGCACCTGCCAGTCAACGGATCGCGCGCCTCATCGGAGCCGTCACCGTCATCGCTGGCTTCGTCCTGCTTGCGCGTGCAGCGGGAGGCTGAGAACTACGAGAAAGCAGAAAGCAGAAAGCAGTGAACGGCTCGTGGGGAGAAAGCCCTCCACCCCGAGGCCGTTCACTGCTTTCTGCTTTCTGCTTCCTGCTTCCTGCTTTCTTTATAGATCAGTCCGCGTAGTAGATGAAGCGCCCGCAGTTCTCACACGTGCGGAGCTCGGTGTTGCGATCCTGATCGTGGCCCTTGCTGGTGGGAACGTGCACGAAGCAGCCGTAGCACACGCCATTGAGGACGGGGGCGACCACACGCTCGTGGCGGCGGCCGATGCGCTTGAGCGCGCTCTGGGTGCGCGGCGAGAGTTGCGCCTCGCGCTCGGCGATACGCTCGCCGAGTCTCTCGCTAACCTGCTCCACGTCCACCGGTATGCCGGCGGCAGCGTACTCCTCGGCGCTGATGTCGCGCCGCAGCGTCTGGAGGTCCTGGATTTCGAGAAGAATTTCCAATTCTGCGTGTAGCATCACACACCCTTCTCCTCGAGCAATGCGAGGAACTGCTGTGGCTCGGTGAGCGCAAAGAGGCGCTCGGGTACGTCGGCTTCCTTGCTGAACTGCGCGATCTTTCCAAGAACGGGGAGGTACTGGTTGGACACCTCGAGCGGTGGCGCGACGATGAGGAAGAAAAAGTTCACCGGCTTCTCGTCGATAGCCCTGAAGTCCACCCCTTCCGTCTTGCGACCGAAGGCGACGCGCAGCTTGCTGACCACCAGCGAGCGGCAGTGGGGGATCGCGATCCCGCGTCCGATCCCGGTCGAGCCGAGATTCTCGCGCCGCTTCAACATCTTGTACAGCATCCCTTCGGACTTCTCATCCAGCTTCAGGAGCGCGATCAGCTCTTTCAGGATCTCGTCTTTCGTGGTGCCCTTGAGCGCGAGATCGATCGCGTCTTCGGTGAAGAATTGACGTAGTTCCATCTATGTCCTCAATGTCGTATTCGTGGGCCAACATCCGCGGTTCGGGGCCAACTTTTCAAGCTACCGGCGCGCTTGGCGGCTGTCAAATACCGACGTTGCATGCACTTGGAGAGCGCGTTAGCTTGCGGCATGCCTTTCCCGTTCCCGCTCGCGCACGACGTCCCGCTCTATCTGGCGCCCATGGCCGGCGTTTCGGAGTCGCCCTTCCGGCGGCTCTGCCGCCGCTTCGGTGCTGACGTCGTCGTCACCGAGTTCCTCTCGGCCGAGGGGATCCGCAGGGAGAACGAGGCGACGATCTCCAAGCTTCGTTTCGGCCCCGACGAGCGGCCGATCGGCGTGCAGATCTTCGGCGCCGACCCGGGTGCAATGGGCGAGGCGGCCGCGTTCGTGACAGATGTATTCGCACCGGAGTTCATCGACATCAACTTCGGCTGCCCGGTCAAGAAGGTGGTCAAGCGAAACGGTGGCTCCGGATGCCTCAAGGATCTCGGCCTCGTCGAAGACGTGATCAAAGCGGTCACGCGCTCCACGCACCTCCCGGTGACTGTGAAGACCCGCAGCGGCTGGAACGAGGAGATGCGCGATCCTGTCACGATCGCGCTCCGCTGCCAGGATGCGGGCGCTCGCGTGTTCACCTTGCACCCGCGCACCCGCGCGCAGATGTACTCGGGGGACGCCCGCTGGGATGAGATCGCCGCGGTCGCGGACGCACTCGAGATCCCCGTGGTGGGCAACGGCGACATCCGTACTCCCGAGGATGCGGTCCGCATGCAGCGTGTCACCGGCTGCGACGGCGTCATGATCGCGCGCGGATCCTTCGGGCAGCCATGGATCTTCGACCAGGCGCGCGCTCTCCTCGAGGGACATCCGATGCCCCCGACTCCGCCCATCGAAGAGCGCTTCGCGATCGCTATCGAGCACGCGCGCATGGCGGAGGCATATGAGATGGATCCGCGCGGCGCCGCCATCGAGTTCCGGAAGCATCTCGGCTGGTACGTGAAGGGGATCCCCGACTCCGCCGACCTGCGGCGCAAGCTGCACCAGGTGGTTTCGCTCGCCGAGGTGGAAGAGATACTCGGGCAGTATCTCGAGGACCGCGCGCGCGGAGATATCGAAGAGCGTGATGGCGCCAACGCTGCTCGCGTCGCCGTCGGCGTGTGAGACGCGAGCAGGTCGCTGAGCTCCTCCAGCAGGTCGCGCGCGGCGAGCTCGATGTACCGCACGCCCTCACGCGGCTTTCACTCCCCGACGTCGAATCGCTCCCCTTCGCGAGCATAGATCACCATCGAGCCCTGCGCCAGGGCTATCCCGAAGTCATCTTCGGGAGCGGCAAGACTCCCGGGCAGATCGTAGCGATAGCCGAGCGCCTCGCGGAGCACGGTGATGGATTCCTGGCCACCCGCGTGGAGCCCGCGGCCCGCGCCGCGCTCCTCGCGCGCTTCCCCGACGTGGAGATCAACGAGCTGGGACGCACCGCGTACCAGCGCCCACGTACTCCCGCGCCAGCGGGGGAGGGGACGATTCTCATCATCACGGCTGGCACGAGCGACCTGCCCGTGGCCGAGGAAGCGGCCGTCACCGCTCGCGCACTCGGCAACTCGGTACAGCGCCTCACGGACGTCGGCGTAGCCGGGCTGCACCGGCTGCTCGCGCGCTCTGACATGCTGGGTGACGCGTCTGTGATTGTCGTCGTCGCCGGGATGGACGGCGCGCTCCCATCGGTGGTGGGAGGTCTGGTGGCGGTCCCCGTGATCGCTGTCCCCACCAGCGTGGGATACGGCGCGAGCATGGGTGGAATCGCGGCGCTCCTTACGATGTTGAACAGTTGCGCGTCGGGCGTCACGGTCGTCAACATCGATAACGGATTCGGCGCGGCGCACGCCGCATCACGGATCACGCACTCCTGACTCTCCCGCCCGGCGGGTCTGCACAGCCACGAACTCGAACTCTGGGGATACACGTGCCAGCGGCCGCGTTCACCCTGGGCGCCACGATTGCCGCGCTTCTCACGGCGCTCCTCGCAGCACTGATCATCACGCGCCGCGCTCGCGAAGAGGCCGAGCGCACGGCGGCGCAGAACGCCACGCTCGCCCTCGCACTCCGTCCCACGCCGAGTGGCGGCATGCGCGCGGTCGGCTCGCCGCGCTTCCGCCGCGTGCCGTCTACCGACGGCTCGATTCCCGAACACACGGTGGAGTCCGAGGTCGTCGAGCGCTACCTCCAGGACATCCGCGACGCTCTCGGGGCCGACGACGTGGTCCTCTGGAAGCGCGGCGAGCGGGATGAGCTCATCACCGCGGCTTCCGCCTCGGGCTCCGCTTCGGTGGATGACTTCCACACCACACCACCCGCGGAGTCGCTCGCGCACTGGGCGCTCCAGCAGGGGATGCCAGCGAGCAACTACGACACCGACGACGCGTTCCTGGTGGCTGCCCCGGTCGGGACCGACGGCAGGGAGCACGGCGCGATAGCCGTCTACGCAGCCGACCGCCGGGCGATGTCGTGCGAGCGAGCGCGCACGTATATACCGCGCTACGGGAAGCGCCTCGCCATGGTGCTCGACCTCCTGCGTGACGGTCGCGAGACGCGCCGCTACCGAGGCAAGTCCGAAGTGCTGGCCAGGGCAGCCGAGCGCATCCAGGAGAGCACCGACCTCTCCACGCTCGGTCGTGCGATCTGCCAGGCGGCGCTCGAGGTATCTGGAGCATCGCGCGCGGCATTCGTGGTGTGGAGCGCGACGCGGTCCGCGGCGGCTGGCGCCAGCAACCTGGGTGACGAAGAGGAGGGGAGCGGCAGGATCGTCACCGTGTCCGTGGGTCACGCGATGTCGCCAGGCTTCGAGATCGCGCGCGATTCCTTCGTCGGCACGGCTTGCCGAGAGCGGCAGCGCTTCACCATCCGCGAGTCGTACCGGATGTCGGACTATCCGATCTTCGGTGCAGGGGAGCCGAGCCGAAAGGTCAGCTCTATAGCGGTGGTCCCGTTGCTGCGCGACGGCAGATCGCTCGGTGCCATAGCCGTCGAGGGCGACCAGGAGTCGCAACTCACCTCCGTGGAAGGCTCTCTCCTCCTCCTCCTTTCATCGGTCGCTTCGGTGGGTCTGGAGAGCGTCCGGCAACTGGAGGAGGTCACCGCACGCGCCGCCACGGACGAGCTCACCGGGCTCCCCAATCGGCGGCTGTTCGACGAGCGCATCAAGCAGCACCTCGCCGAATGCGACCGCTTCGATCAGGTACTGTCGCTGATCCTCTGCGACGTGGACCACTTCAAGCGCGTGAACGACCAGCACGGCCACAAGGCGGGGGACCTGGTGCTGGCTGCCATCGGGCGTGCGCTGGCGCACGGGATCCGAAATATCGATGTCTGTGCCCGCTACGGTGGTGAAGAGCTCGCCATCCTGCTCCCTCAGACGCCGATCGAGCGCGCTCGCGAGGTGGCGGACCGCCTGCGCCGCACGGTCGAAGCGCTGCGAGTGCCGATCGAAGGGGGAACGATCTCGGTCACGGCGTCGTTCGGCGTGGCCTGCTACCCCACCAGCGGCGGCGGTCGGGAAGCGCTTTTCCAGAACGCGGACCGGGCCCTCTACGCTGCCAAGAGCGAGGGGAGAAACAAGGTGAACGTAAACTGCGGAAAGCTAGCACGCGCAGCGAGTTAGATCGTTCACCAAAAGCGTTGCATCAAGCTGGTGGCGCATTGACTGGCGGACTTCGAACAGCTAGATTTGATTGCGTAAGGGGGCGACTGGCTTCGACGGGGTTAGTGAGGCCGTGGCTGCGTGCCCAGGTTCTCGGGTCCTGGTAAATCCCTCGGGAAACGTTACAACTGCCAACTCTGAATTGGCTCTGGCTGCGTAACTTCGGTTAACGCACCTGCCCGGTAGGTAGCCCGCCCGAGGCGGCTTGCCGGGTAACGCAAAATCGGGATAGCCCGCCGTCGCGTCTTCCGGCAGCGGGCGAAACCATAGAAGACTCGTTCGATCGTGGGCCGCCCGCTGGCCAGCGCTCGGAGACCTCAATCAGCGGGATACGCACGTAGACGCTGTGGTGGATCTTGTCTCGGACCGGGGTTCAATTCCCCGCGCCTCCATCCCGAAACCCGTCTTCCGAATTCCTCCGGAAGGCGGGTTTCATGCATAGGCGTCCCGGCGATGACCAGACAGAGCACTCCGACCGTACACGACCCGGGCCCGGCCGACGCACTCGCCAGGGCCGAGCAGGCCGACCCCGAGGCCGGCAAGACGCTCCACCTTCCGCACGGCGGTGAGATCCGCTTCGGGACCGCCTCCTGGACCGACCCGACCATCACCCGTGGCGCCGTGTTCTATCCGCCGGGTGTGGACTCCGCGGAGGAGCGGCTCCGCTACTACGCGTCGCGATTCTCACTCGTGGAAGTGGACTCCACCTACTACGCGCTTCCAGCTCGACGGATGGCCGAGCTGTGGAACGAGCGAACGCCCGCGGATTTCACCTTCAACGTGAAGGCGCACGCGCTCATGACCGGCCAGCCGACGGAGGTGCAGCGGCTACCGCGCGACCTGCGCGACGCGCTCCCGAGTGAGCTGGCCGAGAAGGAACGCATCTATGGGAAGGATCTCCCGCCCGAGCTCTACGACGAAGTGTGGACGATCTTCCGCGACGCCATGGAGCCGCTCCGATCGTCGGGAAAGCTCGGCGCGGTGCTGCTGCAGTACCCGCGCTGGTTCCACCCCGGGCACGACAACAGGGTGAGCATACTCGACGCGCGCGAGCGACTGGGTGATCTCGGCTCGGCCGTCGAGTTCCGCAACTCGAGCTGGTTCAACGAACGGAACGCGGAACACACACTCGAGTTTCTCGAGCGCAACGAGATTCCGTTCGTCATGGTGGATGAGCCTCAAGGGTTCAAGAGCAGTGTCCCACCCATCGCCGCGGTCACGTCACCGCGCCTCGCGATGGTCCGGTTCCACGGGCGGCGCGCCAGCGACTGGGAGCGACCTGGCGTACCGGTGGTGGAGCGCTTCCGGTACCTCTATGACCGCGCGGAGCTCGAGGAGTGGGTACCGCGAATCACTGGTGCGGCGGAGCAGGCCACCGGTACACACGTGATCATGAACAATTGCTACTCCAACTACGGAACCACCAACTCCCTCGAGATGGCAACTATGATTCGCGAGGCATACGGCTAGTCTGGCCCCCGACTTGCCGAATGACGCGTACTCGACCGCTGGGGGAGCAATGGGTCAGATCGACAGGAACGTGATGCGCGCGCGCGGGCTGGGCGACATCTCGCGACAGGAGACCAGATCCGTCACGCACGGCGAGTTCTGGATTCCCGACGAGGAGCGCGAGCTGTACAAGCAGGTGCTTGCCGCGCTGAACTCCGCCGGGGTCCCTTACGTCGTCGCGGGCGCGTACGCGGTCCATGCGCATACTGGCATCTACCGCGAGACGAAGGACCTGGATCTGTTCGTGGAACCCGAGCAGGTCGTCCCCGCGATGCGCGCGCTGCGCGCAATCGGGCTTATCGCGCGACTGGAGCAGGCGCACTGGCTCGCGAAGGCCACGAGAGGGAGGCGCTTCGTGGACGTGATCTTCGGGATGGGCAACGGGATGGCGCTGATCAATCGCGAATGGTACGCGCACAGCACTCCCGCCATCCTCGCGGCCACACCGGTCCGCGTGGCGCCGGTGGAGGAGCTGATCTGGCACCGCCTCTTCATCAATGAGCGACATCGCCAGGACATGTCGGACATCGTCCACCTCATCGCGAGCGTTGGGTCGCTCATCGACTGGCAACGACTGCTGACCAAGACCGGGGAGCACTGGCCGCTCCTCCTCTCGCAGATCCTCGTCTTTCTGTACGTGTATCCTGAGCTGAGCGACCGGGTGCCGAGCTGGCTGCTGGACGATCTGCTGGAGCGCGCGCACGTGGAGGCGCGTCGTGAGCGCAGTGGTGAGCGCGTGACGCGCGGCACTCTGATATCGCGCTTCAGCTTCACGATAGACGTCCACGAGTGGGGCTTCCGGGACGTGAGAGCCGAAGAGATCGGGCAAATGGAAAAGCTCCCTATCCTGCGCGAGATCGCCGAGAGCGACGTGTGGGATGAGAGCTCCCGCGCCGTAGCGGAGTATCGTGCAAGGGTCGCCTGAGCAGCGTACGCCGCCCGCCGGATCGGGCGGGAGTCATCCATCCGGCTGGCGCGGCCCCGAGCGCCGCCGACCAACATCAGGTGTACTGCGAGTGGCCGCGGTGGGCGATTTCCACTGCGGTATCGGCGACGTTGGCCTCTTCCGAGACGTTTTCGCCGAAGCGAACGTGAAGGCCGACGTGCTCGTGCTGGCGGGCGACATGACGCGCCGGGGCGAGCTGGCCGAGTTCAAGGTGGTGGCGGGCGAGCTGGCCGACGTGAAGATCCCGATAGTCGGTGTGCTCGGCAACCACGACTACGAGGCCAACCAGGTAGCCGAAGGGGCCGCGGAGCTCACATCACGCGGGATCCACCTGCTCGACGGCGATGAATTCCAGCTCCTCGATCAGGTGGGATTCGCCGGCGTGAAGGGCTACATGGGCGGCTTCGGTCGCGGCACGCTCACCGCCTTCGGCGAGCCGGAGACGAAGGCATTCGTGAGCACCACGCTGACGCAGGTGCAGGCGCTCGAGCTCGCACTCCGACGGCTCGCCACGCCCATCCGCATCGTGGTAACGCACTACGCGCCGGTGCTCTCCACCGTGCTCGGCGAACCGGAGATAATCCACCCGTACCTCGGCACCGACCGCCTTGCCGAGCCGCTCGACCGCTACGGCTGCACCGTGGCCTTCCACGGTCACGCGCACTCGGGCACGTTGAGCGGGCACACCATCGGAGGCGTGCCGGTCTTCAACGTTTCCCTCCCACTCCTCCGCAAGGAGGATCCGTCGCGTTCCTTCTTCGTGTACGAGATTCCACTGCCGTCGGTCGTGGCGCCACCGCCGCCAGGGAGCGCACCGCCGCCTGCCGGCGCGCGCTGAGCGAGCTCAGTCCGCGGTCGCGAGCGCCGCGCGCGCCGCAGCCAATCGCGCTATCGGCACACGGTACGGCGAGCAGGAGACGTAGTTGAGCCCCGCATCGTGGAAGAAGCGCACCGAGCGCGGTTCGCCGCCGTGCTCCCCACAGATCCCGATCTTGAGGTCGTGACGCGTGCGCCTCCCTTCGGTGACCGCGTAGCGAACGAGCTTCCCGACGCCGTCCACGTCGAGCACCTGGAAGGGATCGTCGGGGAGTACGCCACGATCGACGTACGACGGGAGGAAGCGCCCAGCGTCGTCGCGACTCAATCCGAATGTGGTCTGCGTGAGGTCGTTGGTTCCGAAGGAAAAGAACTCCGCCCGAGTCGCGATCTCGTCGGCGGTGAGCGCGGCACGTGGGAGCTCGATCATCGTGCCCACGGTGTATTCGATCGGTTCGTCGAGTGCGCCCATCACCTGGCGCGCAGTCTCGTCTATGATGGTGCGCTGGTTCTCGAACTCCTTCACTGTGGCCACGAGCGGCACCATGATCTCCGGGCACACGTCCTTGCCGCGGCGCTTCACCTTGATAGCCGCCTCGATGATTGCGCGCGCCTGCATCTCGGTGATCTCGGGGTAGGTGATCCCCAGTCGGCATCCGCGATGCCCGAGCATCGGGTTGGCCTCGCGCAGCGTGTCGATTATCCGGCCCAGCTCATCGCGCGGCATGTCGAGCTGACGGGCGAGCTGCCGCGTGTCCTCGGCGCCGTGCGGAAGGAACTCGTGCAGCGGCGGGTCGAGAAGGCGAATGGTCACCGGTAGACCTTCCATCGCCTCGAATATTCCCTCGAAGTCCTGACGCTGCATCGGCAGAAGCCTGGCGAGAGCGCGACGGCGTCCCCCCTCATCGCGCGCCACGATCATCTCGCGCATGGCAACTATGCGGTCGCCCTCGAAGAACATGTGCTCCGTGCGACAGAGACCGATCCCCTCTGCGCCGAACGCGCGCGCGACGCGCGCATCCTGCGGCGTGTCGGCGTTCGCCCGAACGCGAAGGGTGCGCGCCTCGTCGGCCCAGCTCAGCAGGCGCGCGAAGGAGAGGTAGATGCGCGAGTCGGAGCCGCGCATACGCCCCGACAGAACACGCACCACGTCGCTCGGGACCGTGGGTAGCTCGCCCAGGTACACCCGTCCCGTGGCGCCGTCGAGGGTGAGCCAGTCGCCCTCGTTCACCTGCGTGCCGTCCACCGTGAAGCGCCGATGCTCCGCGTCTACCTGCATCTCCTTGCACCCCACCACCGCGCATTTCCCCATGCCGCGCGCCACCACCGCGGCGTGGCTCGTCATCCCTCCTCTGGCCGTGAGCACGGCGCGCGCCGCGACGATTCCGTGGAAGTCTTCGGGAGTCGTCTCCTCGCGCACCAGTATCACACGCTCGCCGCCCGCGGCGAGCTGCTCGGCGGCGTCGGGATCGAACACCGCGCGCCCACTCGCCGCCCCGGGACTCGCAGGCAGACCTACGGCCAGCGGCGACTCGTTGGCGGAGGAGTCGATGATGGGGTGCAGCAGCTGGTCGAGTTGCTGCGGTTCCACGCGCTGCAGCGCCTCGCTCCGGCTTACGAGACCTTCCTCCACCATCTCTTCCGCTATCCGCACCGCGGCCGCGGCTGTGCGCTTCCCCGTGCGCGTCTGCAGCAGGTACAGCCTCCCGCGCTCGACTGTGAACTCGATGTCCTGCATGTCGCGGTAGTGCTGCTCGAGCCGCTCCTGCGTGTCGATGAGCTCCTGGTACGCACCGGGGAGACGCTCAGCCATCTGCTGGATCTCCAGCGGCGTACGGATTCCCGCCACCACGTCCTCGCCCTGTGCGTTGACGAGGAACTCGCCGTAGAAGTGCTTCTCTCCGGTCGACGGATTGCGCGTGAAGGCGACGCCAGTCCCGGAATCATCACCCATGTTGCCGAAAACCATCGCCACCACGTTGACGGCGGTTCCGAGCGTTTCCGGGATGCCATTCACACGACGATAGTCCACGGCCTTCTTGAGCGTCCACGACTTCCAGACGGCTTCGATCGCTCCCCAGAGCTGCTCCTGCGGGTCCATGGGAAAGTCCGCGCCGGTGGCGGAGCGCACCAGCACCTTGTACTCCTCCACGAGATTGCGGAGCGCTTCTTCGGGAAGCTCCGCATCGGTCGCGACGCCGGCAGTGAGCCGCTTTGCGGAGAGCAGTCGCTCGAAATCCTGCCCGGCCACGCCGAGCACCACGTTGCCGTACATCTGGATGAAGCGGCGATACGAGTCGTACGCGAAACGCGGATTCCCGCTCTGCCGCGCGAGTCCGATCACGCTGCTGTCATTCAGACCGAGGTTCAGGATCGTCTCCATCATCCCCGGCATGGATATCGGCGCACCCGATCTCACCGACACGAGGAGCGGATCGTCCACGTCTCCCAGGCGGCGGCCGGCTGCCTTCTCGAGCCGCTCCAGCTTCTCCGCCACTTCCACCCGCAACTCATCCGGCACCGCGTGATCGCGCAGGTAGTCGATGCACGCCCTGCATGCGATGGTGAACCCCGGAGGCACCGGCACGCCGAGGTTCGTCATCTCGGCGAGGTTCGCCCCCTTGCCGCCGAGCTCCATCTTCATCTCGCGCGTACCGTCCGCCTTTCCGTTGCCGAAGAAGTAAACGAGAGAGGGCATGGGGTCGGGGCTCCTCGCGTAGATGAGTTCCTGGTTCGAGAAAGCAGAAAGCAGAGAGCGGAAAGCAGGAAGTGCTAGAGGGTTCAGAACTACAGGGTTCAGGAACTGCCCGAAGGTCGGGATCTCTACTCCGAGGCTGTACCTGACCCCTGAGGCCTACCTCCTGAACCCTCAGGTTTTCACCGCTTTCTTCTTTCTGCCTTCTTCCATATCTCCTCCTCAGCACCCGCAGCCGAATCTCAGCTTATCCGGGTCTGTTGGCGGCGGGGTGGGGTAGTCTCCGGAGAAGCAGGCGTGGCAAAAACCGTGCGGCCCGTCGGGGACGGAGTCGAGCATGCCTTCCAGCGAGAGAAAACCGAGCGAGTCGACACCGACGTGTTGCGCTATCTCCTCAACCGTGAGGTTTGCGGCTATCAACTCTTCGCGTGACGGCATATCTATGCCGTAGTAGCACGGGCCCGTCACCGGTGGCGAGGCGATGCGCATGTGGATCTCGCGCGCCCCCGCGGCGCGGATCATCGATACCAGCCCGCGAGTGGTGGTACCGCGCACCATCGAGTCGTCTACCATCACGACGCTCTTCCCCTCGAGCACCTCGCGCACCGCATTGTACTTCACCTTCACTTTCTGAACCCGTCCTTCCTGCGAAGGCTGGATGAAGGTGCGTCCCACGTAGTGATTGCGGATGAGCGCGAGCTCGAGCGGGAGGCCGGTTTCCTCGGCGTAGCCGAGCGCCGCGGCGTTCGCGGAGTCGGGCACGCCGAATACGAGATCGGCCGTGGGAGCCGGGCATTCGCGGCCGAGCTGGTGGCCGAGAGCGCGCCTCGCCCTGTCCACGGAGCCGCCGAAGATGCGGCTGTCGGGGCGCGCGAAGTAGACGTACTCGAACACGCAGCGGCGGCTCTCGAGCGGCAGGAGCGCCTGGACCGAGCGAAGCCCGTTGTCGTCCGCGACCACGATCTCGCCGGGCTGTACATCGCGCAGGTACGTGGCGCCAACCATGTCGAGCGCGCACGTTTCCGACGCGAAGACCACCGCGTCGCCGAGCGTGCCGATGCAGAGCGGGCGCCAGCCACGCGGGTCGCGCACGGCCATCAGCGTGTCGCCCGTGGCCACCAGCAGCGAGTAGGCCCCTTCCACGCCGGCGAGCGCCTGGGCCAGCCGCTCTTCCGGAATCTCCGAGCTGGACCGAGCCATCCGGTGTACCAGGATCTCGGAGTCCATCGTGGAGCTGAAGATGGATCCCATCGACTCGAGCTCCCTGCGGAGCTCGGTCGCGTTGACGATGTTGCCGTTATGCGCCAGCGTTATGTAGCCGCCGCGAAAGCGCACCAGAACCGGCTGCGCGTTGTCGAGAGTGGATGAGCCGGTGGTGCTGTACCTCGTGTGGCCGATGGCGAGGCGGCCGCCGAGCTGCGCGAGCGCTTCGGGTTCGAGCGCCTCGGACACGAGGCCCATCCCTCTGATGGCGTGCGCGGTACCGTTGTCGTCGGCGACTACTATCCCCGCCGACTCCTGACCGCGATGCTGCAACGAGTAAAGCCCGAGGTGCGCGATGGCCGCCGCGTCCGGCGTTCCTCGCACACCGACTATTCCGCACATTTATCAGACTTCCGCAGGTTTAGGGTGTTGCTCCAATATCGCGGGCTCGGCCGCCCCTACGGTCATCAGTCGGGGGATGGCTTCGTGATACGCCCGCGCCAGCCGCGTGAGCGGCGCGTTGATCGTGCGACCAGCGGCGGTGATGCTCAGCGCATCACTCCCCGGACGTACGCTGCCGATCGTGTGCGCCGGCACGCCGTGCCGCGCTGCCACGTCGAGCACACGCTGTGGATCGGGTGTGCTCACCACGATCCGCGCCTGTGCCTCGCCGAAGAGGAGCGCGCGCAACGGGAGATCGCTCCATTTGTCGAGCGACACTTCCGCACCGACGAGCCGCTCCGGGTCGCCGATGGCGCACTCCGATAGCGCGACCGCGAGACCTCCCTCGCTGCAGTCGTGCGCCGAGTGCACCAGGCCGGCCGCTATCGCCTCGAGCAGCGCGTCGATCGTCGCGCGCTCACGCTCGAGATCGCAGCGCGGCGGTTGGCCGGCGACGATACCGTGAATGCTTGCGAGATACTCGCTTCCACCCAGCTCGTCGGTCGGCTCACCGAGGAGCACTATCGCATCTTCCCGCCCGGGGAATCGCGACCTGGTGACGTGATCGAGCGACTCGACCACACCCACCATTCCGATCACGGGCGTCGGATACACCGCGCCCGCCGGATTCTC
Organism: Gemmatimonadaceae bacterium; assembly: GCA_035688075.1. Lineage (GTDB taxonomy): Bacteria > Gemmatimonadota > Gemmatimonadetes > Gemmatimonadales > Gemmatimonadaceae > JADGGM01. The sequence continues at coordinate 71,020 of DASSNL010000037.1, forward strand.
GTTGTAGAGCGAGACGTTCCCGCCGGTCACCGGCGTGCCAAGCGCGCGGCACGCCTCGCCCATCCCCGCCACCGCCTCGCGAAACTGGTAGAATACCTCCGGCCGCTTCGGATTCCCGAAGTTGAGGCAGTTGGTGATCGCCATCGGCCGGCCACCGACGCACGCCACGTTTCGCGCGGCTTCGGCAACCGCCGTACGTCCGCCATTGCGAGGATCGAGGTACACGTAACGCCCGTTGCAGTCCGTCTTGATGGCGAGCGCCTTTTCGCTCCCGCGCACGCGCACGACCGCCGCGTCGCCGTCGCCTGGAGGCACCACGGTGCTCGTACGCACCGTCGTGTCGTACTGTCTGAATGCCCAGCGCTTGCTCGCGACAGTGGGCGAGGAGAGCAGCCGCTCCAGCGTCCACACTGGATCGCTCTCCTCGGGAAGCTCGGCAATGCTCGCCACGTCGCGCTCGCGAAGCGCGCGGATCGCATCGCTCTCCCGCGCCTCCGGCGTGTAGACGGGGCACTCGGTCACCAGCCGCGATCCGGGGAACTCGGCCACCACGCGGTCGCCCTCGGTCACGCGATACACCGGCTCCGCGATCACCTCGCCGATCACTTCGGCGTTGAGATCCCACTTGGTGAGTATCGCGCGCACATCTTCTTCGTGACCGCGCTTCGCCACCACGAGCATCCGCTCCTGCGATTCGCTGAGGAGGATCTCGTACGGCGTCATTGCCTCCTCGCGTACTGGCACCCTGCTCACGTCGATCGTCACTCCCACATCGCCGCGAGCCGCCATCTCGGCGGATGACGAGGTGAGGCCCGCCGCGCCCATGTCCTGGATGGCGACGATGTGGCCGCTCGCGATCAGCTCCAGGCTCGCCTCGAGGAGAAGCTTCTCGGTGAAAGGATCGCCCACCTGGACGCGCGGCCGCTTGGCATCGCTCGCCTCCGAGAGATCCTCCGACGCGAACGAGGCACCATGGATCCCATCGCGGCCCGTGCGCGCACCCACAGCCATGATCGGGTTGCCCACACCCTCGGCCTTCGCGCGGATGAGATCGCGCTCGTGCATGATCCCCACGCACATCGCGTTGACGAGGGGGTTCCCCTCGTACGACGCATCGAACATGACCTCGCCGGCCACCGTGGGGATGCCCACACTGTTGCCGTAGTCGCCGATCCCCTTCACGACGCCGCCGAAGAGGTAGCGTACGCGCGCCGACTCGAGCGAGCCGAATCGAAGCGAGTCGAGCATCGCGATCGGGCGCGCTCCCATCGTGAATACGTCGCGCAGGATGCCGCCGACTCCGGTGGCCGCGCCCTGGTACGGTTCCACGGCGGAAGGGTGGTTGTGCGACTCGATCTTGAACGCGACGGCGAGCCCGTCGCCAATGGATATTACGCCCGCGTTCTCGCCGGGGCCCTGTAGCACGTAGGGCGCCTGGGTGGGGAGCGTCTTCAGCACCGGTCTCGAGTGCTTGTAGGAGCAGTGCTCGCTCCAGAGCGCGCTGACGATCCCGAGCTCGGTGAACGTCGGCTCGCGCCCGAGCATCGCTACGAGTATGTCGTATTCCTGCTGCGTGAGGCCGTGCTCGGCGACGAGCGCCGGCGTGATGACCGGATCACCGGGCCGCGGTTGTACGCTCACCGGCAAGGGGTCGCCTCCCGCGATCCGTTCGCGATCTTCGTGTGGTGCTGATTCATGTATCCCTCGGGCGTCACGCCGAAACGTGCGCCATCATCGATTGAAAGATACCCAGACCGTCGGGGGACCCCAGCAGCGGATCCACCGCGCGCTCGGGGTGGGGCATGATTCCGAGAACGTTCCCCTCGGCGCTCACGATCCCCGCGATCGCGTTTACGGAGCCGTTCGGGTTGGCCGCTGGGTCGACCTCTCCGGCGGCGTTCACGTACCTGAAGGCCACTCGCCCTTCACCCTCCAGCCGCTCTATCGTCTCGGCATCGGCGGTGTAGCGTCCCTCACCGTGCGCCACCGGCAGACGAAGGAGATCGCCCTCCGAGTAGCGGTTGGTGAACATCGTGTCCTGGTTCTCCACGCGTAGCCGCACCGGCTCCGACACGAACTGGAGCCCCGCGTTGCGGAGCAGCGCGCCGGGGAGGAGACCCGCCTCGCACGCTATCTGAAAGCCGTTGCAGATCCCGATCACCGGCCCGCCGCGACGCGCGTGTGCCACGACTTCCCGCATGATCGGGCTGAAGCGGGCGATCGCGCCCGCACGCAGGTAGTCGCCGTAGCTGAAGCCACCAGGGAGTATCACCACGTCTACTCCCTCGAGGTCGTGAGACTTGTGCCAGAGATAGACCGCCTCGGCCCCCAGCGCATCGGTCACTGCGTGGTGCGCGTCATAGTCGCAGTTGGAGCCGGGGAAGGTGACGATGCCGAACTTCACGATTCCTCCACGGACGCTATCTGATAGTCCTCGACTACCGGGTTGGCCAGAAGCTTGTCGCACATTTCGCGCACGCGCTGGCTGGCGGTCGCGCCGTCCGCGGCGTCCACCTGCATCACGATGAAGCGACCAACGCGTACGTCGCGCACGTCGGCGAACTCGAGCGAGTGCAGCGCCTCGGCCACGGCCTTCCCCTGTGGGTCCAGGATCCCTTGCCTGGGCGAGATGTTCACTGAAACACGAAAGCGGCTCATCAGCCGTCCTCTTTACCTGGTCGTTGAAGTGGTTGTGGGCCGCTCCTGCCGCGGCCGCGTCTGCGACGCCGACGATCCCTCCCCGGGCGCTCGGCGATCTCGATCGGGCGCGCCACGAAGTCGTCTTCCGCATCCTCGTCCAGAAGCGGATCCCCGGTGGGGAGACGGTCCACAAGCCCGAAGAGGAAGGTCTTCACGAGCCCGTACGCCACGTAAACGAGGAGCGCCGGGAAGGCGAAGGAGAGCGGCTTGAACAACACCCCGATCACGACGGCGAGAATGAGCACGCTCGCCGTGATGCTCTTCACGCTGCGGAAGCTGACCGTTGGCGGAGCGGGGTAGATCACGTGGCTGATCATCAGCAGCCCGAGCACGAGCATCACGCCCGGCAGCACCGTATGCCAGGGCAGGCTGCTCATGACGCTCTGGGTGTAGAGCGTCGTCTGGCTGAACCAGTAGTAGGTCGCCAGCGTCATCCCGGCCGCCGGACTGGGGAGACCGTGGAAGTGGGTCTTGGCGTGGCCGCCCTGCTCGATGTTGAAGCGCGCCAGGCGCATCACCGCGCAGGCCACGTAGAAGAAGCAGAAGAGCCACGCCCAGCCATCGCGGTTGAGCACCGCGAAGTACATGATGAGCGCCGGCGCCACACCGAAGCTCACCGCGTCCACCAGCGAGTCGAGCTCCACGCCGAAGCGGCTCCCGGTACGCGTCATACGTGCGACGCGGCCGTCGAGTACATCCATGACTCCGGAGAGCACCACGCACCAGCCGGCCCAGACGAAATCGCCGCGACTCGCCGAGACGACCGCGAACACCCCGAAGAAGAGGTTTCCCAGCGTGAAGCCGTTGGGGAGGAGCACCACGGCTCTGCGCATGTCCGGGCGCGGCAGCGCTGGCGATCTCACTGCGGGAGCTCCGCCAGGACCGTGCTCCCCGCCGCGGGGGTATCGCCGAGCTTCGTGACCACCTTCGCGTCGGTAGGGAGGAAGACATCCACCCGCGAGCCGAACCGGATGATCCCCATCCGCTCGCCCTGCGAGGCGGAGTCGCCCACGCGGGCGTAGTTGGCGATGCGACGCGCGATCAGCCCCGCGATCTGCCTCACCAGCACCTTCCTGCCTCCGCTCTCGATCCCCACCGACATCTGCTCGTTCTCCAGGCTCGACTTCTCCGAGGCCGCATTGAGGAACTTGCCGGGGTTGTAATGCAGGTACGCCACCTCTCCGCTCACCGGATAGCGGTTGACGTGGACGTTGAAGACGTTCATGAAAATCGATATCCGGATCGCCCTCGACTTCAGGAAGGCGGGTTCATCGACCTCGGTGATCATCACCACTCGCCCGTCGGCTGGCGAGACCACGAGCGTGTCACCGCGAGGACCCGTCCGCTCCGGGTCGCGAAAGAAGTAGACGACCCAGAGCGCCACGACCAGCAGCACGAACGCCAGAAGCCAGAGTCCCCACGAGCGCCGGGAGAGCGCCAGCCAGAATCCTCCGACCGTGAGCGCGGCAGCTATCGCGACGAAGACCAGTCCTTCGCGCGCTATGCTCACGTGAGCCCCGAAACGTCGAGCTCCGACCCCGTGATCCGGCGGTAAGCATCCCGGTAGCGCTCGCTCGTGGCGCGCACGACCTCATCGGGTAAACGGGGCGCGGGTGCGTCCCCGTTCCAGCGGCCCGCGTGGCGCTCGGAGTCCAGGTAGTCGCGCAGGGGCTGCTTGTCGAAGCTCGGCTGGGAGTGGCCCGGCTCGTAGCGGTCGGCGGGCCAGAAGCGTGAGCTGTCGGGGGTGAGAACTTCGTCCACCAGAAGGAGCTCGCCATCCGGCGAGACGCCGAACTCGAACTTGGTGTCGGCCACGATGATCCCGCGTGCGGCCGCGATCTCTCGCCCGCGCTCGTAGATGGCGAGGGAGAGGCGCTCCAATTCGGCGGCCCTCTCGGGGCCTACCACCTCACGTACCCTGGCGATCGTGATGTTCTCGTCGTGTCCCGCCTCCGCCTTTGTCGCGGGGCTGAAGATGGGTCGAGGCAATCGGTCGCTCTCGGTGAGGCCTTCGGGGAGCGGCTCGCCCGCCAGCGTACCGTCCCGCGAATACTCCTTCCAGGCCGAGCCGGAAATATAACCGCGAACGACGCACTCCACAGGGAACACGCGTGCGCGCCGGCAGAGCATCGCCCGCCCCGCGATCTCGCTCCGGTGGCCGCGCAGCGTTGGCACGGCGGCCACGATCTCGTCCGCATCCGCGGAGATCATGTGGTTGCCCACGATGTCCGCGATCTGGCCGAACCACCACGCGCTGATCTGCGTGAGCACAGCGCCCTTGTACGGCACCGGCTCGCTCATGACCACGTCGAAGGCGCTCACCCGGTCCGTAGCCACCAGGAGCAGCCGTTCGGCATCCACCTCGTAGATGTCGCGCACCTTTCCGCTTCCGAGCTTCTCGAGCGGAAGCGCGCTAGCCGCCATCGCCGTCATACGCGGAGCGCCTCCGGCTCGCGTGCGCTGGTGCCCTCCGCGGCGAGGATGGGATCAACCACATCGCGCAGGAAAGCGTCCACCTGCTGCGGCGCGCGGCCGACGAAATCCTCCGCGCGGGTGATGTCGCGCATCTCGGTGAGCGAGAGCCCGAAGTCCGCGTCGGCGGCCAGACGGTCGAGCAGGTCGTTTCCCTGCGCTCCGTTCTTGACCGCGCGCGCCGCCTCGATGCTGTGCCGGCGGATGATCTCGTGCACTTCCTGACGATCCGCACCGCCGCGTACCGCACGCACGATCAGCTTCTCGGTCGCCATGAAAGGAAGCTCATCGTCCACGCGCCGGCGGATGCGAGCCGGGTGCACCTCGAGTCCGCGCGCGATGTTTCCCTGCAGGAGAAGAATCGCGTCGGCGGCCAGGAACGACTCGGGGATCACGAGACGCCGGTTGGCGCTGTCGTCGAGCGTGCGCTCGAAGAACTGCACGCTGTGCGTCTGGTTGGCGTTCTCCTCGAGCGAGATCACGAAGCGCCCCAGCGACGAGATCCGCTCCGAGCGCATCGGGTTGCGCTTGTACGCCATCGCCGACGAGCCGATCTGCTCCGTCTCGAAGGGCTCCTCGATCTCGCCGAACGACTGGAGCATGCGGATGTCCGCTGCGAACTTGGCGGCGCTCGCCGCGATCCCGCTCACCACCGAGAGCACCTGCGCATCGAGCTTCCGCGTGTACGTCTGGCCGGTGACCGGAAGGACGTGCTCGAAGCCCATCTTGCTCACCACCAGACGCTCGAGTCGCTCGACCTTGGCGTGATCGCCGTCGAACAGCTCGAGGAAGCTCGCCTGCGTTCCAGTGGTGCCTTTCACGCCGCGCAGCGGGAGTGTGGCTATCCGGTGATCGAGATCGGCGAGATCGATCACCAGATCCTGCATCCAGAGCGTGGCACGCTTGCCGACCGTGGTGAGCTGCGCGGGCTGGAGGTGCGTGTACGCGAGCGCCGGTTCGGCGCGCCACCGGCGCGCGAAAGCGGCGAGGGCCGAGAGCACCTCCACGAGCTGGGCTCGCAGGAGCGACATCCCGCGCCGCATCAGTATGAGGTCCGCGTTGTCCGTGACGAACGCGCTCGTCGCACCCAGGTGGATGAAAGGGCGCGCCAGCGGTGCGACATCGCCGAAGGCATGGACGTGAGCCATCACGTCGTGGCGGAAGCGCCGCTCGAATGCCGCGGCTTTCTCGAAGTCTATGTCCGCGAGGTGCGCGCGCATCTGCGCGAGCCCCTCGTCGGTTATGTCCTCCACCCCCAGCTCGCGCTCGGCCTCTGCGAGCGCCAGCCAGAGCTGGCGCCAGAGTGCATGCCTCTGCTGTGGCGACCAGAGCTCCGCCATCGCTCGGGATGCGTAGCGCTCGGAGAGTGGGGAAGCGTACCGTGTATGGTCCGTCATCTAATCATGAAGTCCGTGGAGTAGATCCGCCCGCCGCGCTCGAAGTACATGCGTACCACGTCCCGCCCGGAGAGCGCGTCGAAAACCTTGGCGACGTCCTGCGCGTTGTCGATCGGCACGCGGTTCACCTGGACGATCACGTCGCCTTTCTCGATCCCCAGGTCCTGCGAGACTCGATCGCTCACGTCATAGATCAGAGCGCCGTGCCGGCTGCGGATCCCACGCTCGGCGCGAATGGCAGGCGTGATCGTGACCAGCTCGAGCTCCTTCAGGACCTGCACTTTCGGTGCGCTGACCTCCGGCAGGTCGGCCACGGTGAGAGTGACCTCGAACTGTCGGTCGCCGCGCCGCACCACCATGGGCACCTTCTCTCCCACGCGGAGATCGAGCCGCTCCGCCTCCCAGTCGAAGGGATTGCGGAGAACGCGATTTCGCGATTTCAACAGCTCGTCCCCCGGGCGGAGGCCGGCCTTCGCTGCAGGCGAGCCCGGGACGACCGCGCGGATTACCGCTCCGGAGCGGAGAGCGCGCCGCGGGTTCTGAGTCTCGGGGAGCCGCAGCTCGATGCCGAGCCAGGGCCGTCGAATAGTTCCATGGAGGAGCAGGTCCTCGGTGACGCGCTTGACTCGGTTGATCGGGATGGCGAAGCCGAGCCCCACCGAGCCGCCCGACGGCGAATAGATCGAGCTGTTCACTCCGATCACCTCGCCCACGGCGTTCACCAACGGGCCGCCGGAGTTTCCGGGATTGATGGGCGCGTCGGTCTGGATCATGTCCACGTACGTCGCGTTCCCCTCCGAGCGCGCGACGAGATTTCGCCCCGTACCGCTTATCACGCCCACCGTCACGCTGGGCTCCGGGTTCCCCAGGAGGAAGCCGTAGGGATTGCCGATCGCGATCACCCATTCGCCGATCAGCAGGCTGTCGGAGTTTCCGAGGGTGGCAACCGGGAGCCCTTTCGCTGGAATCTTGAGAACGGCGAGGTCGTTTATCTCATCGATGCCGAGGAGCTTCGCCTCGTACGTGGTGCCATCACGGAGCGCCACGGAGATCGAGTCAGCGTCGTTGACCACGTGCGCGTTGGTGACGATCACACCGTCGGCGCGCACTATGAAACCGGAGCCGAGTCCGGGGAGAATCCTGTCGCCTCCGCCGCCGAAGAACATCGAGAAGGGGTCCTGCGGGCCGTGCTCGATGACCTCGGTCTGCACCGTCACCACTGCGGGCGCCACTGCGGCCGTGGCTTCAGTGATCAACGTGCGCCGCCGCGAGTCGATGGAGTCGGTCAGCGCGCTCGATGTCTGCGCCGCGTTGGCGACCGACACCGTCAGCCCCGACGCCGTCTGGTCCTTTGCGGTCGTCGAGTCCCTGGAGGAGCCACCGCAGCCTGCAGCGAGTAGCAGCGGGATGAGCCAGCGGAAAAGCATGCTCAGACTCCGGAGCGCGTCTTGGCGATCCGCTTGCTCCAGTCGTTGAGGAAACGGTCGAGACCCAGATCCGTGAGCGGGTGCACCAGCATCTCGCGCAGTACCGCCGGCGGTAGCGCGGCGGAATCGGCCCCAAGACGAGCCGCATCGAGGAAGCGGTGTGCCGAGCGGATGCACGAAGCCACCAGCTCGCATTCCACGCCGAAGCGATCGAAGATCGTCCTCACATCCGCGACGACGCCGGTGCCGTCCACCCCGGTATCATCGAGGCGCCCGACGAACGGGCTCACGAAGCTGGCGCCGGCCTTCGCCGCCAGGAGGGCCTGTGCCGCGCTGAAGACCAGTGTGACGTTCACTCGGATGCCGTCCGCCACCAGACGTCGCGTGGCTACCAGCCCTTCCTCGATCATCGGGATCTCGACCACCACGTTGTCGGCAATGCGCGCGAGCTCCCGGCCTTCGCGGTACATCCCATCGGCCTCGATGGAGATCACCTGCACGGTGACCGGCCCGTCGACGAGATCGGCGATCTCGCCGACGTGGGTGAACGGCTCGCGATCGGCGAGCTCGGCGGCGAGGAGCGACGGATCGGTCGTCACTCCGTCGATGAGACCCGTGCTGAGAGCCCAGCGGATCTCCGAGATGTCGGCGGTGTCGAGATAGAGTCTCATTCCTGGGTCAGATAGAGTTCGGGCGGGTAACGGACCGCATCGAGAAAGAGCCCGTGGGGCGGGGCGGGGGCGGAGGTGTCCGCGTTGTCGGTAGCCGAGAGGAGCGTGGCGATGCTGTCCGGCTCGCGCCGTCCGGAGGCGGCATCGACCATGGTGCCGACGAGGAATCTCACCATGTGATGGAGGAAGCGGTTCGCCTCGATGTCGAAGACGAGTCCTCCCTCGCGCTCGCGCCACGTGGAGTGGAGCACCGTGCAGCGGTGCTCGTCGTGCGGACCTGCCGTTCGCTGGACGGCGAAGGCACGAAAGCAGCGGTCGCCCAGGAGGGCGACCGCGTTGGCTTCGAGTACGGCGCGATCGAGTGGCCGCGCGAGCGCCCACTCCCAGCGCCTTCGGAAGGGGGAGCGCGCCGAATCGTCGGTACCGATGTAGTAGCTATAGCGCCGCGAAGTCGCACTGTATCTGGCGTGAAAGTCCGACCGCATCTCGTGCGTCGCGGCAACCCAGACATCGGGCGGGAGGAGCGCGTTGAGCGCCCGGCGCAACTCGCGCGGCATCCACTTCGGCGCCACTCTCACGCCGACCACCTGACCACGCGCGTGCACCCCGGCATCCGTGCGCCCCGCGCCGGTCGCCACCACTCTCCTACCGCACAACCGCGCCAGCACGTCCTCCAGAACCGCCTGCACCGTACGCTCGCGCGGCTGCCGCTGCCACCCCGCGAACCCCGCGCCGTCGTATTGCAGCACGAGCTGCACGGTGCGTTCCACCATAGACTGTGAACATATCCGCGCTCCTTCCCATGTCAAGCAAGGTAGCGCGCCGGAACCGATTGACAGTTCAACACCTACGCCTCTACATTCACGATCCCGCGCCACCCTACCTTCCGCCGTTCCCGCAGGCTCGATGCCGCCTCGCACACTCGCGTCGCTAGCCCATGCACTGGCTGCCGCGTCCGACCTGGACGTGGCGCTCGTCGCGCTCGGCGAGGCTCTCGCGGAAGTCGACCGTTCGGCGCGCATCGCGCTCATCTCGTTCGACGCGAGGCGGCAGATGCTCGCCGAGCGCCGCTCCCCGAACGGCAGCCACGTGGCCCGGGTCCGCGTGGACACCACGTTCGACCACCTCCCCGTGCGACTGCGAGTTCCGGTGGCGGCCGGAGGTCAGTTCGTGGACGTGGGTGACGACTCGGACGACTTCGCGCGGCTCTTCGGCATCGCGTCGTCTCTCAACGAGGAGGGCTTGCTCGCCGTGCGCGGCATTCCCACCGATGGACACCTCTCCGCGGTTATCGCCTTGCTCGAGCCGCGCCGCTTCTTCGGGACGCGGGTGATGGAGCGCTTCGCTCCTTACGTGGCGCTCTTCGAGCTGGCGTACGCGCGCTTCTCCGAGCGCGAGGCACGCGAGGAGGCGGTGCACACGTTGGAAGACGTCACGCAGCGAGTGCACGGAGAGTACGTGAAGCGACTCGCCGATCTGGAGCGCCAGCTCGCGGTGGCCCGCAACACGCCATCGTCGGTCGCCGCGGCGCTCTCACCCGAGCGGCTCGTGGCGCTGGAAACCGAGGCGGCGAATGCGAGGGAGGATGCCCGTCGCGCCACGCGCCGTGCCGACGCGGTCGAGGGACAGGTCACCGCCGCGGTGGGACAGCTCGAGCAGGCGCACGTGGAGCTGCACCGCCGCAGCGAGATGCTGCGCCAGAAGACGCGCACGCTGTATCTCATAGACCGCGTCCTCTCGCTCGACGCAGCCACTGCCGACCCGCGCCAGCTCGCCGATGGACTCCTCGCGCTCGTGGGCGACGACATGCAGGCGCAGCGCTGCTCGCTCATCCTGCGAATCCCGGGCAGCGACGAGATGTACATCGCCGCTTCCAAGGGGCTCGCGCCGGAAATCGGCGAGGGTCAGCGCCTGCGCATCGGTGTCGGAGTGGCCGGCAAGGTCGCTGCCTCCCGCGAGCCACTCCTCGTCACCGACGTGGCCCAGGCACGCGGCCACCCGCTCCTCGGCGACGAATACTTCACGACCGGATCGTTCATCAGCTTCCCGCTCGCGTACCACGACGATCTGGTGGGCGTTCTCAACCTCACGAACCGCGCCAAGCGCGGCGTGTACGTGGACGACGACGTGGAGCGAGTGCGCCTCCTGGCGCTCGTGATCTCGCTGGTGACGGTGCACGCCGCTCTCCCCGAACGACTGCTGGTGACGATCGGTGCCCACTGACGTTCTGGGGAGCGCGATCCGCCGGCTCGCGTCCGGCGAATCGCTCTCCACCGAGGAGACAGCGATGGCCTTCGATGTGATCATGCGCGGCGAGGGGACGCCGGCGCGGATCGCGGCCATCCTGATGGCGCTTCGCGTCAAGGGCGAGACGCCGGAAGAGGTGGCGGGCGGCGCCCAGGCGATGCGCAACGCGATGGTTCACCTCCCGGCCCGCGATCCCGAGTGGCTGGTGGACACCTGCGGTACCGGTGGCGGCGCCCTGCAGACATTCAACATCTCCACCGCAGCCGCTCTGGTCGCGGCCGGAGCCGGCGTGCGAGTGGCGAAGCACGGCAACCGCTCCTTCTCATCGCGCTCGGGTAGCGCCGATGTCCTCGAGGCGCTCGGCGTAGCGGTCGATGTTCCGGTGGAGGTCATGCGGCGCACGCTCGAGCGCACGGGGATCGTGTTCATGTTCGCCCCTCTCATGCATCCGGCGATGCGACACGTCGGCCCCGTACGGCGCGAGCTTGCAATCGGCACGCTCCTCAACATCCTCGGCCCGCTGGCGAATCCGGCGGGAGCGGGACGACAGGTAGTCGGCGTGGCGGAGGAGAGCCGGCTGCCCCTCCTGGCGGGCGCGCTCGCTTCGCTCGGTAGCCGGCACGCGATGGTGGTTCATGGCGAGCCGGGGATGGACGAGATTTCGCCGCTCGGCTGCACTCGTGTGCAGGAGGTGCGAGCGGGAACCATCAGCGAGTGGGTCATGGACCCGGAGAGCTTCGGCCTGAAGGCGGGTTCGGAGAGCGAGCTGGCGGGCGGCACGCCGGAGGAGAATGCCAATGTGATCCTGGACGTGCTCACCGGCCAGCGCCGCGATGGCGCACGCAGCGCCGTGCTGCTCAACGCGGCGGCGGCGATCTACGTGGGAGGGAAGGCGCCGACTTTCGAGGAAGCGCTCGCCGCTGCGCAGCGGGCGCTGGACGAAGGGCGGGGAATGCAGGCGCTCGACGCGCTGCGCCGTGAGGAGCAGCCCGCCGAGCACTGATGCGCCACGGGCCGGGTAAACGACGGGGTCAGGTCTTGCATCGTGCGTCGGCCAGCCGCCGGCTGGCCGACGCAC
>DASSNL010000042.1:0-8046 GCA_035688075.1 Gemmatimonadaceae bacterium
CCGACCGCGCCTCGTGAGGCAGGCGGCTGGATCGTAGAGGCAGGGTCGTCTCCGCCATAAAGCAACCCGTCATCCCCGCGAAAGCGGGGATCCATGTCAGTCGGTCTGAACATGGGTCCCCGCTTTCGCGGGGATGACGGCGTTCGGTGTGCAGTTCCTGCTTCCTGCTTCCTTGCCGTTCACTGCTTTCTGCTTTCTGCTCTCTGCTTTCTCTCGCCTATCTAGTAAGCACCCTAGGCCCAGACTCCGTTATCGCCACCGTGTGCTCGAAGTGGGCGGAGCGGGAGCCGTCGGAGGTGACGATCGTCCAGCGATCGGAGAGGGTGCGCGTCCCGCCGCCGCCCACGTTCACCATGGGCTCGATCGCTATCGTGAGCCCGGGTGTCAGCTTCGTGAGCCGGCCCGGCTTACCCTGGTTGGGAACCTGCGGATCCTCGTGCATCGCTGTGCCCACTCCGTGACCCACCAGGTCGCGCGCTACGCTGAAGCCCGCCTCCTTGACCACGTCGTGAATCGCCGCGCCGATGTCGCCCACGTGCTTGTTCGCCTGCGCGGCCGCTATGCCCGCTTCCAGTGCACGCTGCGTGACCTCGAGGAGCCGGCGCGAGGTTTCGTCGATCTCACCGACCGGCACCGTGGTGGCGGAGTCGGTGAAGAACCCCTTGTACCCCACGCCGACATCGATCGAGATGATGTCGCCCTCCTTCAGCACTCGCTTCGACGACGGGATGCCGTGCACGATCTCGTTGTTGATCGACGTGCAGATGGAGCCCGGGAAGCCGTAGAGTCCCTTGAAGGCCGGCGTGGCGCCGGGGTGCGACCGTATGAAGTCCTCGGCCATGGAGTCCAGGTCCATAGTGCTGAGCCCGGGAGCCACCTTACCGCGCAGCATCTCCACGGTGTCCGCGAGGATCCGGCCGCCCTCGGCCATCACCTCGATCTCCCGATTCGACTTCAGCTGAACCATTACTCGTCCATTGCGCTCAGTACCCGCCGCGTGACCTCGTCGACCTCACCCACCGCGTCCACTTCCACGAAGCGGGGGCCGTTGCTCTCTTCACTACGACAACGGTACCAGTCGATCACGGGTTTCGTCTGCTCCCGGTACGCTCGCATCCGGTGGCGCACCGCTTCCGGCTCGTCGTCCTTCCGGCGGACCAGGCGACCACCGCACTTGTCGCAGGCCGTACCCGGCTCGCGTCCGGTGTACGGAGTCTGACAGCTCTCGCACACCGTGCGCGCACCGATGCGACGCACCAGCTCATCCTCGTCCACGTCGAAAAGGAGCACCACGTCGACCTTGCGATGGAGCTCGTGCATCACGCGCTGGAGCCCTTCGGCCTGCGGCACCGTACGCACCACGCCGTCGAGCACCACGCCCTTTGCCGCGTCAGGACGCGCCAGCGCCTCCTTCATGATGCCGAGGATGATCTCGTCCGGGACGAGATCACCCTGCTCCATGAACGACTTCGCCTCGCGTCCGAGCGGCGTCCCCGCGCGCACGGCCTCGCGGAGCACGTCGCCAGTGGCGAGCTTCGGGATGCCGAAGCGCTCCGCTATCCGTTCGCCCTGGGTCCCCTTGCCGGCACCCGGGGGGCCGAGAAGTACGATGTTCATCCGTAAGTCGGCTGAAACCTGGTCGTGTCGGCCAGCTCAGAAGCCGCTGGGCTGCCGCCCGCGGAAGCGGACGCGGCCCTTCTTCATGAAGCCGTCGTACTTGCGCAGCAGCAGGTGCTGCTGCAGTTGCTGAACCGTGTCGAGACCCACACCCACCACGATCAGCAGCGACGTGCCGCCGAACAGGAACGGAACGTTGATGATCTGACCGATCCACATCGGCAGCAGCATGATGAGCGTGAGGAACACCGCGCCCGGAAGCGTGATCCGCGACATCACCCGGTCTATGTACTCCGCCGTCTTCGCGCCGGGCTTCACTCCCGGGATGAAGCCGCCCTGCTTCTTCAGGTTCTCCGCGATGTCGATCGGATTGAAGATGATCGACGTGTAGAAGTACGTGAAGAAAACCACCAGCACGGCCGAGAGCACGTAGTAGAGCCACGTACCCGGCTGGAGTGCCTCCGACATCCGCTGCACGAACGGTATGCCCTGGAAGAACTGCGCGAGCGTACCGGGCACGACGATCACCGTCTGCGCGAAGATGATCGGCATGACGTTGGCGGCGTTCATCCGCAGCGGGATGAAGTTCTTCGCGGACTCCCGCTGCCGTCCCCGCGCCATGGTGCGCTGCGGGATCTGGATCGGCACGCGCCGCGCCGCCACCGTGATCGCCACCGTGAACGCCACCACCGCCAGCATGACGATGCCGAGCAATACGAGCTGGAACACCGAGAGAGCACCGGTGCTCACGAAGTTGAAGGTCTGGACGATGCTCGGCCAGAACCGCTCGACGATCGAGAAGAAGATCAGGAGCGAAGCGCCGTTGCCCACGCCGCGCTCGGTGATCTGCTCGCCCAGCCACATCACGAACACAGCGCCCGTGGTGAGGAAGAGCGTCATCTGGAGGCGGAAGCCGAAGCCTGGGTGCGCTACCGCCCCCTGCAGCGACTCCATGAATAGCGCGAAGCCCCACGCCTGCATGATGGCGATGCCCACCGTCATGTAGCGGGTCCACTGCTCCACCGTTTTTCTCCCCTGCTCCTCGCGCTGCATCTTCTCGACCTTCGGGATCACTGCCCCGAGGATCTGGAAGACGATGCTCGCGGAGATGTAGGGGATGATCCCCAGCGCGAAGAGCGTCGCGCGGGAGAGACCGCCACCCACGAACATGTCGTACAGTCCGAGGAGGCCACCGCCCTGCTGGCTCTGGAAGAAGGCCAGCAGCGCGTTCACATCGATCCCGGGTGCGGTGATGTGCGCGCCGATCCGGTAGACCACGAGCGCCAGGAGCGTGAAGCCGATCTTCGACTTCAACTCCGGCGTCTTGAAAAGGTTGGCTACCGCGGCGGCCGGGTTGCTCTGCGCCATGTTACTCCTCTACGCGGCCTCCGGCCGCGACAATCTTCTCGCGGACCGACGCGCTCATCTTGACGCCCCGAACCGTTATGGCTCGGGTGAGCTCGCCGTTAGCCAGCAGCTTCGCGGGACCACGCCCCTTCCGAATGAGCCCGGCCGCGATGAGCGACTCGGTGGTCACTTCCTCACCCTCGGGGAGCCGGTCCACCGCGTCGAGCCGAACTACCTGATGCTCCACGCGCGAGCGGTTGGTGAACCCGCGCTTGGGGAGCCGACGCGTGAGCGGCATCTGACCGCCCTCGAAGTGCGGCTTCCCGCCGCCCGGGCCGTGATGCCCCGCGCGCGCCTTGATACCCTTGTGACCCTTGCCGGACGTCTTGCCCGTGCCCGAACCGGGGCCGCGGCCCAGGCGCTTGCGCGCGCGGTGCGAGCCCGGTGAGCTCCGGAGGTTGTGCAGGCCGATCTTCTCGACCGCGTTCTCGTTCTCGCTAGCCATCTCTCGTCAATCCTCCACCGGGGTCACCTTCACCAGGTGACGCACCTGCTTGATCTGCCCGCGCAGCGCCGGCGAGTCCTGCTTCGTCACCACGTCCTGGTGGTGCCTGAGGCCGATGGACTCGAGCGTACGACGCATCCGCGCCGGGTGCCCGATCCCGCTGCGGACCTGCTCGATCCGGACCTTCCCGGTAGTGAGCGTGTTCTTGTCGGTTTGAGCTGGCCCCTTGGTCGGGTGCCAGACGA
The DNA here is from genome assembly GCA_035688075.1 of Gemmatimonadaceae bacterium. GTDB lineage: Bacteria > Gemmatimonadota > Gemmatimonadetes > Gemmatimonadales > Gemmatimonadaceae > JADGGM01. The sequence goes on from DASSNL010000042.1 coordinate 3,715, forward strand.
AAGTCCTGGCCATCAGACCGTCTCCTTCGAAACTGCGCGCGACTTGTAGTGCAGGCTCGATGGCTCGATACCCCGCTCGCGCGCGATCTGCTCCACCGTGGTGAGACGGGTGAGTCCGTCCATTGTAGCTCGCACCATGTTGTGCGGGTTGGCCGATCCGAGGCTCTTGGTGAGGATGTCGGCGACTCCGGCGCACTCGAGTACAGCGCGCACCGCACCACCGGCGATGACACCGGCACCGGGCGCCGCTGGCTTCAGCAGCACCTTGCCCGCGCCGTGCTCGCCCACCACCTCGTGCGGAATAGTACCGCCGGTGAGCGGCACCTGCATCATGCCGCGGCGCGCCGCGTCGACCGCCTTGCGTACCGCCTCGGAAACCTCGTTCGCCTTTCCGGTAGCAACGCCCACGCGGCCCTGCGCATCGCCCACCGCGACCAGCGCGTTGAAGCTGAAGCGCCGGCCGCCCTTGACGACCTTCGCCACGCGGTTGATCGAGATGACGTTCTCCACGAGGTCGCTCGCTTCGCGACCGCCCTCGTTGCCGCGACCGCCGCCGCGACCGCCACCATCGCCCCCACGACCACCACCTGGTCCACCGCGACCGCCGCCCGGGCCGCCGCGACCGCCGCCCGGGCCGCCGCGTCCACCACCGGGGCCGCCGCGTCCACGGCCACCGCCGCGCCCACCACGTCCGCCGCCAGCGCCACCGCGACCGCCGCCGCCAGGACCGCCGCTTCTACCGCTCTGGGGCGGCTGGCCGGCGGCGCTCATTCCCGAATCCACGTTCTCGTTGTCTGCCATTTTCAGAACTCCAACCCGCCTTCGCGGGCGCCGTCGGCCACCGCCTTCACGCGGCCATGGTACTTGTATCCCGCGCGGTCGAAAACCACCTGCGTAATGCCTGCCGCCTTCGCCCGCTCGGCGATCGCCTTGCCGACGTTCAGCGCGCGCTCGGACTTCTTCCCCTCGCCGTCCTTGAGATCGGAGACGGTGATGATTGTCCGACTCGACTGGTCGTCGACGATCTGCGCGTAGATGTGCTTCAGGGAACGACGCACCACCAGACGCGGGCGCTCGGAGGTACCCTCCACCCGCTTGCGCACTCTCAGGTGCCGGCGGAAGCGCTGCTCGTGGCGCGACTTCGGCTTGTGAATCGGTCTCATGGCTTACTTGCCTCCCGCCTTGCCGGCCTTCCGCCGGACCTTCTCGTCCGCATACTTGATGCCCTTGCCCTTGTACGGCTCCGGCGGGCGCAGACCGCGAATCTCCGCGGCCACCTGACCAACCATCTCCTTGTCAGCGCCTTCGATTATCACGCTCGTGGGCTGAGGCGCCGTGAGCTTGATCCCCTTCGGTGCACGGTATTCCACCGGGTGCGAGAAGCCGAGCGCGAGGAAGAGACCGTACGGCCTCGTCTCGGCGCGGAACCCAACTCCCACGATGTCGAGCTGCTTCTTGAAGCCGCGCTCCACGCCCTCGACCATGTTGGCTACCAGCGTGCGCGTGAGTCCGTGCAGCGCCTTGTGCTCCTTCTCGTCGGAGGGGCGCTTCACCACCACCGCGCCGTCCTCGAGCTCCACCTTCATCTCCGGGTGCAGCGTGCGCTGCAGCTCGCCGTTCGGCCCCTTCACCGTGAGCTTCCGCCCATCGATGGTGGCCGTGACGTTCTTCGGCAGCTGGACCGGCTTCTTTCCGATTCGCGACATGGCTCGTTGCTCCTACCAGATGACCGCTAGGAGCTCGCCGCCAGTGCGCGCCTGGCGCGCCTGCTGATCGGACATCAGCCCCTGCGATGTGCTCAAGATCGCCATGCCGAGCCCGTTGCGCACACGCGGAATCTCCCTGACTCCGACGTACTTGCGGAGTCCCGGCGTGGAAACGCGGCGCAGCTCGCGGATAACCGGCTGGTCGCCCGCGGCATAGCGCAGATAGAGCCGGAGGATCTTCCGGCCCTCGTCGGTCTCGAGGGTCTTGTAGTCCCGGATGTAGTTGTTCTCGAGAAGAAGGCGAGCGATCTCGCCCTTCAGCTTCGAGGCCGGCATGTCGACGCGGCGATGCTTCGACCCGCATGCGTTGCGGATCCGCGTCAGCATGTCGGCGATGGGATCTGTCATGCTCATGTAATGGTCCTATCGTATCCGTTATGGACGTTTAGGAATGGCTTGGGCTCACCAGCTCGCCTTCCGCACTCCCGGAATCATCCCGTTGAGCGAGAGGTCGCGGAAGCAGATGCGGCAGATGCCGAACTTCCGCAGGTAGGCGCGCGAGCGGCCGCAGCGCTGGCAACGATTGTGCTGCCTCACGCTGAACTTCGGCTTCCGCTTGCTCTTCTCGATCATGGCCTTACGAGCCATCGAACATATCTCTCTGCTTTGAGTTTCTTACTGAGCCACGGCAGTCGCTCTCCGACCGCCGCTGGCTTGGGCCGCCGGCAAATGCCGGGGCTAGGCGTTCACCACGATGGGCTTCTCTTCCCCGCGGAACGGCATTCCCAGCTCCCGGAGGAGTGCGAGCGCCTGATCGTCGCGGTTGGTGCTCGTCACGAACGTCACGTCGAGGCCGTGCACCTGCTCGACCTGGTCGTAGTTGATCTCCGGAAAGATCACCTGCTCCTTCAGTCCCACGGAGTAGTTGCCGCGCCCGTCGAAGGAACGCGTCCCGAGCCCGCGGAAGTCGCGGATGCGCGGGACCGCGACCGTGATGAACCGGTCGAGGAACTCCCACATGCGCGCGCCGCGGAGCGTCACGCTCGCGCCGATCTCCTGCCCCTGCCGGAGGCCGAAGTTGGAGATCGACTTCTTGGCCTTCGTGCGCACGGGACGCTGGCCGGTGATCACCTCGAGCTCCTCGACTACGCCGTCGAGGAACTTCGGCTGCTTCACCGCCTCGCCCACACCCACGTTGATCACGATCTTCGTGAGCTTCGGGATCTGGTGGACGTTCTCCAGACCGAACTGCTGCTGGAGGCGCTGACGGACCGTCCCCTCGTAATAGCCCCTGAGCCGCGGAGCCGGTGCCGGCGTGTCCGCGCCCGGGTGATCCTTGCGCGCGGCGCGCTCGCCGCCGCTCTTCTTTCCTTCCTGCTTCTTACCCTTCGTCGCCATTGCCAGATCCTCGCTCAGCGCGGATGGGGAATCGAGTCCCCGCTCTTCACGCTGATGCGCTCCTTCGTGTCATCCTCATCGATCCGCGAGCGCACACGCGTGGGCTTGTCTCCCTTCGGATCGAGGAGCATGACGTTCGAGTGGTGAATCGGAGCGGGGAAATCGATGATCCCGCTCTGCTCCTCGGCGGTCCGTGCCTTCCGGTGCCGCTTCACGATGTTCACGCCATCAACCACCACGCGTCCGGTCTTGGGGTAGGTGCGGATGATCTTCCCCTCCTTCCCCGCGTCCTCGCCCCGCATCACGCGCACGGTGTCGCCCTTGCGGACGGGCATCGTCACGCGCGCCGCGTTGCCGGCGTGGCGGTTCCTGTTCTTTGCATTCGCGCGCTTGGTGGCGCGATAAGTCAGCTTGCGCATCTCAGAGCACCTCCGGCGCGAGCGAGACGATCTTCATGAACCTCTTCTCGCGCAGCTCGCGGGCGACGGGCCCGAAGATGCGCGTGGCCCGCGGCTCGCCAGCGTCATTGATGATGACGACAGCGTTCTCATCGAAGCGGATGTAGCTGCCATCCTTCCGCCTGGTCTCCTTGGCCGTGCGGACCACCACGGCGCGGGCGACGTCGCTCTTCTTCACGGTGCCGTTGGGAAGCGCATCCTTCACCGCCACCACGACCGTGTCGCCCAGCCCTGCATAGCGGCGCCGGGTCCCGCCCAGCACGCGGATCACGAGCGCACGCTTGGCGCCCGAATTGTCCGCGACCTTTACCATCGACTCCTGCTGAATCATGTGGGCCTCTCAGCGCGCACGTTCGAGTATCTCGACCACGCGCCACCGCTTGTCCTTCGACAGCGGCCGGGTCTCCATGATGCGCACGGTGTCGCCAGCCTTGGCAGAGTTGTCCTCGCTGTGGGCTTTGAGGCGCTTGGTGCGCGTCACCATCTTGCCATAAAGAGGGTGCGGGAAGCGACGCTCGATCGCCACCACCACCGTCTTCTCCATCTTGTCGCTGACCACGAGGCCCACGCGCGTCTTGCGCGATCCGCGCTGCGCGGCTCCCTCGCTCTTCACTGTTTCGGCCATGTTCCCTTTCACTCCTCGCTAGCGCGACGCCCGTGTAGCGGTCGCGGACGCACCACGCGCCCCCTGCCGCTCGCGCAGGATCGTCTTCATCCGCGCTATGTCCTTGCGAATCACCCGGAACCGCAACGGATCCTCGAGCGTCTCG
>DASSNL010000077.1:0-36282 GCA_035688075.1 Gemmatimonadaceae bacterium
GAGGGGCTCCTCTACGATCTGGCCTCCGATCTCCGTTCTGACATCACTGCAAGTGAAAGTCGGGTGAGTTTTGGGGGAACTGCGCCCGCACTTCGAGTCCTGCCCACCCGGGCAGAACCAGAGGCGGGGGAGCAGTTCCCCCAAATCACGTTGAGCTATCCCTGTCCCGATCTCGGAAGAGGAGCGGAGTACTCGTCACGCAGGGTTCTCTCCGCGGCCCTCTCGCAGTTCCCTCCGCGACCTCCGCGTGAACCGCGGGCTGCCCCCTCCCTCGCAGACCAAGCGTCCCCAGCCGAGATGATCCCGCCTAGAACACCTTCACGTTGATGTACCTCTTCGGATTCGCCTTCACATCCGCGATGAGCGAATCCAGCCGCGCGAGGGACTGCCGGAGCTCGTTGTAGACGCCGGGGTCGTTGATGAGGCGGCCCATCGTGCCGTCGCCGGTCTCGATCTTCGCCATGACATTGTCGAGGCGGGTGGTGGTCGACTTCAACGAATTGGTGAGCGCGGCGAGGTTCTCGGTGGTCCGCTGCATGTTCTGCACGGTCGAGTCTATCGAGGCGCTGTCGAGGGCGTTGGCGGTGCGGCGGAGGGAGGCGAGGGTGAGCGATAGTCCCTTCGACTGCTCGGCGGCGACGCGGGTCAGCTCCTGCGCGAGCTCGTTCGTGGAAGCGATGGTCTGCCGGAGGTCGTCTATGCCGCCCTTCTGCACCAGCGAGATGCGCACCGACTGCACCACGTCATCGAGCGCGCCGCTCATGGAGTCGACGCGCGTCAGGATCATGTCGATCGTGGGGGCAGGCCTACCGGTGGGGATCGTGTCGCCGGGAGGGAGAAAGGAGGTCGGATGGCAGTGCGGCTCGCCGGCTTCCGACGCGCTGCCGGCGATCGCGGGCGCCTCCCGGTCCACCGGGGGCGGGGTGTCGCCGCACGGGTGCAGCGCTATCGACTTGTCGCCGAAGAAGCCCTCGTTCTGCACCACGGCAGTGGCGTTCGCGGGGATCTGGCGGCCCTTGTCGATCGACATAGTGACATCGAGGTAGCCCGCCGGGTTCAGCTCCACCTGGTCCACGAAGCCGATCTGCACGCCGGCCAGGAGCACTTGCTGACCTACCTTGAGGTTGTTCCCCCAGTCGAAGCGGGCGTACATCGGGTATGACTTCGAAAGCCCGCGGCGGGCGAGCCACAGCGTCCCGAAGACTCCCACTATAAGGGCAACCGTAACGAACACTCCTACGATGACTTCGTCGCGTCGCTTCATGGGGCGAGTTTGGGAGCGAGAAAGAGCGCGGTCAGCGCGTCGAGCAGAAGTATGACGACCGAGGATATGACGACGGCGCGTGCCGTCGAGCGACCCACGCCCTCGGCGCCGGTCTCGGTGATGTAACCCTCGTACGAGCAGATGAGTGCGATAAAGAGGCCGAAGAGGGTCGCCTTGATCAGCGCGTAGTAAACCTGGAACGGGATGAACGTCAGCCGGAGCCCCGTGGTGTAGTCGAGCATCCTCACCGGAGTCGCAATGACCACCGTGATCCCGCCGGCCACGATGCCGATCGCGATCGCCATGATGGTGAGGAGCGGCATCATCGTGAGGCCGGCGATCACGCGCGGCACCACGAGATACGCCACCGGGTCGTAGGCCAACGTCTCGAGCGCGTCGATCTGTTCCGTGACGCGCATGGTGCCGATCTCCGCCGTCATCCGCGCGCCCACGCGTCCAGCCAACACGAGCGCGGTGAGGAGCGGCGCCAGCTCGAGGATGATGCTCTGACGGGTGATCCACCCCACTATCGAGTACTGGATCCCGGGGAAGAGCTGATAGGTGGTCTGGAACGCGGTGACGGCGCCGATGAAGGCGGCCACGATCCCGGCGAGCGGGAGCGAGTCCACTCCGATCTTCCGCATCTGCGTGATCGTGAGCGGCACGTAGGTGCGCATCTCCGCGAGCGCGCGGAAGATGTCGACCACGAAGTAGACACGCGAGCCGATCTGCGCGAAGAAGGCCGCGGTCCAGCGCCCGATCGGGCGGAAGATGGACATCGCGGCGCGCTGGTGAAGGGGGAAACTCCCCGTCGGCCGCCGTCCGGGTTCCAGATAGTAGCCGGCGCTCACTCCGTGCACCGCCTGCTAGCGCCGGCCGTCAAGTACGTACCTTCGCCAGGAGAATCAACCCCAGGACGCCGAAGAGGGCGTTGGGAAGCCAGGCCGCGATGGTGGGCGGGATGACTCCGCCGCCGCCGATGGCCTTGGTGATCTGGATGAGCATCAGGAAGAGTACCGTGGTGGCCAGGCTGATACCTATGCCGTAGGCCGCGCCGCCCCGCTGCGTGCTGGTGGCGAGCGGCGCGCCGAAGATGGCGATGATGAGACAGGTAATCGGGATGGCGATCTTCAGCGCGCGCTCCACCTTCAGCTCGTTGACGTCGCCGCCCGAGCGCTCGAGCGCCGCGATGAAGCGGCTCAGCTCGGAGTAGCGCATCTCCTCCGGGCTCCGCGGCACGAGTGTGAGGTCGGCTGGCGCTTCGTCGAAGTTCCGGTCGCGGAGCGAGTCGAAGTGTATTGCAAAGGTCTGCGCGGAGTCGGGGATGATGTGCAGGTTGCCCTGCTTCAACGTCCAGCGCGCGCGCGTGGTGTCCCACTGCGCGCTGCGCGCCGCCAGAAGATAAGTGGGATAATCGGGGCCGCTACCCTTTCGCTCGATCGCGAGCTGGTCTATCAGGTTCCGCTTCACGTTGAGCGCGGCCACCTGGTACACGCGCCCGTGCGGCGCCTCGTACGCGAAGTTGAAGCGGTCGGTCGACGCCGCGTTGCTCCGCTCCTCGAGGATCTCGTTGCGCCTCGCGTTCGTCACGGGCACGAGCTCGCCCAGCGCCAGAGCGAACACGGTGACGATCGAGGCGCCGAGGAAGATCGGTGCCACGAGGCGGAAGAAGCTTATCCCAGACGCCTTGGCCGCCGTGATCTCGGAGTGCCGGGTGAGCGCGCCTATCGAGAACACCGTGGCGAAGAGAACCGCGGCGGGGAGCACCATGAACATCGAATCCGGGATCCAGTACAGATAGCTCAGCGCTATCTGCCCGTTGGTGAGATTCCTGTTCAGGTAGGTGTCGAGGTGGTCGACCAGATCTATGACGATGACGAGGAGCGGGAAGCCCAGCGCCATCGGTATGAAGATCTTCCAGAATTCCGAGAGGACGTACCGGTCGAGCGGATGGAACAGCTTCTTCACGCTTCGCTCCTCCTCCGCCGGTCGGCGCGGATCCCGAAACGCCGCCCGAGGCGTGCGAGCGCCGTGCGCGCTGCCTCGATCATCTCGCTCGCGTCGCCGCCGCGAGCCGTGGCACCAGAGCGCTGCACGCGCACGAGGAGGAAGAGACCCGCGATCGTGAAGATGACGTTGGCCAGCCACATCGCGATGATCGGGCTCAGGATCAGCTTGTCGGCGAGCGTCTCACCAGCGATGAGGCACACGTAGTAGAGCGCGAAGGCCACGAGACTCGCGCCGATCACGAGCCCCACGCCGCCGCGCGGGAAGCGGAGCGCTATCGGCGCGCCGAAGAGCACGAATACCACGCACGCCGCGGCGAGCGCGAACTTCTTCTGGATCTCCACCTGGTAGCGACTCATGGTGGAGCGCGCGTCGGTTATTCGCGAGCGGATCACGTTGATCTGCCCCACCGTAGCCTCGGGCGCTCTCGTCCGGGTGAAGCGCTCGCTTCCGAGCTCCTCGGCGAGCCGCGGGGCAGGGGCGTGCCCCGCGCTCGGTGCGCCCCGCTCCTGGATGGCGGGCTCTCCGGCAACTGAGCGCGGCGCTACGTCGGCCGGCTTCCGCCGCCCGCGCGCGTCGCTCCCCTGCTGCCGCGGCGCCGGCTGCTGCTTCTGCGGCTGCTGCTTCTGCGGTGGCTGCTTCTCGGGCGGCTCGGCCGCTTCCGCGGTCTTCACCTCGCCGAAGACCCTCGAGATCACGTCGCAGTAGAGCGCTCCCGATGTGGTCCGGTCGCGCGGTGGCGGCACATTCCGCTCCGGCGCGGCCGATCCGGTGGTAGCCGTGCGGACCGCCCCCACGAGCATCGCCTCGAGATCGTCGCGCGCCGTCTCCAGCTGGCGGGCGCCGCGCTGGTACTGCGCGTTCATCTCGCACATCGTCATCTCGCGCTCGGACTTGAAGTTGTCCTTGTCCGTCTTCTCGAACTCGTTGGCCACTCCCCGCACGCGAACCACGTCGGTGGTGAAGTAGAGCCGCTGAAGGGTGCCGGGATTGTCGGGCGGGATCTCGATCACGTAGCCGTTGTGCAGCGTCATCTGCAGCGTGCTCTGGTCGGCCACGAGCCCCATCTGCCCGCTGTCGGCGTAGATCGTCTTGCGGTGCGAGGGATCCTCGAAGTTGTAGATGAAAACCTCGCGCAGCTTGTTCGTGGAGGGATCGATGTGCCCGGTCTTGAGGAAGATCTTCCCCGGGATCACCTCGTTGATGACCTGCTCGCGCAGCGCGAATGTAGGCTTCTTTCGCGCGATGTCCATCTGCAGAGTGCGGAGCTTATGGTTGGCGCGGGGTAGTATCTGATCGTTGAAGAGGAGCATGAGCAGCGCGAGCGCGAACCCGCCCCAGAGTACGGGCCGGACGAGCCGCACCACACTCACTCCGGAGGCCCGGAGCGCCGTTACCTCGTTCTCCGACGCCAGCCGGCTGAAGGCGTACAGCACGGCCACCAGAACCGCCATCGGCAGCGTCATCGCGATGATGAACGGGATGGAGAGAAGGAAGAACTCCCCGATGATCCCCCACGACAGACCCTTCCCAACGAGGTCGCCGAAGCGCTTGGCCACCTGGTTGAGGAGAAGGAGCGCAGTGAGGGCCGACAGCGCGAAGATGAGCGGCCCCACGTGCTCGCGGAGGATGTATCGGGTGAGAATCTTCACTCTGGTGGTCGCCAGTCTCGTCTACTCGTATATTCTGTTCTCGTGAATCCCTTCCGGACGACGGACGAGGTGGAATCCCTTCGCCGCCGCGCCCTTCCCGGCCGGAAGCTAGGTAATCTAAGCGGTTCCAGCCCCGCGCCGACCCCGTCGGCGAACGCTATTCTCGCTCGACGCCCCCGTTCGGCATCTTACCCCTCGCGCCGGGATTGGGTGCTAATCTCCCCCGTCGTTGCCGCGAAAGCATTCTCTCTGCCACCACGTGTGGCGCGAACCGGGTGGCCCACTGCGCGCTCCGGGCGGCGTTCCAGCACCGAGCGCGCCGGCGCGCTCGCACTGCCGCTTCTTCCGGCGCTGGTAATCGCGCTCGCCCTGCTTCCGGCGCGCTCGCTCGCGCAGCGGCTGCCCGCCGATACCAGCAGCGCCCAACCTCGCGCGCCCGGGATCCGTACGCCAGCGCTCGGCGACACGCTCACGCTCCTCGAGCCCGCACCGCTCCTCCCATTTGGCCGCCTCGCCCCGCGCCGCACGCCGGCAGTGGAGATCGCCAATCTGCGCGCTGAAGCCCTCCATGGAGCGCTCGAGCGCCAGCGCGCCACGCTCTGGCGCAACTCCATAAGCGCTGCGCCCCCCCTCGGGAACGAGACGGGGAAGAACAGCGCGGCCGACATCTTCGGCCAGTACGCCGATCTCGGGCTTCGCCTCGACTCCAGGATCGAGACGAAGCTCGCGCGCGACCGCAACGAGCGGTGCGTGGCCACCGACTTCCTCAGTCCAATCGAGAACTGCCGCGGCGTGTTCCAGCCGCAATTCGGCTTCCAGTTCGCCCTGCGCACCGCCGGAACCGTGGCCGATCGCATCCACCTCGACGTGGATTACGACTCGCAGCGCGAGTTCGACGCGTCCAACAACATCTCGGCTTACTACGAGGGGAAGCAGGGCGAGGTCCTCCAGCGCGTGGAGGTGGGGAATGTCTCCTTCGCCCTCCCGCCATCGCGCTTCATCACGTCCGGGGTTCCCAGCGGCAACTACGGAATCCAGGCCATCGGCCAGCTCGGTGCGATGCGCTTCCGCGCGATCGCCGCGCAGCAGAAGGGGAACGTCGTCACCGACCGCGTCTTCACGGTGGGCGAGCGCACGGTGCAGCAGGTGGAGCGCGAGATAGACGACTACCAGATCGAGCGCCTCCGCTTCTTCTGGGTGATCGATCCCGCGAAGGCATTCCCCGACCTCTACCCCAACATCGACATCCTCGATCCCTCGCTCCCATCGCTCGCCGCGCGCATCCCGCCGGGTCAGCGGCCGCGGAGGGTGCTCGTCTACCGCTACCGCAGCCCCACGGCCACCGGCAGCGCGTCGCGCGACATCAACGGTCCCGTCGCCGCCACGCGCTTCGCGCGCAACACCAACCCGGTCGGTCCGTACGAGGTGCTGCAGCAGGGAGTGGACTACTACATAGACCCCACCAACCTCTGGATCGCGCTGGTGAATCCGCTGCAGCGCGGCGAGCGGCTGGCGGTGTCGTACACGGTCACTGGCCCCGATGGGCGCGAGATCGTCGACCCGAGCGTGGGCGGCACGATGCCGCGGCAGCGCAGTCCCGCCGCGCGCGACACGGTGAATCTCCTCTGGGACAACCAGGTGCTCCCCGGCGATCCCGCGTTCGATCGCGAGATTCGCTCGGTGTACCGACTCGGTGGCGAGGAGGTGCAGCGCTCCACCGTGACGCTCAGGATCGTGGTGGGGAGCAGCGGCGACCAGGAGAAGCCGGTGAGCGGCAGCGCGGAGAGCTATCTCCAGCTCTTCGGGCTCTCGCAGCGCACCAACGCGTCCACGTTCGACGCCGAGAACCGGCTCTGGCCGCGTCGCACCGACCCGAATCAGGCGCTCACCACCGGTGGCGGTGAGACCGGGCAGACCGGGCAGAGCACGCTTCTCATCCGCGACTACTTCGTGGTGTTCCCGTCGCTCACGCCCTTCGCCGACTCGGGACTCGTGAATCCGCCCAATCCGGTGAACGACTCGCTCTACCGCGTGACCGACGAAGACCTCATCTCGCCACGCCGCCCGCCCACGCAATACCGGATTCGCGCGTCGTACTCCGCCGCCGGCGGCGGCGAGTCGGGCTCGCTCCTCCTCGGCTCGGTGCAGGTGCGCCCAAACTCCGAGCGAATCTTCCTCGGCGGCCGCCAGCTCGTGCGCGACGTGGACTACAAGGTGGACTACGAGCTGGGGCGCGTGGAGTTCATCCGCCCGGACACGCTCTTCGCGCAACCGCGGCAGGTGAGCGTGCAGTACGAGGAAAACCCGATCTTCACGCAGGCGCCCACCTCCATCTTCGGGCTCGCCGCGGAATTTCCGAGCGAGCACGGGCAGTTCAACATCACCGCGCTCTCGCAGGCGCAGAAGACGCCCTTCAACAGGCCGCCGCTCGGCTTCGAGCCCGCATCCACGTTGCTGGCGGGGGTGAGCGGCGATTTCACCTTCGACAGCGATCTTCTCTCCGGTCTCGTGAGCAAGCTCCCCGCAGCCTCGCGCGACGCGCCTTCCACGGTGAACGTGCAGGGCGAGTTCGCCACCAGCCGCCCGCGCCCCAATTCCGCGGGTGCGGCGTACGTGGAGACCTTCGAGGGGACGGGCGGGATCACGGTGGATCTGGAGGAGTCGGCCTGGCACTACGGGAGCCAGCCGGCACTGGCGGGCGGCACGCCGATGAACATCGCCGGCGGGCCGTACGACTTTCCGCTCGACAGCGCCACCACGCTCGCCTGGCAGAACATCGGCATAGTTCCCGATCCCGCGGTGCGCGGGGGAGTGGCGATAAGGTTCTTCCCCGAGCAGATCGACTCGCAGTTCGTGTTCATCGGCGGCCAGTCCTTTCGCTCGCCCGAGACAGTGCTCTGGCTCTCCATGTATCCGCGCGGAGTGGGCGGACTCCCCAACTCGGCGGGTCGCTACCAGTGGCTCACGCCAGGTGGCCTGGGGCCGGGCGGGCAGAGTGGGCGCACCTGGCGCTCGCTGAGCCAGTCGCTCGATCCCACTGGCGTGGATCTCTCGCACGTGGAGCAGCTCGAGTTCTGGGCGCTGATGGATACGAGCACGAGCATGCGCCCGAAGAGCCCCACGCTCATCTTCGACTTCGGCGAAGTGTCGGAGAACGCCGTCGCCTTCGCGCCCGAGACACTCACGGTGTTTCCGCCGGGGGGCGGCGCCGGTGTGGACTCCGTTTACACGGGGCGGAAGATCCAGGGCTTCGATCGCCTCGCAACCGAGCGCGACTCGCTGACAAAATCGTTCGACGTCGCACGAAATGACGTCGGGCTTCCGGGCGACGTGGCGCAGTCGCTGGTGGTGAAGGATGGCACTACCGGAACCGCCACGATCCGATTCCGAGTTCCCGTCTGCCGGCGCGGCCCTGTGCCGGTGCTTCCGCTCGGCGATGCCACGTCGGACTGCACCGTGGGCAACCGGCAGCTCGACGAGGAAGATCTCGACCGCGACGGCTTCCTCAACATCCCGAGCGATGCACGTAACTCCGAGCAGCTTCTCCGCTACGTGGTGGACCTCGGCGACCGCGCATCGTACGCGCAGGTGGGGCGCTGCTACCACACGCTCACGGATACGACGTCGGGCGGCGGGCCGCGCCCGGTGTGCTGGGTGCAGTTCCGCATCCCCTTCAGCGCGCCCACCGCGCAGCTCAACAACCCGCTCCCGCGCCGGATCAAGTCGATGCGGCTCACGGTGGTGAGCGGCCCGCAGGCGCCGAGTGGCGAGGACGAGCTCACGCGCTTCGCGATCGCGCGGCTGCGGCTCACGGGCTCGCCGTGGACCAAGCGCACCGACCGCGCGATAGCCGGCATCGGCGGCGGCGGCGAGGTGGGCGGCACGCCCGCGCCGGGTACGGGGACCGTGATCGCCACCACGATAGGCACGCAGGATCGCGGCGCGCGCGGCGGCGACGCACCGCCGTACGAATCGCCGCCCGGCGTCACCGATGAACCGGACAGCAAGGGGAGCGAGTTCTCACCCGGCACCGTGCAGGTGAACGAGAGCTCACTCCGTCTCATCGCCGTGAACGTACCGGTGATGCGCCGCGCGGAAGCGTACTTCAGGTTCCCGGAGGGGGAGAAGAACTTCATGGGCTACCGCGAGCTCCGCGTTTGGGCTCGCGGCGCGAGCAAGGGGTGGGGAGAGCTCGGCGATCTGCAATTCTACATCAAGGTCGGAAGCGACGCCGACAACTTCTACTTCTACCGCACGCCGGTGAACCAGGGCCCCTCGCGCGATGCGTGGCTCCCGGAGGTGCGCGTGGACCTGCGTCGCTTCTTCGACCTGCGCGCCCGCCTCGAGAACGCCTTCCTCGGCGGCGGTGACTCACTGCTCTCGTGTCATGGAATCGACTCCGCGCTCGTGGTCCAATCGGAGCTGGCGCAGAACACCGGCACCAAGCGCTTCGCCGCGTGCGACGACGGCTACATCGTCTACACGAGCAACCCAGCGATCAACCCGCCAAACCTCGCGGCGGCGCAGGAGCTGGCGGTTGGGATCCTGCGCGTGAGCGACGAGGGGCTCGGGAACGGCGGCGCGATCTCGCCGTCCGACAGCCTCGAGCTCTGGGTGGACGACATTAGACTGACCGGCGTGGTGGACGAACCCGGCTATGCGGGGCAGCTCGGCGTGAGCGTGGCCGCCGGCGACGTGGGAGCGCTGCGCGTGAGCGTGAGTCGTCGCGACCAGAACTTCAGGCAGCTCGGCGAGCAGCCCACCTTCATGACCGACAACGAGTTCAACCTCGCGTCGTCGGTGCGGCTCGACAAGTTTCTCCCGCGTTCGCTCGGGCTCGTGCTGCCGTTCACCGTGAGCCACAGCCGAACCGAAGGAGAGCCGCTGTTCTTCTCGCGCTCCGATCTAATGGCGCCCGACATCCCGGGCGCGCGCACGCCGCGCACGTCGGCAACGTCGTACACGCTCGCCATGCGGAGGGCGGAGCCGCTGCAGAATTCCGTTTTCGCGCCGATCGTGAACAACCTTTCGCTCACCGGGAGCTACATCACCTCATCGTCGCGGAGCGAGTTCGACGACGGGAAAAGCTCGGCCGTCACCGGAGAGCTGGATTACAACCTCGCGCCTCGCGCGCGAGAATCCCCCATGCCCGGCTGGCTGCGCGGCGCGATCGAGAGCCTCCCCGGCTGGCTGCGCGGTACCGAGCTGTTGAAGTCGCTGCACGATGCGACCATCCGCTGGAACCCGACACTCGTGCGCTTCACCAGCGCGTACGCGAAGAACGAGAGTCATCGGCGCTCCTTCGCGCTCCCGGTGACGCTGGCGGACGACAGTGCGCACGAAGTGCTCGGTCTCGAGGACGTATGGCGCAACACGGCTGCCCTCGAGCTGCGTCCCTTCCAGACCATGAGCGCGCGCTTCAGCGTATCCACGCTGCGCGACCTTCGCGACTACGGCGACAGCACCGGGGTCGCGGTGCTGGCGGGCGCGGAGCGTCAGCGCTTCCTCGGGCTCGACATGGGAATGGAGCGCGAGCGGCAGGTGTCTACCGCGATCAGTATTGCTCCGCCGCTCGCGCCGTGGGTGCGGCCGCGGATCGACTTCACGGCGAACTTTTCTCTCCTCCGCGATCCCAACGCGCGCAACCTCGTGCGCGGCCCGGGCAGAAGTGGCGGCATCGTGGAGGGGGTGGGGGAGGGAGAGGGAGGGGGCGAAGCGGTGGGGGGTGATGGCGGCGGCTTCCGGCTCCCGCGCAGATTCTCCAACGGCCAGGGGCTCGCCGTGACGGCCACCCTGGACATCCCGCGCGCCATCACGCTTTACACCGGCGACTCGAGCGCGCTCCGCCCGCTCGCGAAGATCCTTTCGCCAGTGGACATCCAGTGGCGCCGCGATCTTCGCTCCGCCTTCGACGCGGTTGGCTTCGATCCATCGTTGGGATACCAGCTAGCACTGGGCGGCGACGACGACTTCCGCCAGGCCGAGGGTGTACTCGCCACGAGCGCGGGCGTCTCGCACAATCTCGTGCTCCAGCACTCGCTCTTCCTCCCGCTCGGTTTCGTAGTGACCGACCGCTACAGCCGTGTGCACAGCACGTCGTGGTCGCGCGTGGTGGATGTGCAGACCGTGCTCGACGCCGAGCAGGAGATCTTCCCCGACGTGAGTCTCCGCTGGAACTACACCGCTCCGCAGTCGCTGCGCGAGCTGTTCACCAGCATCGGTGCGCAGGTTGGCGCGCGGGTCACCAACGCGAAGTCGTTCCAGCCCATCACCGGCGGCGCGTCGGACATCTTCGGTCAGGGGATCCGCGTCGAGCAGGAGCTCAAGCAATATCCGCTGAACGGATCGGTGGCGTGGTCCATACTCGGCGGCTTCTCCACGAGCGCCGGCTGGACCCGCGCCGACCGCCGCGAGCTACGCAGTGGCGGCCTGATAGTCGGAAGCCAAAACGACCTAACCGCAGACATCGCGAAGTCATTCCCCCTCCCGCGCAGCTGGGACCTCCGCAGCAACCTTCTGCGCACTCGCGTCGGCTACCAGAGCAGCCACACGCAAAGCTTCTTCGTCCAGGCCGACACCCGCCGCCGCGTCACCGATAACGGTCGCTGGGCGCTGAGCCTGAATGCGGATTCCGACGTATCGGAGACGCTATCCCTCAGCCTCCTCCTGATGCGCGTCCTGACGTACGACAACGCGTACGACCGAAGATTTTCGCAGACCGTGTTCTCGGTGGTGTTTCATCTGAACTACGCAGTGGGGCAGATGCCGTAGGGGAGAAAGCAGAGAGCAGACAGCAGAAAGCAGTGAACTGCCGAGGGGGAGAGGGGGAGGAAGGAAGCAGGAAGCAGGAAGCAGGAAGCAGGAAGCAGTGAGCGACTCGTAATGCAACGTCATCCCCGCGAAAGCGGGGACCCATGTTCAGTCTGGCTAACATGGGTCCCCGCTTTCGCGGGGATGACGACTGTCGGTGTGCAGTTCCTGCTTCCTGTTTCCTGTTTCCTGCTTCCTGCTTCCTGCTTCCTGCTTCCTTGCAGTTCCTGTTTCCTGTTCCCTGTTTCCTTGCCGTTTCTGCTCTCTGCTCTCTCCCCCCTCACTTCCCCCCGGTAACCAACGACAGCGCCACATCCCCCACCACCTGGAGGCTCGCAGCGGAGACTTTGTCGAAGGTGTCCTGGGGGGTGTGGTGGTAGGGGTAGTCGATGTCGAGCACATCGATCACGTGGAGGCCGGCGTCGAGGAGGGGGATGTGGTCGTCAATGATGTACTGGCCGGGCTGGGGGATGAAGTACTTCGAGTAGCCGAGGTCATCGTCGGCCTTGTGCCACACCAGGTTCACCACCTCGGGAGCGCGGCGGAGGGAGTTGCCCTCCTGGAAGATCTGCAGATCGCGGTCGCCGATCATGTCCCAGAGGACGCCGTAGAGCGGCATGTATCCCTCTTCCGGAAGGTGCGCTGCGAAGTAGCGGGAGCCAATCAGCACATCCTTCGCGTCAGCGAGATCGCCGCCGTTGGGAAACTCGCCGTAGTCCTCGCCGTCCACGAAGAGGAGATCGAGTCCCACGTTGGGAGGCGTCTGGTGCAGCGCGTCGCCGAGTGCGATGAAGAGCGCTACTCCCGACGCGCCGTCGTTGGCGCCGGGCACGGGCAGCTGCCGCTGCGCCGAGTCCTTCGCTCCGTCGGAGATCGGGCGCGTGTCCCAGTGCGTCACGTAGAGTACTCGCTCGGTCGCGCGCGGATTATAGCGCGCGAGGATGTTGCGCAACGGGAGAGTATCGCCACTCTGCGTGACGTGCGTCCACGTCTGCTCGATCACCGTGTCCGCTCTCTGTCGCATCTGCGCCGTGATCCAATCGCCGGTACGCCGATGCGCCTCGGAGCCGGGGATGCGCGGCCCGAAATCGAGCTGCGTCTTCACGTAGCCGAGCGCCGTCTCCCCGCTGAACTGCGTCCGCGGCCCCCTCTCCCGCCCGCAAGCGGCCAATGCAATGATCATAAGAAGGGCTCCGAGTCGTCTCACGTTCCGTGCTCCGGGTGTGTTGGTGGTCGAGATCTGGAAGGTATTGCGCGGTAGGGGTCGCTGCTACCGTGGCTGGTTGGATTGATTCGGGGGCCTGGTTCATCGCGCGGAACTGCGGACGCGGAGGGCGCGGGGATGAACGGCGAGGACGCGGAGAACGTCCTGCGATAGCAACCGTCCTGCTCGCGATACCGGCCACGTCTCCACGTCCCGGCTCCCTTAACTGCGAAAAAGGGAGAACTCCAAGAGGACGGCAAGGAGGGAAGGAGAACTGCCTGCACTACTGGCCTCCTCGCTCCCTGGCTGGATCGCTGTGAGAGAGAGTTAGTTGAGCTTTGGGGAACTGCTCCCTCACTTCCGGTTCTGCGAGGGGTGGGCAGGACCAGAGGTGTGGGAGCAGTTCCCCCTGATCACGAGGAACCGTCCTTACCTGGATCTCCCAAGAGGATCGGGATCCCAGAGGCCCGAAGCCTTTCCCCTTGCCTCCTTGCCGTCCTCTTGGAGTTCTCCCTTTTGCGCAGTTTGCGGAGGTCGGATTCAGAGAAGGAACCTATCCAGCTACCGCGATGGTCGCCTGTAAGGACTCTCTCCGCGTCTTCGCCGTTCATCCCCGCGCCCTCCGCGTGCGCAGTTATGTGCCGGCGCGATGCACCCGGAATCCCGGTTGGACCCGGATCGGCGCCCTCTACCTGGGCGTCCCCTTGCCACTCGATTGGTGTACGATCCGGGTCCAGAGCACGATGACACCGCAACCGGCGCGGGCACCGCCGAATCGTGCGGGGACGCTCGTGCCATCGGGGTAGACTTCCATCGACTCGATGTCGTCGGGCCGGAAGTCATCGAGCGTGCCATCGTAGGGTGCGCCGTCCACGTAGAACTGGATCGAGCAGCCGTGCAGGTTGTTGTTGACGTTGCGGCGCACGTTGACGTGGCCGCCCGCGCTCACGATGAGGGCGGGGGTCATGCGCAACACGTCGCTCAGCTTGAACGTCGCGAGCGAGTCGATCTCGCGGTGGTCGAAGAAGTGGCCGCCCGCTATCTGTTGCCGGCGTCTCAGGAATCCGGTCGGATCGCTGTTTGCCGGCCGTCCGACGACCTGCACGGAGTCGATGGTCACGACACGCTGGGCGAGGGTCGCATCTGCCCGTGTGACCTCGCCGCGGCGAAGCTCCGTACTCTGGCGAAGTGGTGCGAATCCGACTCGCCGGAACTCCACGGTTTGCGATCCGGCCGGCAGATCCGAGAGGAGAAAGTGGCCCAGCGAATCCGTTACCGCGATCCGCTCGACACCATCGATGCCAACGCGTACTCCCGCGATCGGCGCTCCGTCGGCAGTCGTGACCGCGCCGGCCAGCCGTGCCGCGTCGTGCTCACCCTTGCCGGCCGCTGCCACGTCTACCCGCAGGTCGCGCACGGCGATGCCCGATTCGGGGATCGCGATGTCGATCGATCCACTCCCGTACTTACCGGCATACGCCTTCGCCCTCACGATCTCGCCGGCAGGCGCCCGGCACACGCGATATCCGCCGAGCGAGTCCGCCTTCACCCGGATCGTATCCGTGACGAAGTGCGGCCCATCCATCACGACTTCCCGCCCTCGCCACGATAGGCCCACCTCGGCGTTCGCCAGCGGCTTCGCCGATGCCGCATCGCGCACCACGCCCGCTACCATGCCACGCTCTGTACCGGGTAATGGCCCGGGACAGAGGACGGCGAGCAACACCGACACCGACGGCACGGCGAGGTTCGCTTCGGTCGTCGTGCCCGCGCGAAGTTCGACGGTTGCATAGGGAGCCGCGATACCGAGCGAGTCCAGCGTCGGCGCGTCGAACGAGAGCGTGTAGCGCCCCGGCGGCAACGAGTCGAAGCGATAGCGTCCATTCGTATCCGTCGTTGAAGAAAACATGGTGCCGGCCAGGAAGACCGACACACCAGCAGCCGCTCCCCCCTGGATGCTGTCGTGCACCGTACCGGTGAGCGATGCGATGCTGCTTCGCGAGAGTGATCGGCCCGCCGCGGAGAGTATCTCCGTCACCTCGCCGCCCGCTTCACGGATCGCGACCAGGGTGGCCGGCTGGTCCGGGAAGAGCGGACCTTGGCGCCGCATCTGATTGGCGACGCGAATCGGCATCCGGATCACCCAGCGCTTCACGATCGTGGCACCGTTGGTGAGCTGCTCGAAGTCGATGCGACCACCGAGGCGCTCATCCAGCGGATCGGACCGCTTCATCGTGTAGTGAAAATCCAGATGCCGAAGCTCGGATGATTCGCGATCCAGCCAGATCACGCCTTCGATATCGAGCTTCTTTCCCAGCTTCGACGGCTCGAAGGCCAGCCCCACCAGTTTCGGATTGCTGTCGTTGGCGGCTTGCAGGCGAAAGCAGTGGTGATCGGAGAACTCATCGGAGAGGAGCGCCCGCGCATCCGGAGCAAAGTACGTGGTGCTGTCGCCGTAGGTGCGGGAATACCCGTATTCGGCGAGCCTCTCGGGCGGAGCACTCTGGAACGGATTCGCGCCCTGGCCGCTCAGAGTCCAGCTCCGTTCACTGGTGGTCTTCCCGTTCAGTCGCACGCTACGCTCGAAGCGCACTACCGTGGTGCGCACCAGCCCCTGCTCCTGCAGGAGGAGCGCGGCATCGAGCCCAGCGCGCGCGGCCTGCCACACCCGGGCGACTGCGAGTCCTTCATCAGGTCTGATTACGCACCGGTCGTCGCCTCGCGTCACCACTGCCGGTAGCGCCACCGGTACAGGGTCCATGACGAGTTGTTGCTCGACCACCTGCCCCGCGCCGATGACCAAGGGCGCACTCTGTGCCGGCCGATACCCGATGCGCACCGCGCGCACGATATAGCGCCCCGGCGCCGGCGCGCTGATGCTGAAGTCTCCCGCCGCGTCCGAAAACAGGCCCCCGATGCGCGCGCCACTCGAGTCCATCAATGACACCGCGGCGCCCTGGATAGGCTGCCCGCCCGCTCCAGACGTCACCGCACCCCGCACCACCTGCGCCTGCGCGCGTGACACGAGCACAATCCCCACGAGCATCGCTGTAGCTATGGCATTGCGGAACACGGGCGGACCTCTCGATCGATTCTGGGTCGTGCGGCAGGCGGCGCGAAGCTGCTCCCTCCGGCAGGAGAACGAAAGCGAGTCCAGCAGCGCTGCCTGATTCTGCACATTGCCGGTGTTGGATGCAAATCCTGATTGTGGGATACAGGGTTGGTCCATGTCGGTGAACTGCGCACGCGGAGGTCGCGGGGGTGAACGGCGAGGACGCGGAGAACGTCCTGCGATAGCAGCCATCGCGTTCACGCTACCGGCCACGTCTCTACGTCCCGGCTCCCTTAACTGCGAAAAAGGGAGAACTGCAGGAGGACGGCAAGGAGAGAAGGAGAACTGCCTTTACTGCCTGCCCCCTCTCTCACTGGCTGGATCACTGCGAGAGAGAGTCGGGTGGGTTTTGGGGGAACTGCTCCCGCTCCTTGAGTCCTGCCCACCCGGGCAGGACCAGAGGCGAGGGAGCAGTTCCCCCTGATCACGAGGAACCGTCCTTAGCTGGATCTCCGAGGAGGATCGCGATCCCAGAGGCCCGAAGCCTTTCCCCTTGCCTCCTTGCCGTCCTCTTGCAGTTCTCCCTTTTTCGCAGTTTCGAGGAGCCGGAGGCGGTCGATGGAGCCGGAATGGCTACTGACCTCGAGATCTAGGCCCTACTGATTTTCTCCGCGCCCTCGCTTTACCCCTCCGCGCTCTCCGCGTGAACCGCGGGCTGCCCTCTCCCTCGCGAACCAAGCCTGCTAGCCGCATAGATCCGCCCCTCCCCGATGACTTCCGGTGATGCGCATTCACCGGGCTTTCATACATTGGCCGCCATGCCAACACCAGCGGAACGTAAAGCACTGTTCTTCCTCTCCGGCCTCATGCTCCTCGGCAGCGGAGTTCGAGCATCGGCCGCGTTGAGCGGGGCGGAGAGGGACCCGGCGATCGCCGAGGGGCAGCCGGCGCTCGAGAGACAGATCGCGGCGGTGGATACCGCGCGCGCGCGGAGCTCGTCTTCCAGGAAATCGAGCTCGCGCAGGAAAAAGAAGAGCGCTTCCAGCCGATCGTCCAGCCGATCCACCAGCGCGTCCGGTGGCACGCGGGTCGGAGGCTCCCGGCTCGCGACGGAAATGGCCGTCAGCTCCTTCGGTGGAGATGTGCGGCCCACCGTCTACTACGCCTCCACGAAGCCAGGGAAGGTGGACGTGGACGTGGCCGATGCCGCAGCGCTGGAAGCGTTGCCACGGATAGGGCCAGTGATGGCGGAGCGTATAATCGCCAACCGCGATTCGCTCGGCCCATTCGGGTCGCTCGAGGAGCTGCAACGCGTTAAGGGCGTTGGTCCTGCGTTGGCCAGAGCGCTCTCTCCGTACGTGACGTTTTCACTCCGCCCGCGTCCATCCCGTGTGAAAGAACCGGCCGGCCGTCCGGGTCCCGAGAGGGCGCGGCGGCACCCGCCATCTCACCACTAAGCAGCCCCAAGTCTGTACCACCCCCATTCTCGGCGAATATGGCCGCACCAGTAGCTGCATCTTCCGGTGAGCGACTCGGCGAGCTCCTCATTCGCGAGGGGCTGATCACCAGAGAAGCACTCGAGCAGGCGCTGCAGGAGCAGAAAAACACGGGAATGCGGGTCGGGTACAACCTGGTGAAGATGGGCTTCATCAACGAAGTCGAGCTCACCAGGATGCTGGCGCGCCAGTTCCGCATGCCGGCCGTGGACCTCAGCAACTTCGAGGTCGACACCAGGATCGCCAAGCTCATCCCCCCCGACCTCGCGCAGCGCCACCTCCTCCTCCCGCTCAAGCGCGAGGGGCGCACGCTCACGGTCGCGATGGCGGATCCGTCGAACCTGGTGGTCATAGATGACCTCAAGTTCATCACCCGCTACGACATCTTCCCCGTCATCGCGGGCGAGTACACGCTACGCAACGCGATCGAGAAGCACTACGGCGAGTCGGCCGACGCGGCGCTCCAGAGTATCCTCCAGGACATCGACAACGACGACAACATCGAGGTCGTCGAGGAGAAGGACGAGGAGATCAGCGCGGCAACGCTAGCCGCCGCGATCGACGACGCGCCGGTAGTGAAGCTGATCAACGGCATCCTCACGGATGCCGTTCGTCGCGGTGCCTCGGACATCCACTTCGAGTGCTTCGAGAACGAGATGCGGGTGCGCTACCGCATCGACGGCGCGCTCATGGAGATCATGAAGCCGCCGATGAAGCTGAAGGCGGCTCTCGTCTCCCGCTTCAAGATCATGGCGAACCTCAACATCGCCGAGCGCCGCGTGCCGCAGGACGGCCGCATCAAGCTGAAGATCGGGAAGAAGGTGATCGACTACCGCGTCTCCACTCTTCCCACGCTCTTCGGCGAAAAGATCGTGCTCCGAATCCTCGACAAGGGGAACCTGACGCTCGATCTCGAGAAGTTCGGTATAGAGCCGCGCGCCGAGGCGGATCTCATGGAGGCGGTCACCAATCCATATGGAATGGTGCTGGTCACGGGGCCGACGGGCTCGGGTAAAACGACCACGCTGTACTCCGCGCTCTCCAAGATCAACAACGTGGACGTGAACATCATGACCGCGGAGGACCCCGTCGAGTACAACCTCTTCGGGATCAACCAGGTGCTCGTCCGCAGCGAGATCGGTCTCACCTTCGCGGCGGCGCTGAAGGCGTTCCTGCGACAGGACCCGAACATCATCATGATCGGTGAGATCCGTGACCTGGAGACCGGCGGCATCGCGATCAAGGCGGCGCTCACCGGGCACCTGGTGATGAGCACCCTGCACACGAACTCCGCCGCCGAAACGGTCACGCGTCTCCTCGATATGGGTCTCGAGCCCTTCAACGTTGCCTCGGCCGTGAACCTGGTGCTCGCCCAGCGTCTGGTGCGCCGCGTCTGCAGCAGCTGCGCGGCCCGCGTCGACTGGACCGACGAGTACTACCGCGCCGCCAAGCTCAAGCCCGACACGACGTTCGGCGATCTGCATTACACCGAAGAAGCGATCCAGAACATGAAGAAGGGTGCCACCAAGCTCGCCGCCCCCATCGTCCAGGACTTCAACCTGAACACCAAGGTCAGCGAGATGCCCCTCTTCCGCGGCCGCGGCTGCGACGCCTGCAACGGTAACGGTCTCAAGGGCCGCCAGGGCCTCTACGAGGTGATGGCGATGACCCCCCGTCTCCGCAAGCTCGTCCTCCAGAACGTAGGCGCCGCCGAGATCCGCGACGCCGCCATTACGGATGGCATGCTCACCCTGCGAATGGATGGCCTGCTGAAGGTCATGAAGGGGATAACGACGCTGGAGCAGGTGATAAGGGAGACTACTGTCTAGGGGAGATGAAGACAGCAGAGAGCAGAAAGCAGGAACGGCAAGGAGACAGGAAACAGGAAGCAGGTACCTGCTCCTGGCGGTAGGCCCTCACCCCCTCGGCAGTTCACTGCTCTCTGCTTTCTGCTCTCTGCTCTCTCCCGCCCCTCCCCGATTTTACCTCGGCGCCCCGCCACTAGTCATAAGTACACACTCACCAGCCACCCCCAATGACCTCCCCCCCCGCCCAGTCACTGAATCTGCGACAGCTGCTCGAGGAGATGATCGAGCGGGACGCGTCGGACCTGCACATCACGGCGGGCGACAGGCCCAAGCTGCGTATCGACGGGGACATCGCCAACTCGAATATCGAGGTGGTGCTGGCGCCGAAGGACACGATGCAGCTCGCCTATTCGATCCTCACGGAGAACCAGAAGAAGAGGTTCGAGACCGAGGACGAGCTGGACTTCTCGTTCGGCATCCAGAATCTGGCGCGCTTCCGTGGGAACTGTTTCAAGCAGCGCGGGTGCGTGTCGCTCGTGATCAGGCAGATCCCCTTCAACATCAGGACCTTCGAGGAGCTGGGACTCCCGCCCGCCGTGGCCAAGATGGCCGAGCGGCCGAGGGGGCTCGTGCTCGTCACGGGGCCAACGGGGTCGGGCAAGTCGACCACGCTCGCGGCGATGATCGACAAGATCAACCGCGAGCGGAAGGGACACATCATCACGGTGGAGGACCCGATCGAGTTCATCCACCGTCACCAGAGCTGCATCGTCAACCAGCGCGAGGTGGGGACGGACACCAAGAGCTTCGCTACGGCGCTCAAGTACGCGCTGCGCGAGGACCCGGACACGATTCTCGTCGGTGAGATGCGCGATCTCGAGACCATACAGTCGGCACTCACTATCGCCGAGACCGGTCACCTCTGCTTCGCCACGCTGCACACCAACTCCGCGGCGGAGGCGATGAACCGCATCATCGACGTCTTCCCCTCGCACCAGCAGGAGCAGGTGAGGGCACAGCTGGCGTTCTCGCTCGAGGGAATCATCACGCAGACGCTGCTCCCGCGCGCGCGCGGCCGCGGTCGCGCCATGGCGGCTGAGATCCTCGTGGTGACGCCGGCAATTCGCGCGGTGATCCGCGACAACAAGATCCATCAGATCCCGGGCCTCATGCAGGCCGGCAAGAAGTACGGGATGCAGACGTTGAACGACGCGTTGTACCAGCTGCACATGGCGCGCGAGGTGGAGCGCGACGAATGCCTCCGCGTGTCGCCGAACCCCAACGAGTTCCTGCGCATGATCGGGGAACAGCCGCTCACAGACGATGCCGCCGACCTCCTGGCCAGCGGCACGCGCGACCGCAAGGTCGCCGCGATCGGCGGTAAGCGGTAGAGACCCGAAATCCGAGGAAGCCAATGCCGACATTCGCGTATACCGCACGGACGCTGGGCGGCGAGCTGAAGTCCGCCACCATGGAGGCCGCCACACGCGACGACGTGGTGGCGCAGCTCAAGCGTCAGCGGCTCATCATCGTAAAGGTCGATCAGGAGAAGGCAAAGAAGCGTCCGGGCCGCATCAAGACCCGCGACATCGTGATCTTCACGCGCCAGTTCTCCACCATGATCAACGCCGGTCTGCCCCTGGTGCAGGCGCTCGACATCCTCTCCAAGCAGAGCGAGAACAAGGCGCTGCAGGAGGTGACGCGTCAGGTCGTGTACGACGTGGAGTCAGGCAACACCGTTGCCGACGCGCTGCGCAAGCACCCCAAGGCGTTCACGGAGCTGTACGTGAACATGGTGGCCGCCGGTGAGGCGGGCGGTATCCTCGATACCATCCTCATGCGCCTCGCCACCTTCCTGGAGAAGAACGACGCGCTGGTCGGGAAGGTGAAGAGCGCGATGATCTACCCCGGCGTGATCATGAGCGTGGCCGCGATAGCGATCATGGTGCTGCTCATCTTCGTGATCCCCGTGTTCGAGAACATGTTCGCGAGCGTGAACCTGGCGCTCCCGCTCCCCACGCGAATCGTGATCGGGGCGTCCAAGTTCCTCACCGGCTACTGGTGGGCGGTGGGCGCGGGGGTCTTCGCCGCGGTCACGAGTCTCAAGCGGTACTACAAAACCTCCGACGGTCAGCTCAAGATCGACTCGTTCCTTCTCAAGATCCCCGTGCTGGGTGACCTGCTGAGAAAGTCGGCCGTATCGCGCTTCACGCGTACGCTCGGCACGCTTATCAGCTCCGGCGTCAGCATCCTCGACGGCCTGGAGATCACGGCGAAGACCGCGGGTAACCGCGTGATCCACGACGCGATCATGGAGTCGCGCGCCAGCATCGCGGGCGGTGACACGATCTCCGCGCCGCTCCAGAAGTCGGCCGTGTTCCCGCCGATGGTGATCTCGATGATCGCGGTGGGTGAGCAGACCGGTGGTCTGGACGAGATGCTCACGAAGATCGCGGACTTCTACGACACCGAGGTGGATACGGCGGTGAGCGGGCTGCTGAGCCTCATGGAGCCCATCATGATCGTGTTCCTCGGCGTGGTGGTGGGCGGTATGGTGGTGGCGATGTACCTGCCGATCTTCGACATGATCAATACGGTGCAGTAAGACCGCGTAGGGCTGGGTCAGGTCTGGAATCGTGAATGGGTACAAGCGGCGAAGCGCTTGTACCCATTCACGATTCCAGACCTGACCCAGCCTGGATCGCCTCGCCTAGGAGCTGGGCGAACGGACCGATGTCGCCCCGGGCGCTGGCGGCGTCCAGTGCGGCCAGGTACCGATCGCGCCACTCGACGCGGATGATGGTCCAGGGGAAGCCACCGGAGGCGAGCATTGCGTTCATGAGAAACCGACCCATGCGCCCGTTGCCGTCCATGTAGGGGTGGATGAACACGAAGCAGAAGTGACCCAGGACGGCGCGGACGACTGCTGACCGCTCCTCGGCAATGAGATCGAACAACGCCGGCATCATCTCGCGGGCGGCCTCGCGGGGGGGCGGCACGTGCGCGGCGTTCTTGATGTAGACGGGCCCGTTGCGGTAGCCCGCGAGGTCGGCCGCCCCCAGGATCCCCGCTTCTACGCTGGGGCCAAAGAGTGCGCGGTACCAGGTACCGTGGTCTGCGCGGGCGACGCGCCCCGGGTTCTCACCGGCAAGGATGCGCTGGAGGGACTTCTGGACGGCTTCGAAGGCGCGCCAGTAGCCGTGGGCGGCCATCGCGTTCCGAGCATCCGCGTCATCGGAGTGTTGTTCCGGATTCCAGGCGCCGGTGGCGACGCGCTCGATCAGCTCGTCGGTGACTCGGTAGCCCTCTATGGAGAGGGAATGGTAGGCGTCGGCGCGGTAGTTCTCCTGGACGACGGCCAGGTATGCGCCGACGTCGTCGGGGAGTCCGGGCTCCTCGGGGAAGTGTCGCAGGACCTCCTCGCGCATGGCGCGCCACATCAGCTGCAGCCGGTGCACATAGGGGGACGCCACGCGGGTAGTTTCGAGAACGGGTGGGGCATGCAGGAAGGGGTTCGATTCCTGAACCGTGTACCCGGCCGCGCGCATGGTGCCGAGGACGTCGTCTGCGAGCACGGGGCGGCCGATCGCCCGGAGCGCGCCGGCGAGTCGTCCTGCCACCACGCTGTGGCGCCCGGCGATGAGTTGCCGGTTCAGGTCCGCCGTGTCAGGCAGCCTCGCGAGCGCGATCTGCGCATCCGTGGCGGCCGTTTGGAAGAACGCCTCGGGGACTCGGATGAGGGCGGCGTGGAGCGGCAGCACACGCAGGCCGTCGCGGACTTCTATCTGATCGACCGGGGGGAAGTCCCGTGCGAGGTAGTCCACGAGCGAGCAGCCGGCGGGCAGCTCGAGGAGGCTGTTTTTCGCGTGCGGGGAATGGACGATCACCTGCTGCGGAAGCGACGTCGCGCCGGCATGGACGAGTATCGAGTAGGCGGGCGACATGTGCCACTCGTCACCGAACCGGGCGTTGCAGTATCCGGCCACGAAGTCGCGCATGGCGGCGAACCACGGCGTGGTGTCCCCTGGAGCATCGCCAGGCCGGGAGACGAGATACCATCCTTTGACGACGGCCCGGAGAAAGCCCGCCGCCACGAGCGCCTCCCGCTCGCGCCGATCGAGGTCGGCCGATCGGAGGACCACCTGCCCGCGATCCTGCAGCTGCTTGAGGGTGCGGAGCGCGGCTGCGAGGCGGCGCTGCGCTGGGTTTACGGCGGGCGTAGTCATAAGGGGCGGGCCTGGTGGACAATCTATCGGTCATTGCGTCATATCAAATATAGGTTATTGAGGCAAGCGAAATCAAGGGTATTGCGTCCGATGATGTATAGGGTATCGTGGTAGGCTGTGTATAGGTTATTCCGGCAAGCCGGCTGGCAGGAGACACTTGGCCAGCAGAGTGTGCCGGCGTGAACATACGTGCGTGGCTGCGAACACGATCCGTCACCGCGCCACCTGAACACTCACTCCCTGGGCGGACGGCGGGCGAATACGATGCGTAAGCAGTATTACTTCCGGGAGTCACCGCAGGGCCTGCTCGCCTGGGACGTGGACCGGCTCGTACACCTCTCGCGCGACTTCCCGATTCGTCGGGTGCCACTGTCCCGGATCCGCGAGCTCGATGAGCCGGTATTCGGGGAGGGGGAGACGCTCACCTGGCGCTCCCTGGTGGCGCACGTTCAGTTGCTGGACGCAGCCGAGCTGACGTATCCGATCATCCTCGCGGCCGACGGTGCCGTGATGGACGGAAGACACCGCGTCGCCAAGGCGCTCCGTGAAGGGCGGTCGAGCATCGATGCCGTGCAATTTCTGGAAGATCCTCCGCCGGACTACGTGGGCTGTCGGCCAGATGAGCTACCGTATTGACATGTCGGCATGGAATGATGAGCGTCGCTGGCGTGACCTGACGCTTGGCGAGAGCTGTCCGATCTGCGTGCAGGGTGGGCCAAGGGACATCGTGGCCGAGCTCGAGATAGCCTGGGTGACGGCGCAGGAGCACGCACCGATGCGCGGCTATGCATGCCTTGTCTTTCGTCGGCACGCGGTCGAATTCCACGACCTTTCAGCCGACGAAGCCGCTGCCTATATGCGGGATGTCCAGAAGCTCTCCTCCGCTGTCGCCGCCATCACCGGTGCGGTGAAGATGAACTACGAGGTCCACGGCAATACGCTGCCGCACCTGCATATGCACTTCTTCCCGCGCTATCGAGGCGATCCGTTCGAAGGCGGTCCAATCGATTCGAGGCGAATGAACACACCAGTGTACAGTGGTGACGAATACCACACCTTCGTAGAGCGACTGCGGGACGCTCTGCTGCGCGGCTCTCCGCGTCGTACGCCGCCAGTGCGTCGTTCCTGGTGATTCTCTGAGACGTACCATCCGGCGCTTACGTCCTCAGCACGCGTCGCATCGGGTTCTGTCCGAGAGCCGCGCCCTTCCGAGTCCGACCCGGCTACGTGGACACACTGCTCGTGCAGTTGTACATGCCACGAGCATTCGCGACCAGTCTTCGTCGTGAGCGTCTGGCGAACGGGCTTTCACCAAGACCGTCGGACTCGGGTGACCGCGGAGACAATTGCCGAATACGAGGCACACCACCGTAGAGCGAATTGTCACCGCTGATTAGACGGCTCGATGTCACGGAGCTGACTCCGCCGATCACCGACCCTTCGCGTCACCCTCCGCCAGCCCATCCGCGGCCTTCTGCAAGAACGCGGTAGCGCTCTCCAGGAAGCGGCGCACCACCGCGAGCTCCTCGGTGGTGAACTCGCTCCACAGCGCGTCAACCGACCGGCCGAAACGATCGAATACCGCCGCAAGCTCGGCGCGCTTCTCCGGCGTGAACTCCACCAGCACGCGCCGCCGGTCGCTGTCGTCGCGCCGTCGAAGCACGAAGCCCTTCGCCTCGAGCCGGTCAACGAGCTCCGTCACCGAGGCGGGTGCGAGGTGCGTGTGCTCGGCTAGCTGCCCCGCTGTAAGCGCCCCGTGCCGGGCGAGAAGGTCGAGCGCCTTTCCCTCGGTGGCGCTAAGCCCCTGACGCGCGTTGATGGCGGAGTGGAAGAGCACGGTGGCGGTGCTGTGCGCACGCGCCGCATCACTGAGCTCTGCGTGGAGCGCCGCGCGCCGCTGTCCAGGCGTGGCGTGCTCCTTACCCGCCGCCGCACGGCGCCCCTTGCCTCGGGCGGCGCGCTTCGCGGGGCGCGTCCCGCCCTTACCGCCTCGACCCGCGCCGGTCATGGAACCTTCTCGTTCGTTGCAGTGTTTAGGGAATCCGTATTATCCGGAATGCCGAAAGATTATCAATTCCGAAGTATACCCGCGCCTCGCGGGCGGACCAAGTGAGGAGGTGGACACATGGGACTGACATCCAGAACACTGCTGTGGCTCTTCATCATCAACCTCGGGATCGCCCTCGGTGCCGGACTCTACGAAGCGCGCATCACGATTCCGACATGGCTCGATACAGTGGGCGCCTCCGCCCCGCAATGGAACGCCACCGCGGCACAGCACGACGACACGGGGCGCCGCTTCTGGGTGTTCGTTACCACGGTCCCGCTCACGCTGCTTACGCTCGTCAACCTGGTGGCGGCGTGGCGGGCCACGGGAGAGGTGAGGTTCTGGTGGCTTGGCGCGGCGCTCTTCGCGCTCGGCGATCGCGCGCTCACGCTCGGCTACTTCATCCCCACGATGGTCCGGCTCATGCGCGCAGGACCGTCGGCCGAAGCGACGGAGGCCGCTGTACGCTGGGCGAGCCTGAATAACGTGCGGCACGTGCTCCTCTTCCTTGCGCTGCTCGCCGCGCTCCAGGCGTTCGCGAAGATGTACGCGGCGCGCGGTACAACGGCAGCGCGTACGCGGGCGGCGCCGGTGGATGTGACGCAGTCGGCCTTCCCGAGGGTGGCAGGAGAGCGCGATGCCGGGTGAGCTTACGCTGACCCGCTCCCGGATCGATGACGAAACGCGGTGCATGCGTTAGTCTACCCGCATGTCTACTCCCGACAAGCCGCTCCGCTACGGGCGCCATATCGTGCGCCGGTTCTCCTTCGCGTGGTCGCTCTGCGCCACTCTGTCGTGTGCGAGCATCCGGACAGCGGCGCCACCAGCGCCTGCCCCCGGCATCACCGCCCGGGTGCTCGTCTACAACATCCATGCGGGCAAGGACGCAGCCGGCGCGGACAACCTCGCCGGTGTCGCGAAGCTGGTGCGCACGAGTGGCGCCGACGTCGTGCTTCTTCAGGAGGTGGACCAGGGGACGCGCCGCTCCGGTGGGGTGGACCAACCCGCCGTGCTGGCGGCGCGCACCGGGATGCACGTCGCTTTCGGCAGTTCACTCGACTACGACGGCGGGGAGTACGGCGTCGCCATCCTCTCGCGCTGGCCGATCGTACGCGACACGCTCATCCATCTGCCGGTGACGCCGCCGCAGCAGCGCGCCGGCGGATCGTACGAGCCGCGCGGCGCGCTGCGTGTGCAGATCGCGAGCCCGATGGGCCGGCTCACCGTGATCGACACGCACCTCGACCCCTCGCGCGATGACCACTGGCGTCGTCAGGAAGCGGACACGATAGCAAGTCTCGTCGCGCAGGCCCGGCGGAGCGGGGCGCTGGTCATCGCAGGCGGCGACTTCAACTCCACCCCCGAGAGCGCGGTGCAGGCCGCGCTTCGCGATGGAATGCGCGATAGCTGGACGGAGTGCGCGAAAGGCGACGGCTTCACTTATCCCGCCGACGTCCCGGTCAAGCGCATCGATTATCTGTACCTCGGCGACTCGATCCACTGCCGGTCCGCGCGCGTGGTCGAGACCCGCGTGTCGGATCATCGCCCGCTCCTGGTGGAGCTCTCGTTTCCCACCACCGTCGCAGGCACCCTGGACCCTCGCACCCCGTTGACGGCGGCGCAGCAAGCCTGGGTCGACAGCACGCTCGCCTCGCTCACCCTGCGCGAGCGGGTCGGCCAGATGGTCAATGTGTGGGTTCTCGGCGACTACACGAACGTGCGCGACTCCAGCTTCGCCGAGGTGCTGCGCTGGATCGTCCACGACAATGTCGGTGGCGTGTCGATGTCGCTCGGCTCCCCGATAGAGGTGGCCGCGAAGATCAATGCGATGCAGCGCGCGGCCAGGGTGCCGCTCCTGGTCAGCGGTGACCTCGAGCCCAATCTCGGGCGGCTCGAGGGCGGAGTGTTCACCCACTACCTGATGGATGCCGGCAGCGCGACTGTCTTTCCGAACGCCATGGCCATCGGCGCCACCGGTCGCGAGGAGGATGCGTACGACGTCGGCCGCATCATCGGGCGCGAGGCCAGGGCGGTGGGATTCACGACGGACTTCGCACCGGTCGTGGACGTGAACAACAATCCGGCGAACCCGGTGATCAACACACGCTCGTTCGGGGAGGATCCCCGCCGGGTGGCCGCGCTCTCCGCTGCTTTCGTGAAGGGGGTGCAGGACGCGGGGATCGTAGCGACGCTCAAGCACTTCCCCGGACACGGTGACACGGATGTCGACTCGCACGTGGGGCTGCCGCTGGTGGACGCCACGATGGCGCGGCTCGACACGGTGGAGCTCGTGCCGTTCGCCGCAGGTATCGAGGCGGGTGCCGGAATCGTGATGACGGCGCACATCGCGCTGCCGGCGGTGCAGGGCGACAGCACCACGCCGGCGACCCTCGCGCCGCGCATCATCACCGGGCTCCTGCGCGACAGTCTGCACTTCCGCGGCCTCGCGATCACGGACGCGATGACGATGGGCGGAATCGGGAAAGGGTACACGACCGAGGAGAGCTCGGTGCTCGCCGTCAAGGCGGGGGCCGACGTGCTGCTCAAGCCGACCGACCCGACGAAGGCGATCGACGCCGTCGTCGCCGCGGTCGAGCGCGGCGAGATCTCTCGTGCGCGAATCGACTCCTCGGTGCGACGCGTGCTCGAGCTCAAGGCGCGCACGGGCGTGGCCTTCCACCGGTTCGTGTCGCTCGACACGCTCCGCCAGATCGTAGGTGCGCCGGAGCACCGCGCGCTCGCCGCCGACATCGCCACGCGCGCCGTCACGCTACTGCGCGACGAGCAGAATCTGATCCCCGTACCAGCGAGTGGACGGACCGTGCTCGTGCAGTACATGCCGCGGAGCGAGCTGCGCGCCGGCCGCGCCTTTGCCGCCGAGGTACGCCAGGATGCGCCGGAGAGCCGCGTCTTCGAGATCGAACCGGCCACATCGCCGGCCAGACTCGACTCGATCGCGCGCGAGGTACATGGCGCGGACCGGGTGATCGTCGCGACCTACGTGCGACGCATCGAGGGCGAGGGCAGGGTGGCGATCCCCACTCCGGTCGCAAGCTGGATCGACTCGCTCGCCGCGCGCGAGCGAGTGATCGTCGTGTCGCTCGGCAATCCGTATCTCATTCGCCAGTTCCCTCGCGTGGGTACATATGCCGTGACGTACGGCGTGTCCGACGCTCTGGAGCGCGCGGCCGCGCGCGCGGTGCTTGGCCGCGCGTCGATCACGGGCACGGTGCCGGTGTCGCTGCCGGGCTTCTTCACGCGCGGCGACGGCATCCGGCGGGACGTCGTGGCCGGAATACAGCAGCGGCGGTAATTGCGCGTCCCGTGACTGGGTGAGCGGGGGAACCCGGACGCCGGTCACGGACCGCCAGCCGGGGAACCCGGCCAATCACCGTCGGTTGTCGTTCACGCGATCTGCGAGAGAAGCTCACCCAACTCCGCTGCACTACCCGGTCGATCGTCGGGCATCTTCGCCAGCAAGCGGATGACCAGCGCCGACAGCGCAGGTGGTACGTCGGTGTTGAGTGCGAGGGGCGGGGGCGGATCTTCGTGGAGGAGCTTGGCGATCAGGGCGATGGGCGAGCTGGCTACGAACGGGAGACGCCCGGTCAGACACTCGTACAGGACGACGCCCGTGGCGTACAGATCACCGCGAACGTCCACCGTCTCGGCCAGAAGTTGTTCGGGGGGCATGTAGTCGGGCGTGCCGAGCACGATGCCCACCTGCGTGATCGCATTGGGGCGCTCGGCGAGGCGTGCGATGCCGAAGTCCATCACCTTCAGCACACCCGCCCCATCCAGCAGCAGGTTGGCCGGCTTGATGTCGCGATGGAGCACACCGTGCGCGTGCGCGGCGTCGAGCGCGCGGGCGAGCTGTCTCGCGATGGCCAGGGTGGCGGCGACTCCAACGCTCCCGCGCGTGTCGATGAGCTCGCGCAGGGTGATGCCCTCCACGTGCTCCATCGTGACGAACGACACGCCACCCCACTCGCCCAGATCGTGGGTGCGCACGACGTTCTCGTGCGAGATGCGCCGCGCGAGCCGGATCTCGCTCCTGAAGCGCTCCCGGAGCGTGTCGTCGGCCGCAAGAAGCTGCGGGCGGATGACTTTGATGGCGATGTCCTCGCCCAGCTCGCGATCGTGCGCCCTGTACACCGTGCCCATCCCGCCGCTCCCGACGACTCCCAGAATCTCGAAGCGCCCTGCGAAGAGCTGGCCGGCAGCGAGGTTGGAGGAAGATCCGTCATCGGCGGCTGCGGCTGCCGCGGAAAGTCGAGCGCGCGGGTCTGGCGGGGTACCCTCGCCGGCGGAGACGTTCGCTTCCACCTCGGGCTCACGATGGAGTGCCTGGTAGATCTCCAGAGTGAGAGCGCTCACCTGCTTTCGGAGTCGCTCCTCGCGGGCCCGCACGCCGACGACCATTGCATCGAACACCCGTGCGAGTCGCCCGAGCTCGTCGGCCCTTCTCGCCACGGCAGCCAGTGACCCGGGCGCGTAGCGCCCCGTCTCGACAGCGGTAGCCGCATCGATCACCAGCTCCACCTGCCGGAGGTACTCGACCTCTGCGTCGCGCAGCCGCTTCTTCTCGAGGCAGGCGCCAACCCTTGCCCTCAACAGAACCGGTTCGAACGGCTTGGTGAGGTAGTCCTCTGCGCCCATCTCGATGCACCGGACGACGCTCGCCAGCTCATCCAGGGCCGATGTCACGATGAACGGAATGTCACGCAGACGCGGATGGCCGTGCCGGTGCTCCAGCACCTGGTACCCGTCGACTTCGGGCATCATGATGTCGAGCAGCACCAGGTCGATTTTCGTCGTCTCCAACACTTCCAGCGCCCGACGACCGTTTTCAACCTGTGTCACGCCGTAGCCGAGGTGCTCGAGCATGCGGGTGAGTACATCGCGGTTCTGCTCGATGTCATCCACCACAAGCAGAGACCCGGGCACGGGCACGACATGGACGGGGCGTCCCGTTGCGATCCCGGACGCCGGGCTCGCGTCCGAGCCATCGCCCGCCGGGCTCGCGACGCTGACGGCGCGCTGGGCGGTACTGGGAACGATCGGCGCGCGAGTGGGAGCTTCGCCGACCAGCACCCGTAGAAGTGCGGCAGCACTTTCGATGCGCTTCAGATCGGAGATCATACGCTCGTGCCCACGCGTTCCGGCGTTCGCCTGAAGCGCGGCGGTCCGCTCGACGATGCTCTGCAGCCGGTCATCGATCGAGTGGGCCAGCTCGGGGGGAATCACTGCATCGGCTTCAGGCCTCGTCGGACGGAGGAGGTCGCTGATGAGTTTGAGTGTTTGCCTGCCGGCGAGGATGATTTCCTCCAGCGCGACTACCAGCTCAGCCAACCCCGAGTCCTGCGCCTCCTCCCGCAGCAGCTCGGCGTAGCTGAGGATGTGGTTGACCGGCGTCCGGAGATCGTGCCGCAACTGGCGGAGGCCGTCGCTCTCGGACGGGCTGCGAGCAGCTGCGTGCCCCGAATTGTCACGCCCCTGCACCGATCCCGTGGACTCGGAGCTGTGAGAAGTGGCCGGCAAGGTTCAGCTCTCCCTGCTCAACAGGGCTTCGATCTTCGGCAGGAGGCGCGCGAGCTCTATTGGCTTGCTGTCGTAGTCGTCGCAGCCGGCCGCGAGGGCCCTGTCGCGATCGGCCGACATGGCGTGCGCGGTCAGGGCGATGATCGGGATGTCCTGGGTCTCGGGTGCTGCCTTGAGCCGTCGGGTCGCCTCCCAGCCATCCAGCACCGGCAAGCTCATGTCCATCAGGATCAGATCGGGCATCTCCGAGTTGCCCATCGCTACGCCATCCGCACCGTCGTGCGCTACCAGCAGCTCGTAGCCCCGGCGTCGCAGGAGGCGCGTCAACGAGTCGCGATTCATCTCATCGTCTTCGACCAGCAGGATTCTTGGCAGCGCTCCCTCCGGCGCTCACGCGTGGCTCACGACCTGTGCCTCTACACCTGCCGCCGCGTGGCGGGGTGCGGGAGTGACGTCGCCAGCAGATCGCGGACCTCGGTCAGCAGCGCCTCACGATCGTAAGCCGATTTCTGAACTGTGGCGGCGACGTAGCCGTTCAGGCGCCGATGATCTTCTCCCGTGAGATCCCTCGCGGTGATGACCACGACCGGAATGCTCCGCCACTCCTCGTGCCGTCGAAGCTCGGTGATGAATTCGAAGCCATCCATCTCCGGCATCATCAGGTCGAGCAGGATTACCCCGGGTCGGCTCTTCTCGACGCGCGCCAACCCGATCTGGCCGTTCTCGGCTTCATCGATAGCCCAGCCATCCGGCTCGAGCGCTCGCCGCAGGGAGTCACGCGTGGCCGCATCGTCCTCGACGATCAGGATGCTGCGAGCTTGATTCTCGCGCCGGTAGCGTTCGAGCACGGCGGTCAGGCGGCTCCGGTCGATCGGTTTCGTCAGGTACTCCGAAGCACCGAGCGAATAGGCCATGCTTTTCTCTTCGACGATGGTGAGCATGATGACGGGGATGTCCGCGAGCTCAGGATCACCCTTCAGCGCCGTCAGAACAGCCCAGCCGTCCATGCCCGGCATGAGCACGTCCAGGGTGATCGCGTCGGGGAGCAGCTCCTTTGCCAATCGCAAGCCGTCCGCGCCACTCGAGGATGTCACGATGCGGAACCCTTCCGTTGCCAGGAAGCGCTGCATCAGCTCGCGGGCCGTCGCATCGTCGTCGATGACCAGTAGCGTGGGCCCGCTATCGGACGTGGGACCGGATGTCGGCGCCACGCCCGGCTCGGGCGTCGTGGGAGGGCCGACTACCTCCGCGGGCAACCTCACCGTGAATGTCGAGCCCTTGCCGATCTCGCTCTCGACCGTGATGTCGCCACCCATCATCCTGCAGAAGTGGCGGCTGATCGCCAGCCCGAGTCCGGTCCCACCGTACCTGCGAGTCGTCGACGAATCGGCCTGGGAGAACGCCTGGAAGAGTCTGGCCGTCTGCTCGGGACTCATGCCGATCCCGCTGTCGCTCACCGCGAACGTGATGGAATCGACGCCGTCGATGGCCGCTCGGGTGACCGCGAGCGAGACCGTGCCATGCTCGGTGAACTTGGTGGCATTGCTCAGGAGATTGAACAGCGCCTGTCGCACCTTCGTCACGTCCGCTCGCATCGCGCCGATACCGGGGGAGCACCGCACATCCAACGTGTTGGCGTTCCTCTCGACCAGCGGCCCGACCAGGGCCACGACATCGCGGACGAGCGTCGGCACGTCGAACGACTCCAGATAAAGCTCCATCTTGCCAGCCTCGATCTTGGAGAGATCGAGGATGTCGTTGATCAGCTCCAGCAGATGGGCTCCGGCTGAGTGGATCTTCCTCACATCGGGTCTGAAGTCGTCCTGTCCGCGCTCCTCGAGCTCTTCCAGCAGAAGCTGACTGTAGCTCAGGATCGCGTTCAGCGGTGTGCGGAGCTCGTGACTCACGTTGGCCAGGAACTGCGACTTGGCGTTGCTCGCTGCCTGAAGCTCCCGGCTCTTCTCCGCGAGCGCTTCTTCCGCGCGCTTCCGTTCGGTGATGTCCAGCCAGGCTCCGACGGCCTCCAGAGTCTCACCGTGCTCCCCCTGCGTCAGACGTAACTCGTCGCGGATCCAGCGGTAGCTTCCGTCGCTGTGCCGGAAGCGGTATTCGCTGGCGGCCTCGCCCTCGTCGAGCAGGGCAGCGTGGGTGGCATAGGCGCTCGCGCGGTCGTCGGGGTGCAGGTGTGCGGGCCACCAGGCGCGCATCACGGCATCGTCAACGCTGTAACCCATGACGCGCGAGATGTTGTCACCGACCCACACCGGGGTGACCTCCTTCCTCGTGACTTCGAGCGCGTAGAGCACTGCCGGGCTCGCGGCGAGCAGGTGTTGCAGCCGAGCTTGCGTCTCACGCAGGGCGTCTTCCGCGCGCTTCCGCTCGGTGACATCGGACCATGCGACGACACCGGCCACGATGCGACCCTCGCGGTCGCGAACAGGGGCGGCGCTGAACAGCCCGACGCCGATCGTGCCGTCGCCGCGCAGCATCCGGATCTCCTCGTCGGTGATCACCTCACCGTCCTTTATCGCGCGCGCGAGGGGCCACTCCTCCGGGCGAAGCTGGCGCCCGTCGGGATGAAAGCCCGTGTAGTCGGTATACTCCTCGATCCTGGTCGACGGCCGGAACGGGTAGCGCAGGAAGCGCTCGACCTGGTCGTTGGCGAGGAGGAGCCGGCCGGAAGGCGCCTCGGCGATGACGACCGCACTCGGCATCTGCTGCAGCACGGCCTCGAAGAGCACCCGCTGTCCCACCAGCTCGTCGACCTTCGCTGATGACTCCTCACCCGGCTTCCCGGGCTCGACCGACTGCTCCACTGACCGCGCGGCGTCCAACCGCTGAGCGTCGCCGCCTCGAGCTCGGCGCTCGCGCTCGGAACGTCGTTTGCCGCGGTCCGGCCTTGCATGCTCAGCGTCGCCCGTGCGGTCCATGGTCAACCTCCGCGGGATGATGGGTCGGCGGCAGGATCGGGGACGGATGCAGCTCCGACGAGCCGCGACTTCATGGCTCCCACAGCGGGCGAGCTGACGGCGCGCCGGAGCTCGGAGAGGGGGGAGTACCGTGACATGGCAACGTCACGCGGAAGCATCCTGAAAACCGGCAGGTCGAATCCTGCATCTCGCGCGCCATGCAGTGCGATGGCCTGCAGACATGTGTATTGAGGTCGCTACCGGCGCGTGGGGCGATGTGGGTGCGCCCAAAGTTGCTGCCGAGAGGGAGTGAAGCTGGGCTCGTTATCGGGCACACCACGTGCACAAGCGACATCTAACCTCGTCCCAGTCCTCACATCCGGCGGATCCGATGCACTTCGCTTATTTCCATGCTCCCTGGTGCGGCGTCTGTCACGAGAAGGCGCCGCTCGTCGAGCAGATCGCCGCCTCCGCGAAGCTCGAGCTGCAGCGCTGGGACATCGAAGAGGAAGCGGGGCGTGCGGAGGCAGAACGCAGACGCATCAAGACGGTTCCCACTCTCGCACTGATTCACGGCGAGCGAGTTCCGTTCCGCCTGGTCGGTCGTATGATCACCCTCGAGAACGTGCAGTATCTGCTCGATCATTTCTCCAGCGTGGAGTCCTGAAGGCGGCGCCTGGCGCGGGCGCGTACCCGGCACGTCGCGTGCACTGGCCGAGCCCGTGGCCGAATCGACAGCGATACCGCAGCTTCCACCGGGTTGATCGTGGACATCCTCTTCGCCAGCGCGACGGAGCTCGCGGCCGCCATCCGGTCTCGTGATCTCTCCGCGGTCGAAGTGCTCGACGCGCACCTCGAGCGCATCTCCGAGCGCAACCCGAGTCTGAACGCCATCATCACGATGGACGCCGAGGCCGCGCGCGATCGTGCACGCGCCGCGGATGCAGCACTCGCGCGTGGCGAGAGCTGGGGACCGCTTCATGGCGTCCCATTCACGCTCAAGGATGCTCACTCCACGGCCGGGATGCGCACGACTGCAGGCTGCGAAGCACTCGAGGAGAACATCCCGAGCGAGGACGGCACGGTCGCCGTGCGACTGAAGAACGCCGGCGGGATTCTCATCGGAAAGACCAACGTCCCTCCGCTGCTCGACGATTGGCAGAGCTGCAATCCGATCTTCGGACGTACGAGCAACCCGTGGGACGTGACGCGCACGCCCGGCGGATCGAGTGGCGGCGCGGCGGCCGCTGTGGCGTCGGGGATGAGCGCCTTCGACATCGGCACCGATCTCTCGGGCTCGCTCCGCGTGCCCGCGCACTTCTGCGGCGTGTACGGTCTCAAGCCGACCGAGCATTCCGTGTCGTCGTACGGACTGCGTCGTCATCCGGGAAAGGAGCACACGGTACGAGTGATGGCGGGGATCGGGCCGATCGCGCGGTCCGTGGATGACCTGGCGCTCATCCATCGCATCATCGCCGGGCCCGACGGGCGCGACAGCGACGTGCCGCCGGTGCCGGTGGAGGAGATGCCGGTGATCGCCCTGCGGGACGTGCGCGTCGCGGTCGCGCCGAACGTCCCGAGCTTCCCCCTCGCCGGTGTCATCCGCGACGCGGTGATCGCGCTTGCGAAGACGCTCGGCCCGCTCTGCGCAGTCGTGGACGAGCCCGCGCTTCCGCCGCTCGACTACACGGCGGAAGGGAAGAGCGCAGCCGACCTGATATCGATGATGGTCGGCGTCTACCACCCGAAGGATGGCGACCCCGCCGCCACGCTCGGCCAGTACATGGAGGCGCTGCGGAATCGCGACGAGACCATCGCGGTGTGGGAACGCTTCTTCGATCGGTGGGATGTGCTGCTATGCCCAGCGGCCATGATCTCCGCATTCCCACATTGTCCGAAGGACACGAAGCTCGATGTCGACGGCGAGGAGGTGCAGTACTCGCTGATCGGCGCGCACACCACGCTCTTCAACTACACGGGCCAGCCGGCGGCGGTGCTCCCCTGTGCGCACGATGGCAACGGCTTGCCGATCGGAGCGCAGCTCGTGGCGAAGCGCTGGACCGAGTCGCGCCTGCTCTCCATCGCGCGCGCCATCGCGCAAGTGACCGGGGGATTCCGGCGGCCGCCCGGCCACTGACCGAGCGGCGGCCGCGTATCTCTCGTCGGCCCCGATGGCCTGCTCGATGGCGAAGATGTGCTCCCCGGATTCACCTGCCCGCTCGCCGAAGTGGTGGGAACGACGGGGTCAGGTCTTTAATTTCGAGCC
>DASSNL010000086.1:0-3176 GCA_035688075.1 Gemmatimonadaceae bacterium
GCACGATGCAAGACCTGACCCCGTCGATTCTTACGATATGGACGACAAGATTCCTCGCCGCGCCTTCCTGTTGACCGCCCCCGCGGCGGTGGGCGCGCTCGCGCAGGTGGTCAAGGGCGACGCTGGAGCGACGAACAGGCCGTTAGGCAATCAGAGCGAAGAAGTGGCGGCTTCGCTCGCGAGCGACGCATCCCGGAGCGCGGAGTACACGCCGGTGGCGGATTATCCGATCCGGCCGACGCCCTACTCGGCGGTGAAAGTCAGAGATGATTTCTGGCGGCCGAAACTCGAGCGCAACGCCGCGGTGACCATCCCGTTCGAGATGCGGAAGCTCATGGTGGCCGATGGGCATGGAGGGCTCGTGCGCGGCGTCCTCGAGGCGGCGATCATGTCGCTCGCCGTGCACCCCGATCCCGCGCTCCAGGCGCGGGTGGATGAATGCGTGCGGCGGCTGGCGAACGATCCGGCGCGAGCGCGCCGGAACGACGGCTTCGAGGTCGCTACCGCGTACTATCGAATCACCGGGCGGCGCGAGCTGCTCGACCAGGCGATCCGCACCGCCGCTGCAATCGAGGAGGATTTCAGGGCGAACGACCCTCCATTCTCCGGCGGCGAGCGCGACGCGATCAACTGCGTGCAGCTCTATCGCGTCACACACGACAAGCGACACCTCGATCTGGCGAAGCACTACCTCGACATCCGCGGTCGCCCCGACTCGGTGGGCCGGAGCCGCCACAACCAGTCGTACGCTCCGGTGCTGGAGCAGCGCGAGGCGGTGGGGCACGCGGTGAACTGCGCGTCGCTGATGGTGTCGCTGGT
Source organism: Gemmatimonadaceae bacterium (assembly GCA_035688075.1). Taxonomy (GTDB): domain Bacteria; phylum Gemmatimonadota; class Gemmatimonadetes; order Gemmatimonadales; family Gemmatimonadaceae; genus JADGGM01. Next base: position 820 of record DASSNL010000086.1, read on the forward strand.
GGACGTCGGCGTGCTGACGGGGCTCGAGCCGTACTTCGCGGCCGGGCAGCGGATGTGGCAGGACGCGGTGGATACCAAGTTCTACGTCACCGGCGGGATCGGATCCACCGGGAACGAGGGCTTCGGCGAGCCGTACGTGCTGCCGAACATCACCGCGTACTCCGAGACGTGCGCCGTGCTGATGTTCATCACCCTGAATCACCGGCTCTTCCTGGCGACCGGCGACAGCAGGTACGTCGACGTGATGGAGCGCGGGATGTACAACAATGCGCTGAGCGGCGTCTCCACCACGGGCGATCACTTCTTCTACGTCAACAGGCTGGCGAGCGCCGGCGACGGCCGCGATCTCCGGTGGCAGCACGCTGCGCTCGAGTGCTGTCCGCCGAACCTCGTGCGCTTCCTCGCGTCGATGCCCGGCTTCATCTACGCGCAGGGGGAGCGCGACGCGATCTACGTCAACCTCTACCTCTCGAGCGAAGCGCCGTTCACGGTGGGCGGGAAGCCGCTCTCGCTGTCGGTGGAGAGCGCGATGCCGTGGGAGGGACACTCCGTGATCACGGTGTCGGCTCCCGAGCGAGTGAGCGGCGCGATCAAGTTGCGCATTCCGGGGTGGGCGCGAGGCAGACCGGTGCCGAGCGATCTGTACGGCTACTTGGAGCGGAGCGGCCGCTCCGTGCGGATCGCCGTCAACGGGAGGAGCGTGCCGGTCGCCCCCGATCGGTCGGGATACGTCACCATCCAGCGGGAATGGCGCGAGGGCGACAGGATCGAGATCGAGTTCCCTGTCGAGGTGAAGCGCGTGAAGTCGGATCCGCGCGTGAGAGAGAACCGGGGTCGCTTGGCGGTGGAGCGTGGCCCGATAGTCTACTGCGCCGAGTGGCCCGACGTGCGTGGCGGGCGCGCGCTCACCACGCTCGTCGCCGCGAGCTCGGAGCTGAAGCAGGGGGTAGACGAGTCGTTGGACGGCAAGGTGATGGTGCTCGATACCGTGGCGCGTCAGGTTACGGACACATCGCCGAAGGCGCAGCCGATGCGGCTGATTCCCTATCACCTCTGGGCCAACCGCGGGGCGGGGGAGATGAGCGTGTGGCTCTCGTCACGCGAATACGAGATAGGCGACATAGGGCCCGCAGGTGGGCTGATCTTCTACGACAACCCCCATCACGCCCGCGACGGCTGGCGCTACCTGGAGGCGGCTCCATTCGACCAGAGTCTCGGCGCGAAGTGGGGGTGCTTTCGCCGGGCGATCCCCGGAGCTACCGGCACGGCGATCGGGACGGGGCTGCAGAACACGAAGGACATGCTCGCCGCGTGCGCGGAGTCGGGGAGCGCTGCCGACTTGTGCGCACAGCTCAGCGTGAGCGGTGTGCGTGGCTGGTTCCTGCCATCGATGGACGAGCTGGCCGAGATGTATCGGAATCTGAAGGCCGCCGGGATCGGCGACTTTCGCGACGCCCGTATGGTCGACAACTGCCAGTACTGGTCGTCCACGCAGAACGACTCCGACATGGCGGGGCACATCGACTTCGCCGACAACGGGCGGCGCCACGGCGACGACAAGGACTTCCCGCGCCGGGTGAGGGCGATCCGCGCGATCTGACGGCGGGGCAGCTGGCGGAATCGCAACCGCGACCGCAGATCTCATGTATGCCACGCCCTCTCCGCCTCCTGACTGGATGCACCTGTGGCCTGGGCGTGCTCGCGATAGCTCTCTGGACTTCGCCACGATGGCTCGTGCCGCTCCTGGCGATGCGATCGCGCGGCTGCCTCTACTCCGTTTCGACGCCGGAGCGCGTGGTGGCGCTGACGTTGGACGACGGTCCGGATTCGGTGCACACGCCGGAGATTCTCGATCTACTGCGCGCCAACGGGGCACGAGCCACCTTCTTCCTGATCTCGGGGCGCGTACCCGGAAATGAACGGCTCGTCGAGGAGATCGTGGCCGATGGGAACGAGATCGGCAACCACCTCACGCGCGACGAGCCGAGTTACCGTCTGACGCACGAGGAGTTCGCGGCCGCGGCGCGGGAGGCCGGGACCGTGCTCGGCAGATTCGGCACTGTGCGCTGGCTGCGCCCCGCTTCGGGATGGTATACCCGCGCGATGCTAACGACGATGAAGCAACAGGGGTATCGCTGCGCACTCGGCTCCATATACCCGTACGACGCCCAGATCTCCTCCGCATCTCTGTCTGCCGCGTACATCATGAGCAACGTGCGCCCCGGCTCGGTCATCATCCTGCACGAGGGCAGCGACCGCGGCGGCCGCACCGTGGAGGTGCTTCGCCGGGTGCTGCCGGCGCTGAGGAAACGTGGCTTCCGGGTGGTGTCGCTCTCCGATCTGAGCAGGGCAGGCGG
>DASSNL010000103.1:0-2155 GCA_035688075.1 Gemmatimonadaceae bacterium
CTCAACCATGGTGAAGCCATGGTTGAGCCTGCTCGAAATTAAAGACCTGACCCCGTCGTACCGAAACGGCACACCGCCGTCCCGTTTCGAGCCAGCCGCCCCACGGGGGCCTCGGACCGTCTGCCGTAAGATCAGTCGATACAACGGGTTACGGCTCCGCCCGCCAGCCGCGGCACCGGCACCGCATCTGCCCTCGAGAGCGCAGGCCTCACCTTGCGACCACCGGCATGGCTATCTCCCGCGCCGCCACGAGGTTATGATCACTTTCGCCACTCGTCATCCGAACGTCCAGCACGCTACCGGAGCCTTCCGCGGCTCACTCTGGCGCGCCCCTCCGTCCCCTCGCCGCACTCCCCGCCGGCGGGTGGGGAGTCTCACCCTCCGCTGCTCCCGCCGCATGCCCACGCTCGCCGTGCTCACGCTCAGCGACTCCTTCGCCGCCCAATGGCCATCGCTCGCGGCGGAGAATGGCTTCGAGCTGATGCTCCTACCCGGGCCCGCGAGCGCCACGCGTCTCACCGACGCCGTCGCTCTCGTGGCCGCGGGCGGCGAGGAGCATGCGCTCCCCGCCGTGCTGGCGGAGCTCGCGGGCAACGGGATCGCGGTGGCAGCCGTGGGCGCCGACCCGGCGCACCACGTGGCCACCGCCGCGGTACGAGCCGGCGCCGACGAGTACTTCGTCCTCCCCGCCGACTACGCCATCCTCGGCTCCTGGCTGCGCGAGCGCGCCGAGCGGCTCCGCGCGCTGCACGATCGCAGCTCGTTCGTCGCCGCCGAGCGCCAGAAGTACCGCTTCGATGAGATACTCGGCGAGAGCGAGGCGCTGCAGCAAGCGCTCGAGCGCGTGGCGCGCGTGATCCCGCATCCGGGCGTGACGGTGCTCATCACCGGCGAAACAGGTACGGGTAAGGAGCTCGCCGCCCGCGCCATCCACTACAACGGCCCGCGACGCGACGCGCCTTTCGTGGATGTGAACTGCGCGGCGATTCCCGATTTACTCCTGGAGAGTGAACTGTTCGGGCACGAGAAGGGCGCCTTCACGAGCGCCACCGCGACCAAGCCGGGACTCTTCGAGCTCGCGAACGGGGGGACGATCTTCCTCGATGAAATCGGCCACCTGCCGCTCACATTGCAGGGGAAGCTCCTGCGCGCCCTCGAGGAGCGCACCGTGCGCCGGGTGGGCGGCACGCGCTCGATAGCGGTGGACGTTCGAGTCGTCGCCGCCACGCATGTGAACCTCGCGGCGAGCGTTCGCCGCGGCGAGTTCCGGGAGGATCTCTACTACCGGCTCGAGGTCATGTCCATCGAGCTGCCGCCGCTCAGAGCGCGGCGTGGCGACATCCTCCCGCTCGCGCGGCACTTCCTCGCGCGCTTCGCGGAGCAGTACGGCCTCCCCAATCCACGGCTCTCGAAGGCCGCCGAGCAGGCGCTACTTGAGCGCGCGTGGCCAGGTAACGTGCGCGAGCTGCGCAACGCAGTCGAGCGCGCGGTCCTGCTGGCCAGCTCCGAGGAGCTGGGCGCGGAAGCGTTCCCGCTTCCGCGCTCACCGAGCGATGATGGAAACGGAGACGGCCCGATTCCATTCCCCGCGACCATCCGCGAGATCGCGCGCGCGGCAACTGTCGAGATGGTGAAGCTGTGCGGCGGCAACAAGAGCGACGCGGCTCGCCGGCTCGGCATCTCCCGCGCCCGACTCCTGCGGACTCTCGACCATAAGACCACGTCCGCCAACGACGTGAATTCGGATACGGAGAACTTCGATGAAGATTAAGTGGTGGATAGCGCCGATCCTCGCGATCGGGATCGCGGGGTGCGGCAGCGACAGCACCGAGCCGGACACATCTCCCGCACCGGTCGTGCTGGAGGTGGCAGCCGGAATGCCAACGCTCGTGAGCTCGCAGGTGAGCTTCTGGGCGTACTACGATCGTGACACGCATGCGCAGCTGGTCTATCACGCGCTCGCGAGCGCCACGGACTCGGTCACGCTCGTGGACTTCACCGTGCCCGCTCAGTCGCTCTCGAGGCTCCCCGATGGCTCGGCCATCAGCGCCGGCGACTCGGTGCTCATCACGATGAGCGTCCTGAATCCGCTCCTCCTGGATGTGAGCTTCGAGCCGTCGGGGCTACGCTTCTCGAGCTCCAATCCGGCCCGGCT
>DASSNL010000104.1:0-77833 GCA_035688075.1 Gemmatimonadaceae bacterium
GCAAGTATCCTTTTGTCGGCCAAAGACCGGAGCAGTTCGGCATACATTCGGACCATTGTCTCCCGCTGTGCGGCCAGGAGCGCTGTAATGCGTTCCGGGCCCTCGGGCCGGACCTCAGCCGCAAAGGAGGTCTCGAGGAGGATACGGCAGTAGGTGTCCACTTCGAACCGCGGCGGGAGATAGGCGCGCCCCCAGCTGAATGTGCGGGCACGCGCTTCCAACAGAGAATCGACCACGGCGTCGCGTGCACGGGCGTCGCGCGTCCACACGAGTTGCGCATGCTGGAACAGGCGGCCCTGGGTGAAGTGATCGCGCGCACGCGCGGAACAGGCGCGGCGAAAATCCCGAACGGAAAGTACGGCACACTTCGCCATGAGCGGTGGGGCGGCTTCGTGGTCGGAAATCGCCACCACGTTGGGAGCGAGGATGTGATTGAGACGCGCCGCTCTCGCGGGGGCATAGCTGGTGCCCACCTTCTCGGCGAGGGAGCGGTAGGCGGCCTCGTAATCGTCCACGACCACGAAGAAGTCGTGCGCGCTCTCCGGCCGGGCGCCGGAATGCTGCGCGTGCGAGCCGTAGTGGATGATAGCTGCCGTGGAGTCTCCGAAGCCCCGCGCCAGAAAGGCGGCCAGCTCGCTGGTGGCGGATGACGCGGGGGAATCGAGGCCGCTGGCAAGCGCTTCGCGCAGCTCCGGGTCAATCATGCGCGTTCGCACTCACTACCTTCTCGCCCTCGGAAGTCTCGCCGGCATCCAGCTCTGTGAGCATCGCGAGCATCCGCTGGCGCAGCGACTCGATGAAAGCATCCACGGTTCGATCGTCGGAGCCGAGGGCCGGCGGAGCGATCGGAGTGGAGATCTTCACGCGCACGTCGAGGTCCGCGAAGTTGGCCAGCCCGTCGGCGAAGGTCCGTGCGTTGACCATCCCGCGCACGGCCACGCAGTATACCGGCCGCTCTGCGCGTGAAAGGACGATGCGAAGCCCGTTGCGCATGAAGCGTCCCAACCCGCCGTCGCGGCTGCGGTGCCCCTCGGGGAAAATGAGCAGCGACTGCTCGCCGCGCGCCACCTGCTCCGCCGCGCCCGTGAGCGCGGCCAGCTCCGCGCGCGAGAGCACGCGCTTCTGCGATAGAAAAGGGAAGCCGGCGAGCCGCCCCAGTGGAGAGATCCCCGGGATCCCCCATCGGTACCGGTCGCGGGTGGGGATCAGCGGGTATGGCCCTGGCACGATGGATAGTCCTATGGGTATATCCAGAACCGACTGGTGGTTCATGACCACTATGCAGCTTTCCGGCGGTATCTCCCCGCCTACGGACACGTGCACGTTGGCAATGACGCGCGCCATGCCGAGGGTGGAGCGGGCATGAAACTGGAGCCAGGCACGTACCATCCGCCGGCGATGCCGAGGGAAGAGCCAGATGGCTGGCCAGAGCAGCACGCGCTGGCCCAGACCCATGGCAAGTACCAGATAGATTATGTAGGCGAAGAGAAAGGCGCTGCTACGCATCACGCGCACGGCTCGCCCGATTCGGCGGACTCCGCCTGCGTGAGATATCGAAATGTCAGTGCTGTAGGGACTCAATCGGAGGTCACCCCATGGCAACACGAGTCGAAGCGCAGACGAGCATGAGCGTCTCCGACTACGATTACAGTAGTTTCTTTTACTCGTCGAGCGACGATCCGTTCGCGATACTGGATCCGTACAGTGAATGGTATACGCGAGCGCTGCGGACGGGCTACTACCTGTTTCAGCAGCCGATGTCCACGCCGCCCGAGAGCAGGATCGAGGTCACCGAAGGGCTGCACCACGAGCACATAAAGCTCCTCAATCTAGCGTCGTACAACTACCTCGGTCTCTCGAACAGGCCCGAGGTCATCCAGGCGGCCAAGGCGGCGCTCGACCAGTACGGTCTGGGCGCAGCCGGGTCACCGCTCCTCAGCGGCATGATGGATGTCCATGTGCAGCTCGAGGAGGAGCTGGCGAAGTTCAAGAAGAAGGAAGCAGCCATGGTCTTCCCCACCGGCTACAGCACGAACGTGGGGATGATCTCGGGTCTCATGCGCCCCGGCGACTGGATAATCGCCGACCAGAATGCGCATGCGAGCATCGTCGATGGAGCCATCCTCTCGAAGGCGAATGTCCGGTTCTTCCGGCACAACAATCCGGCCGATCTCGAGAAGAAGCTCAAGCAGACGACGGGGAAGAAGCTGGTTGCCATCGAGGGCGTGTACTCCATGGACGGCGACGTCTGCCCGCTCCCCGACCTCGTGGCGGTTGCGAAGCGCTACGGCGCTCGCATCCTCCTCGACGAAGCCCACTCCGCCTTCGTATATGGCGAGCATGGGCGCGGCGTGGCGGAGATGTTCGGCCTGGAAGATGAGGTGGACATCCACATCGGTACCTTCTCCAAGGCGCTCGGCGGCCAGGGCGGCTACGTGGCCGGCTCGAGGAAGCTCTACTACTACCTCAAGGGCTTCGCCCGCGCGCGCGTCTTCTCGTGCGCGCTCTCGCCAGTGGTAACGGCCGGCGTTCTCAAGTCGCTCGAGATCGCCCAGAATGAACCGGAGCTGCGCGACCGGCTCTGGAAGAACGTGCGTTACATCAGGCAGCGTCTCGAAGAGGAAGGCGTCGATGTCGGCGATTCCACCTCACAGATCATTCCGATAATGGTGCGGAACGACCGGCGCATCTTCGAGCTCGGTCACAAGCTATTCCGCGCGGGGCTGTACCTGCAGCCCGTCATCTATCCCGCGGTGGCCAAGCATCGCTCGCGCTTCCGCGTGTCGATCTCGGCATCGCATACCTGCGAACAGCTCGACGAGGGTGTGTCGACTCTCGTCCGCGTCCTACGTGAAGAGGGGGTCATGGTATGAGCAACAGCAACGACGGTCTCGTTCAGTATCACTACCACGACGCGATCGCCGGCTTCTTCGAGTTCCCCACGGAGAACGCCCGCGCGATCCTGCCGCCCGAGCTCCAGCCGATCGAGCCGCACCACGGCTCCAGCGTGCTGAGCGTCATGGCGTTCGACTTCCACGATAGCCCGGTGGGCTCGTACGGAGAGCTCATTCTCTCGATCCACGTTGCCCCCCGCATCGAGCCGGGTGAAGCGTGGCCTCGCTCCGCGTTCTATCCCTTCCGCCTCGGCACCACTACCCGTGAGTCGCGCGAGCACGCGATCGAGCGCTGGCACCTGCCGCACTACATGCAGGACATCTCCATCGCATGGGATCGCGGCGACGGGCACATCACCATCCACGCCACCGACCGCGGTCAGCCGATCGTGGACATGACGATCACCGAGCACGAGTGGTCGAAGGTGGATCACAGCTACCAGGCCTTCATGAACGATGAGGAGGGGCAGTACACCTCCACGATCATCATGTCGGGCGAGTTCAGCGAGAACGAGGAAGAGCGCGGCGGCATCACGATCTACTCTCAGGCGATGACGGACCTCCTCGAGGACTGGGAAGTGGACTTCACCCCCTTCCGCGAGATGTGGATGAAGAACGGCCTGCAGACGTTCCACCCGCTAAAGCAGCTGCTCTCCTACGCTCGTAGATGAAGTCCGACGTCTGCGTCATCGTGAACCCCGCCTCCGGAAGGGGGCGGGGCGCGAAGGCCGAGGCGGGGGTGCGACGAGCCTTCGCCTCGGTGGGAGTCACCGACATCCGTACCACGAGCGCGAAGGGCGACGAGAGAACCGTCGCCCTTCGCGCTATCGAAGAGGGAGCGGGCACCATCGTGGCCGTGGGCGGTGACGGAACATGGGGAAACGTGGCCAACGCCATCATCTCGTCCGGCGCCGACGTGCGGCTTGCGCTGCTCGCGGCGGGTACCGGAAACGATTTCGCCAAGACGCTCGGCGCGCCAGCCAACGACTTCGCCGCCACGGCAGCGCTGGTGGTCGATGGTGCGGAGAAGCGAGTGGACGTCGGCGAGATCGAGGGGCGCTACTTCCTGAACGTCACGGGGTTCGGCTTCGACATCGCGGTGCTCGAGGACATCGAGAACATCCACTGGCTGAAGGGCGATGCCGTGTACCTGTACTCGGCGCTGCGCCAGCTCTTTGGCTACGGCGGAATCGAGATCGACGTCGCGAGCGCCGCGAGCTCGCGCGGCACGGTGCGGCACCTGATGCTGATCATTGCCAACGGGAAGAACTTCGGCGGCTCTTTCCATATCGCACCCGCGGCGAGCGTCACCGATGGACAGCTCGACGCGATCGCCATAGCGATGGCGTCTCCGCTCCGCCGCGCGCGTCTCTTCGGAGCGGCAACGAAGGGGACGCACGTGACGCTCGCCGAAGTGCAAACGGAGCAGGCGCCTAGCTTCGTGCTCACCTTCCCCGCCCCGCCGGCGTACGAGACCGACGGCGAATACAACCGCGCCTCATCCGCGCGACTCGAGGTGCGCTGCGTTCCCGGAGCGCTGCGCGTGGTCGCGCCGGTGGAAGTGCCGAGCCGTAAGGGCGGCGCCGAGAGGCGAGTGGCGGTCTGACGTGCGAGCGATCTCCTTCGCGGCGCCGATCCCGACATACCTCGCGACGCTGGCCGCTGGAAAGATCTCCGAGCGCTTCTTCCTCGGCCCGCACGCCTGCACGCGGCTCGGCAACGTGGCGGCTCCCACGCTGCCCGGCGACCGGTGGGTGCGGATTCGCACGCGGATGGGCGGGATCTGCGGGAGCGACATCAACGTCATCACTCTGAAGGCGAGCCCCTCCACGTCGCCATTCTCCTCCTTCCCCTTCGTACTCGGCCACGAGAACGTCGGCGACGTGGTCGAAGTGGGGAGCGGGGTGCGCACGGTATCCGTGGGCGAGCGCGTGGCCGCGAATCCCCTGCTCTGCTGCGAGCCGCGCGGGGTGCAGCCGCCGTGCGCCGCATGCGTAGCGGGCGACCATTCGCGCTGCGCGCACTTCACCGACGGCGACGTGGCGCCCGGGATGCTGATCGGCACCACGCGCGGCACAGGCGGGAGCTGGGGCGAGGAGTTCGTGGCGCACGAGTCGCAGATCGTGCGCGTGCCGGAAGCGATGGGCGATGAGGAGGCGGTGCTCATCGAGCCGTTCGCCTGCTCCGTGCACGCGGTACGCGCCAACCTCCCGGACGACGGCGAGCGGGTGCTGGTGATCGGCGCCGGCTCGATAGGTCTGCTGACGATGGCGGCGCTCCGCGCGCTGGCGCCGGAGGCAGATGTCACGGTGCTCGCGCGGCACCCCTTCCAGGGAGCGCACGCGGAGCGGCTGGGTGCCACACGAGTGGTCGCCGCGCGCGGTAGTTATCTGGAAGCGCTGGCCGAAGCGGGCGGCACACGGCTGCTGAAGCCGATACTCGGAAAGCCGGTGGGCGTGGGGGGCTTCGATCGCACGTTCGTGTGCATAGGCGGCACGCGTGGGATGGATGACGCGATGCGCTTCACACGCGCGGGCGGGACGATCGTGCTGCTTGGCAATTCCAGCACGATGAACGGACTCGACTGGACACCGCTCTGGTTGAAGGAGCTCACGGTGCGCGGGAGTCTCTGCTACGGCGCGCACGCGCATGCGAGCCCCGAGCGTACCGCGTTCGACGAGGCCGCGAAGCTCATCGCAACCGGGCGCGCTCCAGTACGCCCGCTCCTCACGCATACCTTCTCACTGGAGGAGTACCGCCGCGCGATAGATGTGGCACGCGACAAGGGAGGTGAGGAAAGCGTGAAGGTGGCGTTCCGCTTCCGCGGATGACAGCCTGGTTACACGGCGTTTTCAGCGCGCATCGCCGCTGGATCGCGGTGATCGCGTCGATTGGGCTGGTTGGTCTCGCCGCCGGCTGCGCGCCGGCCGGTTCGGCCGTGGTTCCCGAGCCGGGCGCCGCGATGCCCGCAGGCGCGAGCTCCGCCGAAGGTGCGCGCGAGGGCATCTCCGCCGGCTCCGCCCTGCCGAATGGCGCCACACGACCCGCGGCGATTCAGGGTGTCGATCCACGAATGGAACCCCTCGTCGATTCGGTGCTGGCGTTGATGACTATCGAGGAGAAAGTCGGCCAGCTCACGCAATCGAGCGCCAGTGAGGTCAGCACCGGGCCGCGAGTTTCGGCAGCGGATAGAGCAGACATACGCGCTGGCAAGGTCGGCTCCTTCCTCGGGTCGTACGGCGCCGAGCGCACGCGCGAGCTGCAGCGCGTCGCCGTGGAGGAGTCCCGACTCGGCATCCCACTGCTCTTCGCCCACGATGTGATCCACGGTTTTCGCACGATCTTCCCGGTGCCGCTTGCCGAAGCCGCGAGCTTCGACCCCGACGCGGTCGAGCGTGCCGCCCGCATCGCCGCCACCGAGGCAGCCGCGAACGGAGTCCAATGGACCTTCGCGCCCATGGTGGACATCGCGCGCGATCCACGCTGGGGTCGGATCGTGGAAGGCTCGGGCGAAGACCCGTACCTCGGCTCCGTGATGGCCGCCGCCAAAGTGCGTGGCTTCCAGGGCACAGACCTGGCCGATACCCTCACGATCCTCGCGACCGCCAAGCACTTCGTGGCCTACGGAGCGGCGGAGGGCGGCCGCGATTACAACACCGCCGAGGTCTCGGAGCGCACGCTCCGCGAGATCTATCTCCCTCCCTTCCACGCTGCGGTCCGCGCCGGAGCCGGCTCGGTGATGGCGGGCTTCGACGATCTGGATGGCGTCCCCATGCACAGCAACGAGCGGCTCATCGATGGGCTGCTGCGCGGCGAGTGGGGTTGGGACGGCATCCTCGTGAGTGACTACACCGGCGTGATGGAGCTCATCAAGCATCGTGTAGCCGCCGACAGTACGTCGGCTGCGTTGCTGGCCATCAATGCAGGTGTGGACGTGGACATGATGAGCGGTATCTACCTCCACGAGATTCCACGACTGGTCAGTGAGCACCAGTTGAGCGAGGCCGTGGTCGATTCCGCTGTGCGCCGCGTGCTGCGCGCAAAGTACCGGCTCGGTCTCTACCGCGATCCCTACCGTTACAGCAGCGCGGCGCGCGAGAAGGCGCTCACCCTCACGCCGGCCCACCGCGCCGTAGCACGGCAGCTGGCGCGCGAATCGATCGTGCTCCTCCGGAACGAGGGACACGTCTTGCCGTTGCGGAAGGACATCGGCGTGCTGGCCGTGATCGGTCCGCTCGCCGATGATTCCGCTTCTGCCCTGGGCTCGTGGTCCGCCGCCGGGCGCCCGGAAGACGCGGTCACCGTGGCGGACGGGTTGCGTCGCGCGGTGACCCCCGACACCCGAATCCTCCGCGCCCGCGGGACGAGCATCGATGGCTCCGACACGAGCGGGATCGCGGAAGCGGTTCGCGTCGCGCGTCAGGCCGACGCGGTGGTGATGGTGCTGGGCGAGGAACGCGACATGAGCGGGGAGGCTCGGGACCGCGCCTTCATCGGACTTCCTGGTGAGCAGCTCCGGCTGGCGAAGGCGGTTCAGGCGACCGGGAAGCCGGTGGTGGTAGTACTCATCAACGGCCGCCCACTCGCAACTCCGTGGCTGGCGGAGCACGTGCCCGCCATCGTCGAGAGCTGGTACCTTGGCGTGGAGATGGGAGGCGCGGTTGCCGATGTTCTCTTCGGCGACTACAACCCCGGGGGGAAGCTCCCCGTCACCGTCCCTCGCGCGGTGGGACAGGTACCCATCTACTACAATCACAAGAGCACGGGGCGTCCACCGAGCCAAAGCGACCGTTACACCTCGAAGTACATAGACATCCCGTGGACGCCGCTCTATCCATTCGGGTACGGGGCGAGCTACACGACTTTCGAGTATGGCGAGCCGCGACTCAGTGCCACCGAGATTCGGCCATCCGACTCGCTCGTCGTCACCGTCGGCGTCACCAACTCCGGATCACGCGAGGGCGACGAGGTAGTACAGCTCTACGTGCGGGACGACGCGGCCAGTGTCACGCGTCCGGTGAAGGAGCTGCGAGGCTTCCGGAGAATCGCGTTGCAACCCGGAGAGACGCGTATGGTGAACTTCACGATCACCGCAAACGATCTGGCGTTCCATGACCGCGCGATGCGCCGGGTGGTCGAGCCAGGAACGTTCACGGTGTACGTGGGCACGAGCTCCGACAGCACACGCGAGGTGCACTTCCGCGTGTTGGGTGACGTCACGGCAGTCCCCGATACGGGGACCTCGAGGTGATGCGCTCGACCAGGAACAGCACCAGCGCACCAAACCGCGAGCTTTCCCAGCCGCGGCACACACCAGACTCGAATCACCTGAAGGGAGCGATATGGCAAGTGTGACGTTGGAAGGCGTGCGGAAGGTCTACGAGCACGGCGGTCGCCAGCAGGTCGCGGTGCACGGAGTGGATCTCGAGATCGCCGACGGCGAGCTGGTGGTGCTGGTGGGGCCATCCGGGTGCGGGAAGAGCACTACCCTGCGAATGATCGCGGGACTGGAGAACATCACCGCGGGGACACTCCGGATAGGCGACCGCGTGGTGAACGATCTCCCGCCGCGCGACCGCGACATCGCCATGGTCTTCCAGAATTACGCGCTCTACCCGCACATGACGGCGTACGAGAACATGGCGTTCGCGCTGCGGCTGCGTAAGCGTCCCAAGGGCGAGATCGACGAGCGCGTACGCCGTGCCGCGGACATACTTGGAATCGAGGAGCTCCTCCCGCGCACGCCACGCGCGATGTCGGGTGGCCAGCGCCAGAGGGTCGCGGTAGGTCGTGCTCTCGTGCGCGAGCCCAAGGTCTTCCTCTTCGACGAGCCGCTCTCGAACCTCGACGCCAAGCTCCGCGTGCAGATGCGCCGCGAGTTCGCGCGCCTGCACAAGCGCCTCGGCGCGACCATGGTGTACGTGACGCACGACCAGGTCGAGGCGATGACGCTCGGCGACCGGATCGTGGTGATGAACGAGGGGCGAGTCCAGCAGATCGATACTCCGATGGCGATCTACGAGCGCCCTCGCAACACCTTTGTCGCTCGTTTCATCGGTACTCCGCCGATGAACCTCATCGAAGGAAACGTGGTGGACGACGGCGCGGTACGCTTCCGCACCGCTGACGGTGCGCTGACGCTCACTCCCACCCCCGAGTGGGCCGCGCTCCTCACTTCCTACGTCGGCGCTGGCCGCCCCGTGATCCTCGGCGTCCGCCCCGAAGACATCTCCATCGCCGACGACGGCAGCGTCGCCCCCGGAACCGACTCCGCTCTCCGCGCGCGCATAGACCTCGTAGAGCCCACGGGAAACGAAGCCCTTCTCTACGCCACCGCCGCTGGCCACGACGTAGCCATCCGCACCGACCGCCACACCCTCCCCTCCGTAGGCGCCGAGCTCACGCTCCGCCTGGATCCCCGTCGCGCCCATTTCTTCGATGGGGAAAGTGGGGAGGAGGTGGGGAGGAAAGAGGAAGCAGGAAGCAGGAAACAGGAAGCAGGTACCGGCTCCCGCGGGTAAGGCCCTCTCCCCCGAGGTCGTTTACTGCTTCCTGCTTCCTGCTTCCTGCTTCCTTACAGCTCCTGCTTCCTTGCCTTTCCTGCTCTCTGCCGTCTGCCCTCTTCCTTCCCCTCCTCCCTTTCACCGCGCATCTTCTCTCGCTCGATTTAGAGTTCCGTTTCCCATGGAGGCAGAGCATGGCACGAAGGGAGATATGGATCGGGAAGGCAGTGGCGCTCGCGGCGCTGCTGGCGGTGGTCGGGTGCGGAGGGGGTGGGGACAGCGCCGCGGACGCGGACACTGCCGTGGCGACGGAGCAGGAGGCAGCGCCGCAGCCGCAGGAGAGCGCGAGCGCTGAGCAGACCGCTGCGGAGGAGTCCGGGCCGGTCATTCTCACGGCGGATGATCTCGATCGCTACAGGAAGGGGAGACAGGCCGAGATAGCCGACGTGAAGAAGAAGGTCGCCGCGCTCGCCGCCGCGAAGAATGAAACGGACACGCTGAACGCGCTCGGCGCGCTCACCAACGACGCAGAGCGCACTCAGGCGGGAGCCGACGCGGTGGGGATGTCGCTCGCGCAGTACGATCGGCTGACGGACGCGGTGGACCAGGTGCTCGGCGCCTACTCGATGACGGAGATGATGCGCAAGAGTCAGGAGGGCGTGGACACCGCCTCGCTTCCCGAGGACGCTCGCGCGCAAGTGCGCCAGAACATGGCCCAGGCCGAGGAGGGTCTGAAGCGCCTACCCGAACAGAACGTCAAGCTCGTTGTCCCCCACGCCGCCGAGCTCGACTCCCTCCGCCTCCTCCCGGCCGCTCTGGCCCTGAAGGCCGCGTCGGGAGTGTGATTTTAAAAGAAAGCAGAAAGCAGAAAGCAGTGAACTGCCTAGGGGTCGATGGCCTTCCCCTACGAGCCGTTCACTGCTTTCTGCTTTCTGCTTCCTGCTTTCTCCTCTAGTCCCTCTCAGGTCCCGGCTCGTACTCCAATCCGCCGCTGCCAGCGGAGCCGAATTTCGGGGAGGTTATGGGGCCCGTGGTGGTGTGAGGCGGGTTGCGCTCCTCGTCGACCGGGCGGTTCTGCTGCTCGCGCGGGCTCGCGGCCTGGGTGCGGCGGCCGTGCTGCTGGTTCTCGTCGTTGTAGTTCTCGCCGACCGTCTCCCAGGTCGTGGAGCCGGTGAGGTTGCGGTTCTCTTCGATGTCACCGACGAGGTCCTCGCGCTTCTGCTGCTTGAGCGCGCGATCGACATCGTTCTGCGTGTCGCCCTTTTTCTTCTTGTTGTTTGCCATGCTCCCTCCTGGCTACGAATACAGGGAGTAAGAAACGTGGCAGGGGACGTGCCACGGTCGGCAGTCGGGGCATTGCTCAGAAGGTGTACCATGGCCTACCTTCCACGTTGAATTTCAACGGAGCTCCTATGGAGATGTCTAATCGCTCGATGCGTAGCGCAGTGTTCGGGGCGGCGCTAGCCTCGCTGGCGGCGGTTGGCGCGATGGCCGGTACGGCGCCTTCGCTCGCGGCGCAGGTGGACAGCAGTGCAGCGCTCCAGGTGGGCCAGAGCGCGCCTGACTTCACGGCGCCGGGTGCGACGCGCTACGGACTGCTGCGCGATCCCGTTTCGCTCTCGGACTTCAGCGGGAAGACCGTGGTGCTCGCGTTCTTCTACAAGGCGCGAACCAAGGGTTGAACGGTTCAAATGGAGGCGTACCGTGATCAGTACGCCAAGCTTTTCAACAACGGAAAGGACGTCGCCGTCATCGCCATCAGCGTGGACCCCGACACGGCGCTCGCATCGTGGGCGCACGACGAAGGGTTCCCGATGCTCTTCGTGAGCGACTCCGGCGGGGCGATCGGACGGAAGTACGGTATCTTCAACCAGAAGGCGGGACTCGACACGAGAGTGGTCTTCGTGATCGCGCCCGACGGCAAGGTCACGTACCGCGCGATGCCGTTCCGCGAGCTGGTGGCGAGCGCGTACGACGAATTGGGCAGCGCGGTCGCTCGAGCTTCCGGCGGTAACTGAGGGGGAGAGGGCAGGAAGCAGGAACGGCAGGGAAGCAGGAACGGCGAGGAAGCAGGAAACAGGAAACAGGAAACAGGAAACAGGTAACTGCCTCGGGGTCGGGGGCCCACCTCCGGGAGCCGGTACCTGTTTCCTGTTTCCTTTTCTCCCTCTCCCTTCACTCCGGAGGCAGTTCACTGCTCTCTGCTTTCTTCCCGATAGAGCGACCGACGCACTGACGCGGCGCGGCGCGACTGGAGAAGGCTTGACTCCTCGTGCGACGGGTTGAATAGTAGGCGCCCGGTCATGAAACAGCGTTTCACTTCCGATCATGCCGCGGTCGCGGAACCGACGTTTCCAGGGACCAGGGCCATTGTGCGCGCCATCGCCGTTCTAAAGGCGTTCAGTGGCGCTCGCTCCGCGTGGGGGCTGACCGAGCTGGCGAACGAGCTCTCACTCAACAAGGCGTCCGTCTTCCGGATCGTACGGACGCTGGAACAGGAAGGAATGCTGACGCGTGATCCGGGGCGCGATGTCTATCGCCTGGGACCGGAACTGATCGTGTTGGGCGCCCAGGCTCTCCGCTCCGCGGACTTCAGAGCGATTGCCCGGTTGCAGCTCGAAGCACTCGCCGAGAGCACTGGCGAGAGCGCGACGCTCGAGGTTCTCGTCGGCGAAGACACGCTCATTCTCGACGAAGTGCTGGGGCGCTTTTTCCTTGGCGGCGGCGGCGAGATCGGGACGCGCTGGCCGGCGCATGCCACGAGCACAGGGAAGGTGCTCCTCGCTGCGCTGAAGCGGAGGGGCGGGACGCTGCCCATCCGACTGGAAGCGCGCACGAAGAAAACCATCACCTCCCTCGCGCGGCTCGAGCGAGAGCTGGCGCGGGTGCACGAAGTGGGGTACGCGGTGGCAATCGAGGAATTGGAGCCGGGATATGTAGCCATCGGCGCGCCAGTGCACGACCACGAGGGCCAGGTGATCGCCGCCATCAGCATAGGCGGCCCCACTGGACGTATATCTGCCGAGCGAATCCCGGCGCTCGGTACGCTCGTACGTAGCGCTGCCGACGAGGTGTCGCGCGGTCTGGGCGCATCGTCGGCCGCCCTTCGGGACTCCAGCAGCGAAGGACGCGGCCGGGAATCCAGGACGGCCGGTTAGGACCATCGGCTGGAAAAGCCAGCCATCACACCCCCTTTGGAGGAAGGTTCATGAGACTTCCCGGTTTCGCCTGGAAGATCGCGCTGGCGATCGGACTCGCCGCCATCCCGCGCCTCGCCGCGGCACAGGGCAGCGGTACGATCAGAGGAACGGTCACGGATTCGTCGTCCGGCCAGCCGGTCATCGGCGCTCAGGTCACGGTCACGGGCACCACGCTGGGAACGATCACCGGCGGGGATGGCGCGTACACCCTCCGCAACGTTCCCGCGCGCGCCGTCACAGTGCGCGCACAGCGCATCGGCTTCGCTCCACTCGAGCGCGACATCACGCTCGCCGAGAACGACACCGCGACCGTGAATTTCGCCCTCACGGCGATCGCGGCGCAGCTCTCCGAGATCGTCGTCGTGGGCTACGGCACGAGCACTCGCCAGGGCGTGAGCAGCGCGATCACCTCGGTGGGCTCGGAGCAGCTCGCCAACACGCCGTCGGCGAGCATCGAGTCGGCACTTCAGGGGAAGGCGCCTGGCGTGCAGGTGATGGAGAACGCCGGTAACCCCGGTAACGGACTCTCCATCCGCGTGCGCGGCCCTGCTTCGATCAACGCCGGCAATCAGCCGCTGTACGTCGTGGACGGCGTGCCGATCATCCAGGACGGCTACGGACAGCTCGGGATGGGCGGCCAGGATGTCACCGCCGTCTCTGGCCTCAACCCCGACGAGATCGCGTCCATCGACATCCTGAAGGATGCCGCGGCCTCCGCGATCTACGGTTCGCGCGGCTCCAACGGCGTGGTCATGATCACCACGAAGCGCGGCCAGGAAGGTAAGCCCAAGGTCACCTTCAACGCCTACTACGGTCGCCAGGACAATCCGAAGCAGTATCCGCTCGTCAACGCGCAGCAGTACGTGGAGCTGTACAACGAGAGCGCGAAGAACGACGGCTACGACCCGGAAGACTACCCCTTCATTCCCGGTGAGGATGACGCGCGGAGCTTCAACTGGCAGGACGCTATCTTCCGCGACGCGCCGATCAGCGACATCCAGATCGGCCTGAGCGGCGGGAGCGAACGGACCAAGTACTACATCTCGGGGTCGCGCTTCGATCAGGAAGGCATCGTCATCGGGTCGGCGTACAACCGCATCGCGACGCGCCTCAACCTCGACTTCAATCCGTACGACAAGCTGCAGCTTCGCACCTCGATCGGCCTCACCCGCGAGGACCACCAGCGGATCGAGGGCGATGGGAGCCTCGACGGTGTCGTGACGAACGCCATCGGCATGCAGCCCATGCGCCCGATCTTCTCCGACGATGGGAGCTACGCGGGCCGCGCCGAGGGTCTCAGGTACTCGAACCCGGTGGCGCTGGCGAACCTCAACTCCACCTCCCTCAACACGCTCCGCGCGCTCGGCAACGTCGAGGCGACTTACCACTTCACCGATCGCGTCGCGCTCACCGGCCGCCTCGGAATGGACATACTGGGGCTCGACGAGGAGCAGTGGGAGTCGCCGCTGGTGGATCGCACCTACGCTGCCAGCAACGGCGGCGTCGGCAAGAGCGGTCACACCAACGTGCACCGCTACGTGATGGAGAGCTTCGCCACGGTGGACGCGCTCCGCAACGATCGCAGCACCCTGGAACTCGTTGGCGGGGCCAGCGTGGAGCACAACGACTCCGACCTCAACTTCGTCCGCGGTGAGAACTTCCCGGACGGTTTCACCAAGTACGTGCGCAACGCCAGTATCGTCACGGAATACGACGGTCACGCCACGAAGAACAACCTCGTTTCCTTCTTCAGCCGCGCCAACTACTCGCTGCTCGGCCGCTATCTCTTCTCCGCGGGCCTGCGCGCCGACGGCTCCTCTCGCTTCGGTGAGGACAGCCGCTACGGCGTCTTCCCCGCGGCTTCGGTTGGTTGGGTAGTCTCCGACGAGCCCTTCGCCGAGGGACTCGGCAGGGTCGCCAGCCTGAAGCTGCGCGCCAGCTACGGGGAGACGGGCAACCAGGGGATCGGAGACTTCGCCGCGCGGGCGCTCGCGGGCGGCGTGTCGTATGCCGGAACGCCGGGAAGCGCGCCGGTGTCCATCGCCAACCCGTCGCTCCGCTGGGAGAACACGCGCGAGTTCGACGGCGGCATGGATCTCTTCCTCTTCGATGGACGGCTCGGGGTCACCGCCGACTACTACATCAGGAAGACATCGGACCTGCTCGTCCAGCGGCCCATCGCTCTCACCACGGGCTTCAGCAGCGTGTGGGACAACGTGGGCAACATCGAGAACAAGGGTATAGATCTCAGCGTCACCACCGAGAACTTCCGCCCGTCCAACGAGGAGGGCTTCGGGTGGACCACGACGCTGAACCTCACGCGCAATCGTAACAAGGTGACCAAGCTCTTCGGAGGCCAGCCCTTCACCACCGGGATCAACGGCCGCGAGACGAGCATCGTGACCGAAGGCCAGCCGCTCGGCTCGTTCTACATGTACGAGTTCCAGGGCGTGGATCCGCAGACGGGTGACGCGATCTTCCGCGATGTGGACGGCGACGGCGAGCTCACGTCCGCCGACAAGGTGATCGTCGGCGATCCGCAGCCCGATTTCTTCGGCGGCCTTTCGAACGAGTTCTCGCTGAAGGGCTTTTCGCTCCGCACCTTCCTGCAGTTCAGCAAGGGCGCCGACATCTTCAACATGATGCGGCTCTTCACGGATGACGGCGGCTGCACGTGGGACAACATGTGGGCCGGCGCGCTCGATCGCTGGCAGAAGCCGGGCGACGTCACCGACATGCCGCGCATGAGCTACGACTGCACCTCGGGCGCCGATGAGATTTCGAGCCGTTACATCGAGGATGGCTCGTACCTGCGGATCCAGGAGGTCACGCTCTCGTACGCGCTGCCTGCGAGCCTCCTCGCGCCGCTGCGCATCGAGAACGCACAGATCTTCGTTTCGGGACACAACCTCAAGACCTTCACCGACTACTCGGGCTACAACCCGGACGTGAACAGCGCCGGTGCCGGGGCGAACATCGTCATGAGCACCGACTACTTCGCATACCCGATCGCCCGCACCTTCAGCATCGGCATCCGAGGTGGATTTTGAGCGCCCGCAGAGCAACCCCGACCAGGACATCCAGGACCATGAGATTGCGACTTCTGCTGCCGGCACTGCTCCTCGGCGCGCTGGCCGGCTGTGATTCGGTGCTGCAGACGGAACCGTCCGATCTGATTCCCAGCGGGAGTCTGATCAAGGATGGCCCCACCGCGCACGCGGCGCTGGTTGGCGCTTACGACGCACTGCAGGATCTGTCATACTACGGGAACGACTTCGTCGTGCTCGGCGACATGTCCGCCGACAACGCGGAGCACGTAGGCACTTATCAGTTCCTCGATGCCATCTACCGGCACGAGACCCGCGCCGACAACTCGGCGATCACCGGCCTCTGGCAGGCGATCTACGAAGCGGTCGCGCGCGACAACGCCATAATCCAGCAACTCCCCGAGGTGACGGAGATCGACGAGGACGAGCGCAACGAGATCCTCGGCGAGGCATATTTTCTGCGCGCGCTCAACTACCACAACCTCGTGAAGCTGTGGGGCGACGTTCCGATGCCGCTGAAGCCGGCCGAGAGCCCCGAGGAAGCAGCCGCGTACACGCGGACGCCGGCCGCACAGGTGTACCAGCAGATCCTGAGCGACCTCGATCAGGCCAGCAACTTGATGACCGAGGATAGTCAGACCCGACAGGCGTCGCTCGGCGCCGTACGCGCCCTGCGCGCCCGCGTGGATCTGTACATGGGCGATTGGGCCGGAGCGGTGGCCAACGCCGACAGCGTGTACGATATGGGCTACACGCTCGCAGCTCCCTACTCATCGCTCTTCTCCTCCGAAGGGTCCGACACTCCGGAGGACATCTTCCGCCTCAGCTTCACCGCGGTCGACTACAACGAGGTGGGCTACTACTACCTCTGGGACGGCCGTAACGAAGTGGATCCGACCCAGAGCATCTACGAGGCGTACGAGGACGGCGACGCCCGCCGCGACTGGTCGGTGCGCGAGGATGACGGCTACTACGAGGGCACGAAGTTCCCGACCACCGTTGGTGCCGAAGATCTGCACGTCATCCGCCTCGGCGAGGTTATCCTGATCAAGGCAGAGGCGCTGGCTCAGCAGGACAAGCTCGAGGAGGCCGTGGATGAGTACAACAAGCTTCGCCTTCGCGCCGGCCTCGATGCGCACGTCTTCGGGACCGACGTATCCACGAAGGACGACGTTCTGCAGGCGATCTGGCACGAGCGCCGCGTGGAGCTCGCCTTCGAGGGTGACCGCTGGCCCGACCTGGTTCGCACGGGCCAGGCCGTGAGCGTACTCGGGCTCCCACCGGCGCAGGCGTACCAGACCCTCTACCCCATCCCCGCCCGCGAGAGAACCGTGGCTCCGGGTCTGACGCAGAACCCGGGGTACTGAGGAGAGTAAAAGGAAGCAGATAGCAGAAAGCAGAAAGCAGAAAGCAGTGGGCGGCTCGTGGGGGATAGGGCCCTCAACCCCGAGGCCGTTCACTGCTTTCTGCTTTCTGCTTTCTGCTTCCTTGCCGCCCCTGCTTTCCGCTCTCTCCCCCTCCCTCCCCTACATCAGCTCCCGCTGGGCAGCGGCTACACCGCTGCCCAGTTCTACATCTACGCCTGCCCGCTTCAGTGTCATCTCGACGCCGGTGAGGGCGCCGAGGAGCATGAGCTCATTGAGGTCGCCGAGGTGGCCGATGCGGAAGGCTCTGCCGCCGAGCTGACCGAGGCCGGCGCCGAGGGAGAGGTTGTAGTGGCGGTACGCGGTGTCGATGATGGTGCTGGAGTTCGTGGCAGAGGGGGTCATCACGGTGCTGACCGTGTCGGAGTAGGCGGCGGGATCGGTGGCACAGAGCGAGAGACCCCACGCCTCCACAGCCGCGCGGCAGGCGCCGGCCAGTCGGTTGTGGCGGGCGTACACGTTCTCGAGTCCTTCCTCGAGGAGCATGTCGAGCGCTTCGCGGAGGCCGTAGAGGAGAGTGACGGCCGGCGTGTAGGGGAAGTAGCCCTGCGCGTTCTGCTGCATCATTGGGCCCAGGTCGAAGAATGCGCGCGGAGAGTGCGCGTTCTCGCGCGCAGCGAGCGCCTTCGGACTTACGGCGAGGATGCCGAGTCCGGCGGGGAGCATGAAGCCCTTCTGCGACCCCGCGATCGCGAGGTCCACGCCCCAGTCATCCATGCGGAACTCGAGGCTCGCAACGGAGCTCACGCCGTCCACGTACAGGAGCGCGGGGTGATTGGCCGCATCGATGGCGCGGCGCACGGCGGCAATGTCGCTGGTGACACCGGTCGACGTCTCGTTGTGCACCACCAGCACGCCCTTGATCTCGTGCGCCGAGTCGGCGTTCAGCGCCTCCTCGATTCGATCCGGCGGAACGGCCGCACCCCAGTCGGTCTCGATGACATCCACGCGATAGCCGAGTCGGCGCGCGCTGTCTATGAAGAGGTGGCCGAACTGACCACCGCGAACGGCGAGTAGCCTGTCGCCGGTGGAGAGCGTGTTCACCAGCGCCGCCTCCCACATCCCGCTTCCAGTAGCCGGAAAAACGAAGGTCTGTGCGCTCGTGGTGCCGAACACCTCTTTCAGTCTCGGGAGGATGGCGCGCGTGAGCTCGGGGAACGACGACGACCGGTGATCGTCCGTCGCGCGATGCATGGCGCGCTGGATCCTGTCGGGAGTGTTGGATGGACCGGGAACGAAAAGAAAGTTGCGACCGGGCATGCGGTGCTCCTGGGCTCGTGCTGAGAATCGGATTGTCGAAGATGCGGCCAGCCGGGAGTGCGGCCGGGGCTGGCCGGTGCGGGAACGCCGCTCGCAAACTATACTGGGCGCGAGACCTCAAGGAGCTCGTTACTCGATGATCCCGCTTGTCACACTGCTGCTCGTCCTGCAGACGTCTACAGGAGCGGCCACGCCTGCCGCCGGTGTTCAGGATGCCGTATACGCTCCGGATGGCCGGCTCGCGCTGGCGATCGACGGCGACATCTGGGCGCAGCGCGCGGCCGGCGACACCACGAGATGGATGCGCGTCACCAGCGGTGACGCATGGGATCGAGAACCGGCATGGAGCGAGGATGGCAGATCGCTCGTGTTCGCATCCAATCACAATGGCGATTCGCGGCTCTATCGCGTGCGACTCGGTGCCACAGATAGTGGGGCGGCCCGCGACGGCGCGACGAGCACTCCCGAGCGGATCACGAGCGCGGATGAACCGGAGAGCAGCCCGGCGCTCGCGAAGGATGGCACGCTCGCCTTCGTCCGCGGCCGTGGTCCGACGGCTCGGATCTACATCCGCTCCGCGGATGGACGCGAGCGGCGCCTCACGAAGGCGAAGTCGGGCTCGGAGCGGTGGCCCGCGTTCTCTCCCGATGGCAAGTGGATCGCTTTCGTCAATGTCACCGAGAGCGGGCGGACGCTTCGAGTCGTCTCGATCACCGGCGACTCGAGCCGCACGATAGTGAGCGATCGCGCCAGTGAGCATCCCTCCTGGTCGCCAGATGGCAGTCGCATCGCATTCGGCGGCCGGAGTGGGTCGCCGGGCGTGTGGGTGACGACGACCGATGGTGATTACGTGAACCTCGTCAGCGCGCGGCGCGCGGCACCGGCGTGGTCCCCCGATGGCCGCACTCTGGCTCTGGTGGAGCTTCCACCTCCGCCGCCGGCGTACAACGGCGACCCCGATCGCCTGGGCGATCGCGCCGCGAGTGCCGTCCTCGAGGGCTCCGGCGCGCTCTGGTTCGTGCCGGCGCCCGCGGCGCCCGCCAGCGGGCGTGCGGCGTCGCTGGCTCTCGATGTGAACCGTCGAGAGAGGAATGCGGCTCGCTTCAACGCGGCATGGGAGCGAACCGCCCGGCTCTACTACTCCACACCCGATGCATCCACGCGCCGCGCGAAGTGGGAAGCGCTCCGCGATGACTTCCGATCGCGCGCACTCGCCGCCAAATCAGATGACGAGCTGGCGAGCGTGGTGCACGAGATGCTGCTCCGACGTCCCCCGCTGCGTGCGCCGGCCACGGGACGCGCCGCCGTGTCGAGCGCGAACCCGGTGGCTACCGACGCCGGTCTCGAAATCCTGCGCAAGGGCGGCAATGTGGTGGACGCTGCCATCGCCGTGTCGTTTGCGCTCGGCGTGGTGGAGCCCGACGCCAGCGGGATCGGCGGCTACGGCCAGATGCTCATTCGGCTGGACTCGATGCCGCGCCCCACGCTCATCGAGTTCATGACGCGCCTGCCTCAGGACGTGCTCACCAACGAGAGCGCTATCCTCGCGAACGGCGGCTACCCCGACGACGGTCCAGTGCTTCCAAACGTCCCTGGCACAGTGGCCGGCATGTACAGGGCGTGGAAGGAGTACGGGAGCCACGAGGTTTCGTGGTCCGACATCCTTGCGCCGGCGATCCGCGCGGCGAAGGAGGGTTACGTCGTGAGCGACGGCCTCGCCACGACGCTCGCCACCGAGCGCGAGCACTTCCTGAAGTACGAGGGGAGCAGGGAGCTCTTCTTCCGCAACGGCGAGCCGCTCCATGCGGGTGACACCTTGCGCAACCCCGACCTTGCCTGGGCGCTCACCCAGATCGCCGACAGTGGTGCAGCGGCACTCTACCGCGGCGCCGTCGGCAGGCGGATGGTGACGGATCTTCGCGGTCACGGCAACGCGATGCGCGTGAGCGACCTCGCACGCTACTATGCGGCCGAGCGCGATCCGGTGACAGGGAGCTACCGCGGCTACACGATCTTCTCGAGCGCGCCCCCGGTCTCCGGCGGCGCCACGCTCGTCGCACAACTGAAGATGCTCGAGCAGCTGCCGAAGATCCCGTCGTACACCGAGGACGCTGCCACGCTGCACGCGATGATCGAGGCGTGGAAGCTCGTCCCGTCGTCACGCGGCCGCATAGCGGATCCCGGTCTCTGGCCGGTGAACATCACCGCGTACACGAGTCCGGACAGCGCACGTGCTCGGTGGCGCTGCTTCGACCCGCGACGCGCGCTGAGTGCCGAGGAGCTCGAGGGAACAACGCCGAAGTGCTCCCGATCGCGGCGGGACGAGAGTCGCGCCGACCAGAGTGCAACGGGCGCGGACTCGAGCGAGAGCTCCGAGCCTGTGCACCGCCATCGCACCGGCACGACCGCGTTCACCGTGGCCGATGCCGATGGCAATGTCGTAGCGGTGACGCAGACGCTCGGTACCTGGGGCGGCAGCTTCTACGTCACCCCGGGTCTCGGCTTCCTCTACAACGACAAGCTCACGTCGTACTCCAGCGACGCCGATGCCTTCGGCAGCCGCGCGCCGTACGCCCGCAACGGCAGCACGATCGCACCCACCATCGTATTCCGAGGTGCTGGCTCGAAGCTCCGCCCCGTTCTCGCCGTCGGCGCGGCCGGCAACTCGTGGATCACCTCCGCCGTCTACACCATCGTAAGTGGAGTCCTCGACCAGAAGCTCGACGTTCAGCATGCCATCGAGCTCCCTCGCTTCCTCCTCACGCGCGAGCGCACCCGTACCAGCCGCGACTTCGTGATCGAGCTCGAGGACGGCTTCGCCCCGCGCGTGAAGCGCGACCTGGAAACGCTCGGCCATCGCCTCCACTTCATCTCCCTCCCCGGCGAGCTCCGCATGGGCTACGCCTCCGCCGTCACCATAGGCGACTCCACGGTAACGGCAGGCGCAGACCCGCGGCGCGCCGGGGCGGCGGGGGCGGTTGGGAGGAAGTAGAAGCAGGGTTCAGGAGGCAGGGTTCAGGGTTCAGGTACTACAGGTACAAGGAGACAGGAAACAGGAAACAGGGAACTGCCTCGGGGGTGAGGGCTCTCCCCCACGAGTCGATACCTGTTTCCTGTTCCCTGTTTCCTGTCTCCTGCAGTTGGCAGTCCCTGAACCCTGAACCCCGTAGTTCTGAACCCTCGCGGTCACGCCGCCGACACCACCTCCGCCTCCGGCACCGGCTCCTTCAGATGATCTAGCACGCGCTCGGCGGGGAGGCGTTGCGAGGTGGCGAGCCACATGATCAGGGCGGAGAAGACCGCCACCACCACGATCGCCCAGCCGAAACCGAGGATGCCGAGGTTGCCGGCGTGCGCCGAGAGGGCCGGGTAGTCGCCGAGCCAGCTGATGAGCGCGAGGCCGGCCAGCCACGCCACTACCCAGCTCCCCGAGCGGAACTCGAGCGGAGGAGTGGTCTCGCGGTTGCGTGCCTCGTGGAGAACTAGCACGATGTAGCCGATCAGCACCGCGATGAAGAGCTTCCAGTCGGTGGCCCAGCCGGACCAGTACACGATCAGGTTGGAGGAGAGGAAGGCGAGGTAGGCGATCAGCGTGGCGGCCGGAAGACGGAAGGGTCGCGCCTGACGCGGGATCTGGCGGCGCATCGCAACCAGGGCCAGCGGACCCGAGCCGAAAGAGAGCACCGTGGCCGAAGTCACGAAGCCGACCAGCTTCTGCCACCCCGGGAAGGGGAGGAAGAAGATCAGCCCGACCACGAAGGTGACGATCACGCTCACCCACGGCACACCGCGATCGCTCACCTTGGCCAGCGCCCGTGGCGCGTTTCCATTGCGGCCCATCGCATAGGAGATGCGAGCGGTCACAGTCGTGTAGATGAGTCCCGTGTCTGCCGGCGAGATGAAGGCGTCGATGTAGAGCAGGATCGCGAGCCAGCTCAACCCCATCACGCTGGCCAATGCAGCCAGCGGACCGTAGGTGGCGGCCACGTTCGAGACTCCGCTCGTGAAGCTCGTGCCGATGTTCGCCCATCCGTTACGTAGCGCCTCGTCCGGCAGCGCGCCGATGAAGGCGGTCTGCAACGCGATGTACAGGACGCCAGTGATGAGCACCGAGCCGATGATCGCGATCGGCACGTTGCGCTGCGGGTTGCGCGTCTCGCCCGCCAGCTCCACTCCCTGCCTGAACCCCAGATAGGAGAAGACGATTCCCGCGGTGGCTATCGACGAGAAGACCCCGGTCCACCCGAAAGGCATGAACCCACCGGCCAGCTCGTGACTGAAATTCACGCCGTGGAAGACCGTCAAGATGAACGAGACGATCACCACGACGATGATCGCCAGCTTCCACCAGACCATCGCGTTGTTGAGCCGCGCGAACCAGCGGATCCCCACCACGTTGATCAGACTGAAGAGAGCGAGCAGGCCGGCCGCCACCGCGAAGCCAGCGCCGGTGAGCACCGGCACCCCCTGATCGAGTCGCTGCAGCCAGGGGAGGTAGTTGGTGGCGTACTGCAGCGCCGCCTCGACCTCGATCGACGTCGTGGACGCCACCGCCAGCCAGGTGATCCACCCGAGCGTGTAGCTCGCGAAAGAGCCGAAGGCGTAGTGCGGGAACCGCACCACGCCTCCGGACACGGGAAACATGGTCCCGAGCTCCGCGTAGCAGAGCCCGATCAGGATGATCATGACTCCGCCGATCGCCCACGCTATTACCGAAGCCGGGCCGGCGATCTGCGCCGCGCTGAGCGCGCCGAAGAGCCAGCCCGATCCTATTATCGATCCTACCGCCGTGAAGAGGAGTCCGACGATTCCGATGTCGCGTCGGAGGCGATGGTCGTCTGCGGCTTCGCGATGGATGACTGCGCCAGTATCTGCCATGGTCTCCTCGTTGTGCCAGCGGCGCGTCCGGATGCCGGTCGAAGCATCCACGGCCACCGCTCGGTGTGCATCAGGGTCGATACAACGGATCATTGCCGCTGTGCACGCGGAGCACAAGGCGAAATCCATGGGAGTACATATATTTCCCGGGTCGCTGCGCCCGGCCCGCTCGCTCCTTCCGAACGCTTTTCGGGTATCGTGCGTAACTCACTGCGGGATGTTCATTCCCGCTGGCGGGTCGTGACAACGTTGTTCTCGTTCACTAGCTTCCGATAATGCCCGGCGTGCTCCGCAAATTCCGCCGTCCACGTTCGCGTGTGCTCGTCCTGGCCGCCTTCCTCGCGTTGGCGGCCCAGGGCGTGGCCACGCTTCTGGCGCCGGCGGCCGAGGCACGAGCGTCGCGGAGCGCGCCCGCTCACGTCGAGAGCGGCGGCACCCATCAGCATCACTCGCACAATCCCGCCGACTGCGCGGCCTGCATCGCGCTCCAGCTCACGGGCCTTCCGCAGGTCGCGCCGAACAAGGGCGAGGTCCTCGCCGAGAAGCGGCCGATCAATCCGCCTCCGGCGTTGCACATCGCCAGCGCCAGTCGGCTGGACGAGCGACACTCCCGAGCACCACCCACCCCCTCCATAACGCTTCGGTAGGTACCTCACCGACAGCGTTCCCGGGGTGTGCAACCCGCACACCCGGCTCCTCCGCGTCGCATCCACCGCACAGGCCGGCGGGAGCGAGGCGCGTCCTTGGTGGCATCCACAGAGAGGACTGCGCACCGACTCTCGACATCGAGCATCCGCGGCGCGGCTCACCGCCAACGGAATGGTCAGAGGGGGTTCATGTACGCGCACGTGCTCACAGTCGCATTGCTGCTGTCGTGGGGCGCATCCGCCCGCGGCCAGCAGCTTCCCACCGGACCAAGATCCCCGAGCGCGCCCCCCGACCTCGCGGGGGTGCTGGCTCTGTCCCGAAGCGAAGCGGTGGACAGCGCCCTCGCACGCAATCCACAGCTCCGCGCGGCTCGCGAACAGATAGCCCAGGCGCGCGCCCGCGTATCGGAGGCCACCGCTCTCCCGGATCCGGAGCTCGGACTCAGCATGGACACCGAGAACCGCCCCTTCACACACGGCGCGGCCGGGACGAAGGAGCTCGGACTCGGCGTCACGATCCCCTTCCCCACCAAGCTGTACCAGGCCGGCAAAGCCGCCGGAAGCGACGTCGATGCCGCTCGCTTCTCCTATGCGCAGTCGCGCCAGGAGATCGCTTCCGAGACCATCCAGAGCTACGACGCACTGCTGGTTGCGCGCCGGCACGGTGAGAATCTCCGCGAGGCGAAGCAGCTCGCCGAGGACTTCCTCCAGAAGACGCAGGCGCGCTACAACGCTGGCAGCGCGGCCGGGATAGATGTGGTGAAGGCGAAAGTGGAAGTCTCGCGCGCGGAGAACGACCTCATCGCGAACGAGCGCGATGTGGCCAACGCGCGCGCCGCGCTGAATCGACTCATCGGGCGCGTCCTCGGCGCGCCGCTGGAGCTGTCCGACACTCTGGCCGCCCCCGAGCCGATCCCGGCGCTCGATCTGCTCGAGCGGCGCGCCCTCGAGGCTCGCCCGGAGATACGCGGCATGGAGGCGGCGCGGCGCGGCGCGAGTGCGACGGCTTCGCTCGCGCGCCAGTACTGGCTACCCGACGTCAGCGTCTCGTTGACCAAGGATTTCGCCGATGGGGTGGACGCCCCATACACTACCGAGATCGGCTTCGGCATTCCGCTCTTCTTCTGGCAGCATCACAAGGGCGAGGTCGCGGAGGCGAGACACCACGAACTCGAGTTGCAGGCTAGCAGCCGGGATCTCGCTGCCCAGGTGGCTCAGGAGGTCCAGGCGGCGCACGCGGCTGCCAGCACTTCTCTGCGGCAGGTGGCCTACCTGCGCGACGAGCTCCTCCCTGAAGCTCGCGAGGCCTATCGAATCGCCTCCACCAGCTACGGCCTGGGCGGCTCCTCCGCCCTCGAGGTACTGGACGCCCAACGCACCCTGCTCGACGTCGAGAGCCAGTACACCGATGCGCTCGGTGCTTCCAACGACGCCCGCGCCCAGCTCGAGCTGGCCGTGGGTGCACCGCTCGACTCGACCTCCACCATCCGAGAGCCATGAGAACCATCAACAAGACATTGACCGCCCTCGCGGTTGGCATCACGGTCGCGTCGGGCGCTGGTTGCGGCTCCAAGGCCGACGCCGATTCGGTGACCGCCCGCGCCGACTCGGGCAGGAAAGACTCCTCGCTGGTACTCCCCGCCGAACAGCGCGAGCGCATAGGCGTCGTGGCGGTCGCCCCGTCGTCCTTTCATCGAGTCGTCGAGACCACCGGCACGGTGGCTTACGACGGCGACCAGTCCACGCAGATCCTCGCACCGATCTCGGGCCCTGTGACGCGGATCCTCGTGCAACCGGGTGTGCGCGTGCACAGGGGACAGGCGCTTGCCTACGTGTCGTCGCCCGACTTCGCCGAAGCGGTGGCCGACTACCGGAAGGCGCGTGCTACCGCGGTGAACGCACAGCGCGTCGCCGATCTCGACGCACAGCTCTTCAAGAACGACGCGATCGCGCGGCGTGACCTCGAGCAGGCACAGACCGACGCCATCTCCGCCGCCGCGGATCGCGACGCCGCGCTCCAGCGGCTCCAGGCGCTCGGAGTGGACGATTCTACACTGAAAGAGCTGCAAGCAGGTCATGCCGCCGAGGTAGTGCGCGGAGTGATTCGCTCTCCGATAGAGGGGACGCTCGTGGAGCGCGCCATCACGCCGGGACAGCTCCTCGAGGCTGGCTCGACCCCCTGCTTCACCGTGGCCGACATGTCGGCAATGTGGGTGATGGCCAACGTGTTCGAGTCTGACCTTTCCTCGGTGCACGTGGGCGATGTGGCCACAGTCATCACCAACGCATCGCGTGAGCCCATTTCCGGAAAGGTGGACAACGTCGCCGCCTTCGTGGATCCGAGCACCAAGGCAACCGCAGTCCGAATTGTGGTGCCCAACCGCGGCGGCCTGCTCAAGAAGGACATGTACGTGAACGTGGGCATCCGTTCGCGCGATCAAAGCAGCGGCCTCCTCGTACCCGTCTCCGCGGTGCTGCGCGATGAGGACAATCGTCCCTTCGTCTTCATCCAGGACTCGGCCGGCCGCTACGAGCGACGCGCCGTGGATCTGGGCTCACGGATAGATGAGCGTTACGAGGTAAGCAATGGGCTGCGCCCCGGCGACCGCGTCATCTCGCGGGGCGGTCTCTTCCTGCAATTCGCGCAGAGCCAATGAGCACCACCGACATCCCGCCGCGGCTCGACGAACAGCCGGAATACATGGCGGCGCCCGCGGAGCGCCGCCCGTCGCTGATCAATCGCATCGTAGCGACATCCATCACGCAGCGATTTCTCGTTGTGCTTCTGGCCATCATGCTGGTAGCCGCGGGAATCTGGAGCTTCACGAGACTTCCCGTGGACGCGTACCCCGATCTCTCGCCGCCGATCGTGGAGGTGATCACGCAATGGCCGGGTCACGCATCCGAGGAAGTCGAACGGCTCATCACCGTGCCGGTAGAGGTCGAGATGAACGGCCTCCCGAACCTGCACGTGGTGCGATCGGTGTCGCTCTACGGCCTGTCTGATGTGAGCCTCACCTTCGACGACGGCACGGACCTCTACTTTGCGCGCCAGCAGGTCTTCGAGCGGCTCCCCGACGTGGAGGTACCGGATGGCGTCTCGCCGTCGGTGGGCCCGCTCTCATCGCCCTCCGGTCTGGTCTATCGCTACGTTCTGCAGAGCCCCGACCGGTCGCCGATGGAGCTCAAGAACATCAACGACTGGGTCATCACCAAAGCGTACAAGTCGGTACCCGGAGTGGCCGAGGACTCTCCGCTCGGGGGAGAGACGATGCAGTACCAGGTACTCCTCGATCCCACGCGGCTCGCCGGCTCGGGGCTGACGGTGGCCGACGTCGGGAACGCGCTCGGCGCCAACAATGGCAACGCCGGCGGCGGCTTCTATTCCGAGGGCGGCCAGTTCTACTACGTGCGCGGGCTGGGGCGCGTGCACGACGTGGAAGACATCGGCAACATCGTGGTCGCGGTACACGACGGTACTCCAATCCTGGTGAAGGATGTCGGACAGGTAGTTATCGGCCACGCACCCCGGCTCGGACAGTTCGGCTTCGACAGCACGAACGACGCCGTCGAGGGCGTGATCATGATGCGGACCGGCGAACAGGCTCAGACGGTGCTGCAGGGAGTGGAGGCGAAGACGCGCGCGCTGAACGACTCGGTGCTACCGAAGGACGTGAAGATCCACCCCTACTACGACCGGAGCGATCTCGTTGCGCTCACCACGCACACCGTGGAGGACAACCTCCTGCGCGGGATCGTGCTGGTGGTGGTCGTTCTGATCTTCTTCCTCTACGACTTCCGCTCCGGCATGATCGTGGCTGCCACGATCCCGCTCTCGCTTCTCTTCGCCTTCGTCGTCCTCGACATACGCGACATACCGGCGAACCTGCTATCGATAGGTGCCATCGACTTCGGCATCCTGGTGGATGGCGCGGTGGTGATGGTGGAGAACATCTATCGCCAACTCGCGCTGCGACACGGAACATCGTATCGGCTGCGCGAGGTCATCGTGCGGGCCGCCGCCGAAGTGGACCGGCCGATCTTCTACGCGGTGGCGGTGATCATCGCAGGCTTCCTCCCCATCTACGTACTCTCAGGTCCATCGGGGCGGCTATTTCGCCCGATGGCCGACACCACGATTTTCGCGCTCGTCGGATCGCTGCTCGTCACGCTCACGCTCATCCCCGTGCTCGCGTCGTGGCTTTACAAGAGTGGGGTGAAAGAGCGGCGGAACGCGGCCTTCGAGTGGATCAAGGGAGTCTACCGCCGGGGGCTCGATGCCGTGCTGGCGCACCCCTGGGCCACGATATTCGGCTCGACAGCGGTGTTCGTAGTGTCGCTGCTGTTCATCCCGTTCATCGGTGCGGAGTTCATGCCGCACCTGGACGAGGGCGCGCTCTGGGTGCGAGCGACGATGCCGTACACCATCTCATTCGACGAGTCGTCGAAAATAGTGCCGCAGATCCGCTCCATCCTGAAGTCCTTCCCTGAGGTTACAGTAGTAGGCTCCGAGCACGGCCGCCCCGACGACGGCACCGACGCCACCGGCTTCTTCAACGCCGAGTTCTACGTGGGACTCAAGCCTTACGACCAGTGGGAGGGGAAGATCCACGACAAGGCGCAGCTGATCGAAGCCATCAACGAGAGACTGAAGATCTTCCCCGGGATCATCTTCAACTACACGCAGCCTGCCGAAGACGCCGTGGACGAGGCGGAGACCGGTCTCAAGAGCGCCCTCGCGGTGCAGGTGTTCGGGAGCGATCTGCACGTTCTCGAGAAGAGCGGGGTGGAGATCAAGAAGGTGCTCGAGCAGGTACCCGGGATCACCCATGTCACCGTCGTGCAGGAGCTCGGCCAGCCGGCGCTCACGATCACCCCCGATCGCGCAAAGATCGCGCGCTACGGCGTGAACGTGGCCGACGTGAACGGTCTGATCGAAGCGGCCGTAGGCGGGGCGGCTGTCACGGAAGTAGCGCAAGGGGAGCGGCTCTACGATCTCGTGGTGCGCCTGCAGCCGCAGTTCCGCCAGACGCCAGAGCGGATCGGCGACATCCCCGTCGCCACTCCGGACGGCCAGCAGGTGCCGCTGAAGGATCTGGCGGACATCCAGGTCTCGAGCGGGGCGTCGTTCATATACCGTCAGGACAACTCGCGTTTCATCGGAGTGCAATTTTCGGTGGAGGGACGCGACCTGGCGGGCGCGGTGCACGACGCTCAGCGGGCTGTAGCGGCAGCGGTGCCCGTTCCCTCGGGCTACCGTGTGGAGTGGGGCGGCGAGTACAAGGAGTACACAGCGTCGCGGCAGCAGCTGCGGGTCATCCTCCCGCTCACGGTGCTGCTGATCTTTCTCCTTCTCTTCGCGTTGTACAGCAACTTCAAGTTCCCGCTGATAACGGTCATCGGTGTGGTGCTGTCGGCGCCAGTGGGCGGGCTCGTGGCACTCCTGGTGACGGGGACGCCCTTCTCGGTCAGCTCTGGGATTGGGTTCCTCGCACTCTTCGGTGTCTCGGTGCAGACGGCGGTCGTCTACATCTCGTACGCCAACGAGCTACGGCAGGGGGGAGTAAGCATCATGGAGGCCACACGCGAAGCCGCGTTGCTGCGGCTGCGGCCGATCATGATGACCGCGCTCGTGGCGGCGTTCGGGCTTCTCCCCGCCGCGCTAGCGCACGGCGTTGGCTCGGACTCGCAGCGCCCCTTCGCGCTGGTGATCGTGGGCGGGATGTTCTCGCGACTCCTCATCAGTGTCTTCCTCATGCCTGCGCTCTACGCCGTGGTAGCACGCCCGGGCGACCGGCTGGAGGTGTGATTCGTGCGAGCGTGCTGACGCGGCTATCTTGAACGTTCAATCCGGCGCGGCCCGACTCCTGCCGCGCCGCCTCACGCTCGTACCGAGGAGCCCGTCATGCCCGCTACGCCGTTCAACGTCGGACTGATCCAGCAAGCCGTCAGCGAGAACGCGGATGCAACCGTGGATGCCGCGGAGCGCGGCATCCGCGAGGCCGCCGGCCGCGGCGCGCAGATCATCTGCCTGCAGGAGCTCTTCAACGCTCCCTACTTCTGCAAGGTGACCGACGCCGAGCGCTTCGACCTCGCGGAAGCGATCCCCGGTCCCACGGTGGAGCGGATGCAGCGCCTGGCGGCGGAGCTGGCGGTGGTGATCATCGTGCCGATCTTCGAGCGGCGCGGGGCCGGACTCTATCACAATTCGGCCGCCGTGGTGGACGCCGATGGATCGATACTCGGCACCTACCGCAAGATGCACATCCCCGACGATCCGCTCTATCACGAGAAGTACTACTTCACGCCGGGTGAGATCTACCAGCACGACGAGTCGAAACCGCCCTCCGGCTTCCGCGTCTTCCGCACGCGCTACGCGACCATCGGCGTGTTGATCTGCTGGGACCAGTGGTACCCCGAGGCCGCGCGCATCACGGCCCTCATGGGCGCCGAGATACTGTTTTATCCCACCGCCATCGGGTGGCACCCGAAGGAGAAGGAAGAGTGGGGCGCGGCGCAGGCAGATGCGTGGCGCACCGCGCAGCGCGCGCACGCGATAGCGAACGGCGTTTACGTCGCGGCGGTGAATCGCGTGGGCTTCGAGCCGGAGCCGGGGACAGACGGCATAGAGTTCTTCGGCCATTCGTTCATCGCCGATCCATTCGGTCGAATCATCGCTGAAGCGCGATCCGAGCCGGCCATTCTCACTGCCAGCTGCGACCCAGGGCTCATCGAGTACACGCGCCGCAACTGGCCCTTCTTCCGCGACCGACGGATCGATGCGTACGCGCCGATCCTGAACCGCTACATCGGGTGAGCATCGATCTTTCGGCATCGAAGCGTCGGATGCCGGCCGAGTGGGAACCG
The DNA here is from genome assembly GCA_035688075.1 of Gemmatimonadaceae bacterium. Taxonomy (GTDB): domain Bacteria; phylum Gemmatimonadota; class Gemmatimonadetes; order Gemmatimonadales; family Gemmatimonadaceae; genus JADGGM01. Next base: position 30,721 of record DASSNL010000104.1, read on the forward strand.
CACGCGGCGACGTGGATCGGCTGGCCACACCACGCGCCCGACTGGCCGGGAAAGTTCGAGCCGATCCCGTGGGTGTACGCCGAGATCGTGCGCGCACTGCACCGGCACGAGCGCGTCGAGATCCTGTGCCACAGCGAGGAGGTGGGTGAGGAGGCGTTGCGGCTGCTGCGCTCCCACGCCGTGGATCTCTCGCGCGTCGGACTGCACCACGTCGCGACCGACCGTGTCTGGCTGCGCGACTCCGGCCCCACGGCCGTGGTGTCGCCCGAAGGTCGCGTGCACTGGGTGCAATGGCGCTTCAACGGATGGGCCAAGTACCCCAACCACGCACGCGACCAGCTCGTGCCAGCTCGGGTAGCCGAGATCAGCGGCCTCCCGCTGGAAGAAGCCGTGCGTCCCGACGACGCGGCACCGCTAGTTCTCGAGGGAGGCGGCATCGAGACTGACGGCGCAGGCACGCTCATGGTGACGGAGGAGTGGCTCCTCTCCGACGTCCAGGTTCGCAATCCCGGCCTCGACCGCGCCGGCTACGAACGCGCCTTCGCGCGCTACCTCGGCGTGGACCGCACGATCTGGCTCGGCGAAGGTTGCGTGGGCGACGACACGCACGGCCACATTGACGACATCGCCCGCTTCACCGACTCTCACACGGTGGTGCTCGCCTACGAGGAGGACCCCGCCGACGACAACCATGCCCGCTCCGCCGACAACCTGCATCGCCTGGAGCTCGCCGCGCGCACCTTCCCCGGCGGCCTCCGGGTGGTGAAGCTCCCCTTCCCTCGCCCCGTGATCATGGACGGCGAGCGCCTCCCCGCCAGCTACGCCAACTTCTACATAGCCAACGGCGTGGTAATCGTCCCCACCTTCAACGACCCGAAGGACCGCGTCGCCCTCTCCACCCTCGCCGACCTCTTCCCCGACCACGAAGTCACCGGCATCCACGCCGTAGACCTCGTCTGGGGATTGGGTACGCTGCACTGCCTGTCACAGCAGGAACCCGCGGGGAGAAAGCAGAGAGCAGAAAGCAGTGAGGGCCGTGAGGGTTCAGGGTTCAGGGTTCAGGGTTCAGGAACTGCCCGAAGGTCGGGCTCTCGACTCCGAGGTAGTCACTGAACCCTGAACCCTGTAGTTCTGAACCCTGATAGTTCCCTGCTCTCTGCTCTCTGCTTTCTCCCATTCTTTCTCCCCCACCTCCCCAATTCTTGCACATCCTCTCCCTCGATACTCGGGCAGGATGTGGCAGATATGGCATTCGGGAAACAGAGGAGAGCGGATCAGGACGACGTGTTGGCGGCGGCGATAGGGGAGAGTGCGAGTGCGCTGCGCTCGGGGGCGGATCTCGATCCGCTGCTCGATCAGATTGGCGACTCGAGGTACGTGCTCATCGGTGAGGCGTCACACGGGACATCCGACTTCTACCGCTGGCGAGCGGAGCTGTCGAAGCGGCTGATAGCGGAGCGCGGCTTCTCGTTCGTGGCGGTGGAGGGCGACTGGCCCGACTGCTACCGCGTCAACCGCTTCGTGAAGGGCTACCCCGATTCGGGGAGCAACGCGTACGAGGTGCTGCACGCCTTCGACCGGTGGCCCACCTGGATGTGGGCAAATCGTGAGGTGGTGGACTTCACCACCTGGCTCAGGGAGCACAACGAGCCGCGCCCGTCGGAGGCGCAGGCGGGCTTCTACGGACTCGACGTTTACTCGCTGTACGAGTCGATGACCGAGGTGGTGCGCTATCTCGAAGGGATCGATCCCGAGGCGGCGAGCGGCGCGAAGCGCGCCTACTCGTGCTTCGAACCGTACTACGGTGACGTCCAGGAGTACGCACGCGCCACCGCGCTCGTCCCCACCTCGTGCGAGGACGAAGCGGTGTCCATCCTCTCGGCACTCAGGCGCAAGGCGCCCGAGTACGCTGCCGATGATCGCGAGGCGTACTTCAACGCCGAGCAGAACGCGCTCGTGGCGCAGGGTGCGGAGCTCTATTACCGCACGATGGTGCGCGGTGGCCCTGGGAGCTGGAACGTGCGCGACTACCACATGGTGGACACGCTCGAGCGCCTGATGACCTTCCACGGCCCACTCGCCAAGGCCATCGTGTGGGAGCACAACACCCACGTGGGCGACGCGCGCTTCACCGACATGGCGCGCGCGGGGATGGTGAACGTGGGCCAGCTGGTGCGCCAGCGCCATGGGAACGAGGGCGTGGTGCTCGTCGGATTCGGCAGCTACCACGGCACCGTGATCGCCGCCGAGGAGTGGGGACTCCCCATGCAGCGGATGCGCGTCCCCAACGCGCGCGACGACAGCTACGAGGGAGTGATGCACCGATCCGGCGTTCCGCGTTTCCTCCTCGTCTTCGACGGCTCCGACGACGGCGGCATCATCGGTCTCGACATGGTGCGCGGACACCGCGCGATCGGCGTCGTCTATAACCCCGCGCACGAGCGCTGGGGCAACTACGTCCCCACGCTCCTCCCGCGCCGCTACGACTCCTTCATCTTCCTCGACCACACCGACGCCCTCGACCCGCTCCACATGCCCGTCCACGTCACCGGCGAGCCGCCCGAGACGTATCCGTCGGGGGAGTAGGGGGAAGAAAAAGGCAGAGAGCAGAGAGCAGAAAGCAGTGAAAACCTCCGGGGCCGACGGGGTCAGGTCTTCAATTTCGAGCCGTACGGGCACTGGCCCGTACGGCTCGAAATTGAAGACCTGACCCCGTCGGCCTGTTCGAGATCTCGGCTATGGAGGGTTTTCACTGCTTTCTGCTTTCTGCTCTCTGCTCTCTGCTTTCTCTCTCAGATTCTCACAAACGCCCCCACCCTCACCGTCGTCCTTCCAACATCCGGGACCTCCATGCGGCGGAGCTCGAGGTAACCGGACCAGGTACGGTCGGAGGTGAGGTCTATGGCGGTACCGCCGAAGAACTGGGCGCCGAGTTTCGTGCCGCTGTAGCGGTCGCGGAGCGCATCGCCGCCGGCGATGTCGTTGCCGAGGAAGTGGACGCCGACGCCGGCACCAACGAAGGGCTCGAGGCGACGCCAACGGAAGAGGGCGAGGCGCAGGTCGGCGGTGAGCGAGAAGTCGTGGAAGGAGCTCTCCAGCTCCGAGCCGATGCTGCCAGGTCGGTCGGCCTCGGCGTGCAGATAGTTCGCGCCGACCACAACGTGCGCCGCGGGAACGAGCACCGATCCGATATCCAGCTCGGCGCCGAGGTCCCAACCGCCGTGCGCATCGTCGACCCAGGTGTAGCTCAGGTACGAGCCGATCCTGTCGATCCCGAGATGCGCTTTCTCACTGCTGTCGGCACTGGACTGCGACCACGACGCCGGCGCGAACAGCAGCATCGCTGCCGCGACAGCCCATGTTGCCCTCACTCGATCATCCCCTCCCGTTCACGCAGCTGTCACACTGCTGGCAGCGCCAGTCAGCATCGAGCTGCGCTCCGAAGTACTCGAGAATGTAACGCGTCCTGCAACGAAGGGTCTGGCAGTACTCGACGATCGCATCGAGCTTTCTGCGATCGCGCTCGCGCCTCTCCTCGTACGAGTGCAGATCTTCGCTGAGATCCACTTTCGTGAGATCGTCCGCGAGGCGCTCCCAGCTCCCGCCACGGTACTCGCGCACCAGCCCATGCCGCTTCAGGAGGATGAGCGTGATGCGCGTCTTTCGCAACGATACATCGGATCGCTCCGAGAGCTCGGCCACCGGCACCTTCGTGTTTCTCGGATAGCGCTCGAGAACCAGCGCCACTCGCGCCGCCTCCTGGACCTCGGGATACTTCCCGCCGAGGAAGTAACTCTGGATGCGGCGGTCCTCCACACGGTACAACATCGTGCACACGGCGGGAAGCCCATCGCGCCCCGCCCTTCCCGCCTCCTGATAGTAGGCCTCGATCGACCCCGGGAAGTTGTAGTGCACCACGAAGCGGATATCCGCCTTGTCGATGCCGAGCCCGAAGGCGTTGGTGGCGACCATCGCCTTGAGCTCGCCGGCCATGAAGGCATCCTGCGATTCCTTCCGCTGCGCCGCCGGCATCTTGCCGTGGTAGAGCGCCACCGCGAAGTCGCCTCGCAGGCGCCCGTGCAGGCGCTCGGCCTCCTTCACGGTCGCCGTGTACACGATACCGCTTCCCTCACTCTCGGTGAGATGCCTTCTCACCTCCGCGTCTTTCGCCTCGGCGTTGACCGTGCGGCGGACCTCGAAGCGGAGGTTGGGGCGCTCGAAACCGGTGATCGTGACGCGCGGATCGCGCATACCTAGCTGTCTGATGATGTCGGCGCGCACCTCCTCGGTGGCCGTGGCGGTGAGCGCCATGATCGGCGGCCGACCGAGCCGCTTCGCGACAGAGCCCAGCACGAGGTAGTCGGGGCGGAAATCGTGTCCCCACTGGCTCACGCAATGCGCCTCGTCCACCACGAACAGCGAGACCGAGCGCGTGAGCAGGAGCTCGAAGAACTCCCGGTCCTTGAACCGCTCCGGCGTGAGATAGAGGATCTCGCCCTTTCCTTCACCAACCAGCTCCTGCATGCAACGCGACTCCGCACTCGAGAGGTGCGAGTGCATGGCGAGCGCCTCGACTCCCTGCGCGCTGAGCTTGTCCTGCTGATCTTTCATGAGCGCGATGAGCGGCGTCACGACCACCGTGAGCCCCGGCAGCATCAGCGCCGGAAGCTGGTAGATGAGCGACTTGCCGCTCCCGGTCGGCATGACGATGAGCGTGTCTTCCCCGCCGAGGGGCGCGCGCATCGATTCCCATTGGCCTTCCTGGAAGTCCTCGTGACCGAAACGGTCGTTGAGAACCGCCATGGCCTGTGCCCTGGTGGTGTCACTGCTACCCTGCATACGCGCTGCACGCTAGGCACGAAACATTCCAAGCCCCCGCATCGGCGTGGGAGAGCGGCTAGGTCCGCTCGCGCAACGCGAGCAACTCGCGAGCGGCGGTTATACCGAGGTAGGCGCCAATCAGAGAGACGACGACACTCAGGAGCACGTACGCGGCCGCTCGACCTAACTGGCCTTCCTCGAGGAGTATCATCGTGTCGTACGTGAATGTCGAAAACGTCGTGTACCCCCCGCAGAAGCCTGTCGTCAGGAGCCCGCGCACCTCCGGGCTGACAGAGACGCTAGACAGCGCGTAGCTCATCAGGAATCCGAGCAGAAGCGACCCGGAAATGTTCACCACGAGCGTACCGATCGGGAACGCCGTTCCCGTCTTCTGTTGCAGGAAGCTGCTGAGGAGGAAGCGCGCGACGCCGCCGAGGGCGCTCCCGAGTGCGACGTACCAGATCATGGATGATGAGGATGGTGCGAGGGTGAACGCGGCGTGGCGGACCTGACACGTCCGAAGGTGCGCTCGTGATCGCTGGACACAATAAACTCCCACGTGACGGGATCACGTAGGAGTCATCAGCCACCTGTCCGTGGCGGTTCACGGCGAACTCCATCGCCGAATCAGGTTCTAACTCAATCTTACGACCAGCCCGAGACTGCGTCAACGGCCCGGGAGCTCGTGCCGCCCACACACTATCCTTCCGCCTCACCACCATCCCCGGGCTCCCTCGCCTTCCAGCTCCCCGTGATATCTATCGGCCAGCTCCCGGTGCGCTCCCCTTTCGGGACGTCCGGGCGATACATGATGACCTTCGCACGCTCCAGCGTGATCAAACCGCCACCAATCATCTCATCGAGCTCCGGAAGGATCGCCTCGACCTTCTCTTCCGTGTCGACGCACTCGACGATCACCGGCAGGTCGAGAGAGAGGGTCTCTATCCGGTCGGTGTGGATTTTCGAGTTGGACCCGAACCCCATGATCGCGCGGAGCACGGTCGCGCCCGCGTAATGGCGCTCGCGCAGCAATTCGACGATTGCCTGGTACAGTGGACGCCCACGGTACTTGTCGCGCTCTCCGATGTGGATGCGCATGAGCACGCGTTCACCCTTCAACCCTTGCATGGAACCGTCCTCCACCGATGGCCGGCCGCGTTCGCGAACCCGAAGTGAGGGTCAGCGGCGCCTCTCGCGATAAGCTAGCGCAGGGCGCTCGAGCCGAGAAAGGTCGAACCGGCCGAGCGCGGGGCGGGTGAGCGCGGCACGACTCTTCCATCCGCTCGGCAGTTACAGGGGAGCGACCCAGAACAGGCGGCGACGGGAGGTCACATGGCGCAGATTCGCATCGAGCAGAGGCGGAGCGGGCTTGGCTGGCTCTGGCTCATCATCGCCCTGATCATTGTCGCAGTCATCGTCTGGTTCCTCGCGAGCGGAGCGTGGCGGACGACCACGACACCCGCACGTGTGAATGACACCACGCCTTCGTCGCTGGAGTCACGGCCGGCGAGCAGTCCCAGCACGCTTCCAGCGGCTGTATAGGCGGGTCAGTCGAACGGCTGGAAGGGGGCTGGAGCGCTGGCTGCCGCGGCACTCCCCGAAGCGATCGTCGCCTCGAAAAATGGAACGAGCTACCTCAGGAGTGCACCATGGCCAGAGAGAAGCCTCGCAGTACCGACCAAGCCGGCACCGGCCCGGACCCTCGTCTCTCGCGCCACCTGATGCCGTTGCGTGAAGCGAAGCGGTATCGCCTGGGCAAAGGCGAGCCCGACATCCGCGGGTGGAGCGTATTCACCTCGACCGGGCAGGAGGTAGGACGCGTGGGCGACCTCCTCGTGGACCCGTCGATGGGCGAGGTGGTGATGTTCGACGTCAACCGCGGGGACACCGGCGACCAGACCATCGCGCCGCTCCGCGCCGCCTGGATCGACCGCGAGACGAAGCGCGTGATCATAGACAGCTCGTTCCTCGCCCCGCAGAGCGACGCCTTCGCGGCGACGGCGCGCACACCCGTTCCGGCGCCGCCTGCCCCGCCCGTCGTGCGCACCGACGAGGAAATCGCGCGGGAGCGGGATGCGAGAGATCTCTCGCGCGACGAGCGCACGGTACGCTCGGACGAGGTGATGGTGGACCGCCGGCTGGCCGATGCCGACGAACCGCTACCGCCGGATGCCCCACGGATCGAGCGCCGCGAGTACGACGACTACCCCGACCGGCCCGCGTGAGCTCGCCGCTCGGGCTCTCCTCGCTCGGCGGATCGTCTGTACGTCCGAAGCGTGACGCTGGCCGCGTCCGGGGAGTCAATGTTGACTCCGTCCCGCCCCGCCGGTTAGCGTCCCCTCGTGCATAGAACACTGTCGCGCCTAGCGCTCGTCGCTGGTCTCTCCCTCCTCCCCTGCACCGTCGCGGCGCAGCGCGCCCCCGTACAGGAGGAGGGCGCCGTTGCCGAGGCCGACTCCGAGCTCCCACGCCCCTTCGCGAGCTTCAACGCGTCGGCCCGCTCGCTCCGCGACTCGATCGTCGCGCTCGCCCGCGCGCAGATCGGGAAGCGCTATGTCTACGGCGGTGAGTCGCCCTCGCGCGGCTTCGACTGCAGTGGCCTAGTTCAGTACATTGCCTCCGCGCTCCATATCCATATCCCACGCACCGCGCGCCTCCAGGCGCACGTGGGCGATTCGATCCCGCCCGACACTTCGCGCCTCCTCCCCGGCGACCTCCTCACCTTCGGCAACGGCAAGACCATCACCCACATCGGCATCTACGTGGGCGATGGCCGGATGGTCCACGCCAGCACCGCCGCCGGCAAGGTTATCGAAACGAAGCTCCTCCGCCCCCCGGCGCGGGGAATCAAGCCCTGGCGTGGCGCGAGGAGGTTGGATGTGGCGGAGGGGGCAGAGGGGAAGCAGGAAGCAGGAAGCAGGAAGCAGTGAACGACTCGTAATGCAACGTCATCCCCGCAAAAGCGGGGACCCATGTTAGCCAGACTGAACATGGGTCCCCGCTTTTGCGGGGATGACGACTGTCGGTGTGCAGTTCCTGTTTCCTGCTTCCTGTTTCCTGTTCCCTTGCCGTTCCTGCTTCCTGCTTCCTGCTTCCTCCTTTCTTCTCACTCCCTCCTCCGCACCACCGCCTCCGTAAGCAGCACGGCACCGCTGTCAGGGAAATCCAGGCGCGCGAGGGAGTCGGCGAGGATCACGGCGCGGCTGCTCCGATCGGAGCTGACGCGGCCGGGGGCGCGCTGCTTGGTGGGACGAAGGTGAGCGTGCAGCACTCCGCGTTTCGTATCGAGGACCGTGCAGAGGATCGCCCCGCGATTGAGCGGCTCCCGGAGGGAGAAGGGGCCGTAGGTGACGAGGTTGCCGAGCGAGTAGGCGATGAGCGACTCGTTGCGCCACTCGAGGGCGCGCACCACGTGGGGGCCGTGACCGACCACGAGCTTCGCCCCGGCATCTGTGGCTGCGTGGGCGAAGGCTACGGGGTTTCCACGCCGCTCCTCGAAGTACACCTCCATGGTGTCGCGCGTGCGCTGAGCAGACCGCCCCTCGGCGCCCAGATGCATCGTCACCACTAGCAGCGGATAGCGCGCCGCCGCTCGCGCCACGTGACGCCTCACGGCAGCTATGTCGCGCGGATCGGGACCGGTCGAAGTGCTGAAGCCGAGGAAGGCGACGGTGTCGCCGCCGCGCGTGACAACCGGCGTCGCCAGCGTGTCGACGCCCGTGACGTGCACGCGCGCGCGCTCCAGCAGCTTCACGGTGCGCTCGAAGCCGCGCGCGCCCGCGTCGCGCGCGTGGTTGTTCGCGAGGTTCCCCACTACCTGCCCGCGCGGCGATATCCTTCGAAGAGCGGCGGCCGCCGCCGGCGGTTGACGCAGCGCGAAGCAGCCTCGCGCACCGGGCTCGCACTTGGGCTCCTCCACGGGTCCGCTCCCGATCGCGCCTTCGACATTCACGAGCACGATGTCGGCGTCGCTGACGAGCGGTCGCAGCGGGCGCAGCACCGCATCGGGATTGGGAAGCGCGGGCACCGGACGCCTGAGCCACTCGGACATCTTCGTCGTCCAGGTGGTATCGAGGTTGGTGCCCAGCGTGACGTCGCCTCCCGCGCAGACTCGCACGCGGTCGCCACTGCCACTTCTCGCGGCAGTGGCCGCATCCTGTCCGGCCGCGGGTGATCCCACTCCCGGGGCCACGAGGAGTGCTGCCGCGAAGATCGCCGAGCGGAGCAGAAGTGCTCGGCCAGCGATCACGCGCGTGCTTCCTCTCCCTCGGCTGCTAGCAGTGGCGACTGCTGGGGAAGCGAGATGACCGGCGCGCGCAGAGCATCGAGTCCAGCGCTTGTCGCCGCGGAAGCGAGCGCCGCGGGATCGAGCGGCCTCGCGAGAAACGGGAAGCGGAAAATGGGAACTCCAGGGAGCGCGTCGGCCAGTGCTTCGGTTGTCGCGATGTCGAGCTCTCCGCTCTGGTCAGCGTAGACTTCGTTGATGACCACGCCGCGGATACGAAGGCCTGCCTCGCGCGCGGCCCGGGCTACGAGAAGTAGATGACTCACGAGTCCCGGACGGTCAGCGGCCACCACGAGCAGCTCCAGATTCCATCGCCGTGCGAGACGGTCGAACGACATCCCCGGAGCGACCGGTACGAGGAGTCCGCCCGGGTCCTCCACGATGACAGTATCACGTCCAGCGGCGAGGCGGCTGAAGGCGGCGTCGAGGAGCGAGATGGTGCTTCCCGAGCGCGGCTCCAGGGCGGGCGTCGCCAGGGCGCGCGAATCCAGTGCTGTGGCCGGGCACACATCCTCGGGGCAATCCGCCCCGCCGGCGGCGGCGAGCAGCAGGTCGACGTCGCTGGTCTCATCTCCATAGATGCTTTCGGCATCGACCGGCTTCATCGCGGCCACCCGCAACCCGTCACGGCGGAGCATCGTGAGCAGCGCCGCCGCCACAATGGTCTTTCCGACTCCCGTGTCCGTTCCCGTCACCGCGAGACGCATCATCGGGCCTCCTTACCAAGCGGCGCGCCAAGCCGGCGCGACCGCTTCGTGCAACGAGTGGGATCCAGTATGCAGCGTTGAGATTGCCGGCAAAGGCGAGCGGAGCGGGCCGGCGCGCAATCCTTAACCTTGCAGCTTTTCCCCGCGCGCGAAAGGGGGAGGGGAGAGAGCAGAAAGCAGAGAGCAGAAAGCAGGGAAACCCCCGTAGGCAGGAGGTCGGTGGCATGCCGCGGGTGCCACCAAGAAACAGGAGACAGGAATGGCCCGTAGGGAGAGGCGCCTGTCGCCCGAGGCGGTTAACTGCTTTCTGCTCTCTGCTGTCTGCTTTCTCCCGATGCCCCTGTCCGATTCCGGGACGCGCATTCCCAGATGCGGGCAGGGGGGAGAGGAAGGGAGACGGTGTAAGGCTAGGCAGAACAACAAGTTATGGACGATTCGCCGACGGCATGGGACTTCCTTAAAGGAAGGGCGAGTGGCGATAGTGCCCCTACCAATGAACGAACAGGAGAAGGATCAGCTTGGACATCCCGCGTGAGCCAAAGGGCAAGAAGAAGCGCTACGTGATCGGCGCCATCGCCATCGTCGCGGTGGTGGGGATCACCGCGGCGCTGAGCACGCTCGAGCCCGCCGCTCCTTCCGTGGACAGGGCGACGCTCTGGATCGACACGGTTCGGCAAGGGCAGATGGTGGTGCAGGTTCGCGGACCGGGCACCCTGGTCCCCGAGCAGATCCAGTTCATCTCGGCGATCACGGGCGGCCGGGTGGAGCAGATCCACGTGAGGCCGGGGACGAAGGTGGAGCCCAATACGCTCATCCTCGAGATGACCAACCCGGACGTCCAGCTCGAGGCGCTATCGGCGGAGCAGCAGCTCAACGCGGCCCAGGCCGCGCTGGTGCAGCTCAAGCTGAGCCTGCAGACGCAGAAGCTGGCGCAGGAAGCGGTGGTCGCCACGGCGCGCGCAAACTATCAGACGGCGAAGCGTCAGGAAGAGGTCGCGCTGGCGCTCGACAAGAAGGGACTCATGTCGCCGCAGGAAGTCGGCGACGCGAAGGACAAGGCCACCGAGGCGGAAACCACCTTCAAGGTGGAAACCCAAAAGCTGGATGAGTTGTCCAAGTCGGTGGACGAGCAGATCGAGCTGCAGAAGGAGCAGGTCGAGCGGCTGCGTGCCATCGCTCAATATCAGCGCAGGCGCGTCGCGTCCATGGACGTGCATGCGGGTGCCACGGGCGTTCTACAGGATATGGATCTGCAGCCGGGTCAGTGGGTGCAGGCGGGGACTCTTCTCTGCAAGGTCGCGCAGCCTGGACGGCTCAAGGCTGTGCTACGCATTCCCGAGACGCAGGCGAAGGATATCCAGATCGGCCAGGTAGCGTCCATAGACACGCGAAACGGGATCGTGCCAGGTCACGTAATCAGGGTAGACCCGTCGGTGCAGAACGGCACGGTGACCGTGGACGTGGGTCTCGAGGGGAAGCTTCCTCCGGGCGCTCGTCCTGACCTGAGCGTCGACGGCACGGTCGAGATCGAACGCCTCAAGGATGTGATGTACGTGGGCCGCCCCGCATACGGTCAGGCCGAGAGCACCGTGGGAGTCTTCAAGCTCTCGCCCGACGGCTCGGAGGCGACGCGCGTGAACGTGAAGCTCGGCAAAGCATCGGTGAATACGATCGTCGTAGAGCAGGGTCTCAACGTGGGCGACCGCGTGATCATCTCCGATATGTCCAACTGGGACTCGCAGGACCGCGTCCGCCTCAAGTGAACGACAAGCGCACTCCTCCCTTCACACTCCGATCCCGGATCTGACCATGCCCGCACAGCCAACATCTCACGCCGATACTTCCGCAGCTCCCGGTACTTCGTTGTCGAACGGGAACGGGAATGGGCAGGCGCTCATCCGCCTCGATGGCATCAAGAAGGTGTTCTTCACGGACGAGGTGGAGACCCACGCGCTCGCCGGCGTCCATCTCGAGGTGAAGCCGGGTGAGTACCTCGCGATCGCGGGTCCCTCTGGATGCGGAAAGACCACGCTCCTCTCCATACTCGGGCTCCTCGATACGCCTACCGATGGCGAGTACCTCCTCGACGGGCAGCCGGTGGCGAAGCTCACCGCCAGTCAGCGGGCGAGAGTCCGCAACCGCCAGATCGGTTTCATCTTCCAGGCGTTCAACCTGATCGGCGACCTCACCGTGTACGAGAACGTCGAGCTCCCGCTCACCTACCGCGGCATGGACTCCTCCGAGCGCCGCAAGCGCGTCACCGAGGCGCTCGAGCGCGTGGGGATGAGCCACCGCGTGAAGCACTACCCCGCGCAGCTCTCCGGCGGTCAGCAGCAGCGCGTCGCAGTGGCGCGCGCCGTAGCGGGCGAGCCGCTCATCCTCCTCGCCGACGAGCCGACGGGTAACCTCGACTCGGTGAACGGTGAGGCGGTGATGGAGCTCCTCAAGGAGCTGCACAGCCAGGGCGCCACTATCTGCATGGTCACGCACGACCCACGCTACGCCCGGCACGCCGACCGTTCCATCCACCTCTTCGACGGCCGCATCGTGGAAGAGGAGCGCGGCAACCGCGAGAAGGCCGACGAGCAGCAGCTGAGGGAGAGCGGGTTCGAAGTGCAGTGATGGAGAAGCGCTGAACAGGAAGCAGGGAGCAGGAAGCGGGAAGCAGTAGCGGCTCTCCAGCGTTGGCTACTCCTCCGGGGCCGTTGCTGCCTACCGCTTTCTCCTCTTTGACTTCCTGTTTCCGCGCCTCCCCCCTCCCCCTTCTGCTTTCCCACACGATCTCCGCGCGCCACATCGCGCGAATCTGAATCGCGCGTAGCGAGCTCGCGTTCACTCCAGGGCAAGGAGGACGCCCGTGGACACGCTACTCCAGGATCTCCGCTACGCGATGCGCTCGCTGCGGCGGAGCCCCGGATTCTTTTTCGCGGCTGTATTCACTCTGGCACTCGGGATCGGCGCGACCACGGCGATCTTCAGCGTTGTCAACAGCGTGCTGCTCCGCCCCCTTCCCTACGCGGAGCCGGATGCCGTGGTTCGCATCTGGAACAGCTTCGGTGGGTCACCGAAGGCGGCGATATCGCCGGCGGAGTACTTCGATTACCACGATCGAGCGACTGCGTTCTCCGCCTTCGGGGTGTACGCTACCGGGCAGGCCGTGAATCTCACGGGCGCCGATGTTCCGGAGCGACTGCATGCCAGCTACCTCTCCGTCGGCGTCTTCCCCGCTCTGGGAATCCGGCCGGGACTGGGTCGCGCATTCACGGCGGAAGAGGATACGCCATCCGGGGCGCACGTGGTCGTGCTGAGCGACGGGCTCTGGCGGCGCCGCTTCGCCGCCTCTCCGTCGATCGTCGGACAACGGATCACGCTGAACGGCGAGTCGTACGAGGTCATCGGCGTCATGCCGCCCGAATTCCGACTCCCCGAAGATTTCGGCGCCATCGCGCCGAGCGAGCTGTTCCTCCCGTTGGGAATCGACCGGGCGAGCATCCCCAACCGCGGCAGCCACTTTCTGCATGCGGTCGCGCGGTTGCGCCCGGGCGTGACGATGGCGCTCGCGCAGCAATCCGTTCGCAAGGTTGCCGCGGACTTCGTGCGCGACTTCCCGGACGACTATCCGGCCGACATGCACTTCGATGCGACCGTCGTTCCGCTCCGCCAGGATCTGCTCGGACCGGTGAGGCCGGCGTTGCTCGTGCTCTTCGGCGCGGTGAGCCTCCTCCTTCTGACAGCCTGCGCCAACGTCGCCGGGCTTCTTCTCTCGCGCTCCGACGCCAGGCGGCAGGAGCTCGCGGTTCGCACGGCGCTTGGCGCGGGCAGCGGCCGTATCGTTCGACAGCTGCTCGTGGAGAGTCTCCTGCTGGGAGTCACCGGTGGTGCGCTCGGACTTCTCCTCGCGTACTGGGGAGCTCACGCGATGGTGCTCGCGCAACCGGGCGACATCCCGCGCATCCAGGGCGTGTCGCTGGATCTTCGCGTCCTCCTCTTTGCGCTCGGCACATCCGTGATCACGGGCCTCGCGTTCGGCATCCTCCCCGCACTGCGCGCCACGCGAGGGAACGCGCAGTCGATGATCAGAGAGGGCGGGCGCGGCCGCAGCGCGGGGCTCGCTTCGCAGCGCGGCCAGCGGGCGCTCGTCGTCGCCGAGACGGCGCTCACGTTGGTGCTTCTCTTCGGTGCCGGCCTTCTGGCGCGCAGCTTCGTGAAGCTGCAGAGCGTGGACCCGGGGTTCCGGGCCGAGAACATTCTCACCAGCCGAGTGACGCTTCCCGCGCGCGAGTATTCCACTCCTGCGCAGGTGACACGCTTCTACGGGCAGCTCATGCAGCGTCTCGCGGCGCTCCCCGGCGTGACCGCCTCGGGTGCCGTGAGCAGCCTTCCGCTCGCCACCACGCTGGGTGATCTCAACTTTCACATCCAGGGTCGGCCGGAGGCGGAAGGGGACATCTCCCCGAAGGCGGACTGGCTGGTGGTGACACCGGGCTACTTCGAGGCGCTCGGGATGCGACTGGTGCGCGGTCGCGCGATCGAGACCACCGATGACGAGCGTGCGCCCGGCGTCGTGGTGATCAATCAGGCAATGGCGCATCGCTACTGGCAGGGTGAAAATCCGATCGGACAGCGCTTCGAGCTCGGCGGCGGCGCGGGTCCCGGTTGGGTGACGGTGATCGGAGTGGTCGATGACGTTCGTCATGGCGGGCTCGATTCCGAGCCGAGCGCGCAGATGTACCTGCCGCACGCGCAATTCCTCCTATGGGATTCGCACAGGGCGATCGCCGGGATGACCGTCGCGCTCCGCACGTCGGGCGATCCGGCGCGACTCGCCGCGGCGGTGCGGCGTGAGGTCCACGCTCTCGATCCGAACCTTCCCGTGAGCGAAGTGCAGACGATGGAGCAGGTAGTCTCGGCTTCAATCGCGCAGCCGCGCTTCCTGGCGCTCCTCTTCTCCGGCTTCGCGGTCGTCGCGCTGGTTCTGGCCGCGGTCGGCTTGTACGCCGTGCTGGCGTACTCGGTGAGCCGCCGCAGTCGCGAGATCGGCATCCGCATGGCGCTCGGCGCGCGCGAGCACGACGTCGCCAGCCTCGTGATTCGGCAGGGACTCCTCCTGGCGCTCGTCGGGATCGCGCTCGGCCTCGTGGGCAACGTCGCGCTCCATGGCCTGGTGAAGAGCCTTCTTTTCGGCGTGAGTGCGATGGACCCGTTGACGCTTCTCGCCGTCTCCGTGCTTCTCGCCGCGATAGCACTCCTGGCGTCCTGGCTGCCGGCGCGCCGGGCCGCACGTGTCGATCCGATAGTGGCACTCAGATCCGAGTAGGAGATCGCTCCATGGAAACGTTGCTGCAGGACATCCGCTACGCCGCACGCTCTCTGCGCAGGAGCCCGGGCTTCACCATCGTTGCCGTGCTCACGCTCGCGCTGGGGATCGGCGCCAACGCGGCGATCTTCAGCGTGGTGAACGGCGTTCTCCTCCGCCCGCTCGCGTACGCGAACCCCGATCGGCTGGTCATGGTCTGGGGCCACAACGAGAACATAGGGAACGAGACGGCATCGCTCCCCGACTTCAAGGACTGGCGCGAGCGTAACACCGTCTTCGAGAGCATGGCGGCAGTGGCCAACACGCGCTTCGATGTGACGGGGGACGGAGAACCGGAGCGCGTCGACGCGGCACTCACCACCGCCAACTTCTTCCATGTACTCGGCGTGACACCGGAGGTCGGTCGCGCCTTCAACGCCGAAGAGGAGACGAGCGGTCGCGATCGCGTGGTGGTGTTGAGCCACGGCTTCTGGGAGCGCCGGTTCGGCGCGCGCGCCGACGCGGTTGGCCGCACCGTCACGTTGAGCGGGCTTCCCTACACCGTGATCGGCGTAGCGCCGGCCGGCTTCCGCTTCGGCAATGCGAGCGAGATGTGGGCGCCGCTGCGCACCGACACCACGCGCGGCCGTCGTGCGGACTTCCTCACCGTCGTGGCGCGGCTGAAGCCTGGCACTACCATGGACCAGGCACAGGCTCAGATGACCACCATCGGCCGCGCGCTCGAGGCGCAGTACCCGGAGAGCAATACCGGTTGGAGGCCGGAACTGGTGTCGCTCAAGGAAGAACTGGTGGGCGACGTCCGGCCCGCGCTCCTCGTGTTCATGGGAGCGGTGGGGTTGGTGCTGCTCATCGCCTGCGCGAACGTCGCGAACCTGATGCTGATGCGCGCCGCTGCTCGCGAGCGCGAGATGGCGATCCGCGCCGCGCTGGGCGCCGGACGAAAGCGAATCGTTCGACAGATGCTGACGGAGAGTACGCTGGTAGCGCTGCTCGGCGGGATGCTCGGGCTCCTGCTCGCGGTGTGGGGTGTCTCGTCGCTCGGCGTGACACAAGCCACTCCCATCCCCCGACTCGATGAAACCGGCGTGGACGGCCGAGTGCTGGCATTCACGCTGGTACTGTGCCTCGGCACCGGACTTCTCTTCGGGCTCGCCCCTGCCCTTCGCCTCGTGTCGGGGAGGACACAGGAGTCGCTTCGAGAGGGTGCGCGTGGTGCATCGGGTGGCATCGGAGTTCACCAGCTCCGTGGAGCGCTGGTGCTCGGAGAGGTAGCGCTCGCGCTGGTGTTGCTCGTCGGTGCGGGGCTTCTCATCCGGAGCTTCGACAGACTCTCGAACGTCAATCCCGGGTTCGACTCGCACTCGGTGATCTCCGCGCAGATCGTGCTCCCTCGCGTGCGCTACGCTGAAAGCAACAACCAGCTCGCGTTCTTCGATCAGCTCCTCCAGACCACGCGTGCGATGCCCGGCGTGGAGTCCGTGGCGCTCACCTCCGATGCGCCGCTCAGCGGAGGGGGCAACTATCTGAGCTTCGAGGTTGCCGGCCGGCCGCCAGCCCCGCCGAACACTGTGCAGGATGCGGAAGTGCTGGTCACCGGATCCGACTACTTCCGCACGTTGCGCATCCCTCTTCGTTCCGGGCGCATCTTCACGGCGCAGGATGATGAACGCGCCACCCGGGTTGTCGTGATCAACAGCGCCATGGCGCGCCGCTTCTGGCCGTCCGGCGATCCGATCGGTGCACGGATCACGCTGGGTGATCCAGCCGACAGCTCATCGTGGCGTACGGTGGTCGGCGTGGTGGCGGACGTGCGGCAGAACGCGCTCAACGACGATCCGTATCCGCAACTCTTCCTTCCGCTGGCGCAGACGCCGCAGCGTGCCATGCTGCTGCTCGCGCGCACCACCGGGAATCCCGCGTCGCTGGCCGGCCCCATCCGCCGCGCGGTGACGGCGCTCGACCCTGACCTGCCAGTATCCGACATCCGCACGCTCGACGAGCGTCTCGACCAGTCCATCGCGCAGCCGAGGGTCAGCATGATACTGCTCGGAATCTTCGCGCTGATGGCGCTGGTGCTTGCCGCCGTCGGGATCTACGGCGTGCTCTCCTACACCGTGACCCAGCGCACCCGCGAGCTCGGGATTCGCATGGCGCTCGGCGCCGAGTCGAACAGCGTCATGCGACTCGTGGTCGGCCAGGCGATGATGCCGGCGCTGGTCGGCGTGGTACTCGGCCTGGCGGGCGCGTGGGGCGCGACGCGGCTGATGTCGACTCTCCTCTTCGGCGTGAGCGCCACCGATCCGGTGACGTTCATCGCTGTAGCGCTCTTTCTTCTGGCTGTCGCCGCGCTGGCGAGCTGGATTCCGGCGCGGAGGGCGACGAGGGTGGATCCGCTGATAGCATTGAGGGCGGAGTGAATGAGACGGAAGTGAGCCGCCATATGCGTATCGGGCAGTAGATAACCCCGACGCACGAACAATCAACAGCGCAAATGAACATGATCCACGATCTGTGGCAGGACATTCGCCACGCCCTGCGGTCGATGTTCCACAACCTCGGCTTTACGGCGACGGTCGTGCTGGTCCTCGCGCTCGGAATAGGAGCCAACAGTACGCTTTTCGGGATAGTGGATGCCGTTATCCTTCGGCCGCTTCCCTACCCCGAATCCGACCGGATCGTCTCCATCTCCATGGCGAATGAGGATGGCAACGACGTCGGCCGCCTCGACGATCCAACCGCGCAGCTTCTCGCTGGAAGCGCGCTCCGGAATTTCGATGCCGTGGCGCTCAGCAACGGCACCGGCGCCAACCTGACTGGCGGCAGCGCGCCGGAACGAGTAGCGGGGGCGCGAACATCGGCGAGCTTCTTCGAGGTCATGGGAGTGGCGCCCGTGGTGGGAAGGACCTTCACCGCAGACGAGCTCCGTAAGGGCGGCCCATCGGCGGTCATCATCGGGAACGGACTCTGGAAGCGCGACTTCGGCGGAGATCCGTCCGTACTCGGACGCGCGGTACAACTGGACGATCGAAACTACACTGTCGTGGGCGTGATGCCCGAGGGATACGACTACCCGAACGACGCCGAGTACTGGCTTCCACTTCCGCCATCGGAACCGATGGCGGGAGGCGGCTACATGTACGTCGACGTCATCGGCCGGCTGAAATCGGGCGTCAGCGTGCCGGGTGGAGTGGCCGAGCTGAAATCCGTGCGAAGCCGCTATGCCGCTGAGCTCCCATCCGACCTGCAGAGCGCTACCCTGCGCGCGATGACCCTGCATGAGCGAGCGTACGGCAACCTGCGTCCTGCCCTGCTCATGCTGCTCGGCACCGTCGGATGCGTACTCCTGATAGCCTGCGCAAACGTCGCGAACCTGCTGCTTGCTCGCGCGGCGGTCCGGAGAAGAGAGTTCGCGCTCCGCACGGCACTGGGCGCTGCCAGGAGCCGGCTCGTGCAACAGGTGCTGGTGGAGAGCGTGCTCCTCGCGCTGCTCGGGGGCGCGGTCGGTCTCGCCCTTCCTCTGTACGGGATGCCGCTCCTCGCCGCGTTCGGCCCCGACGATCTCCGGTCGGTGCCGGACATCGCCGTGAACGGCGGCGTGCTCGTTTTCACTCTCGCGGTGTCGCTCGGCACCGGCGTGCTGTTCGGGAGCGCGCCAGCGATCGCTCTCGCGAGCGGGGATGTCCAGATCGCGCTGCGAAATGGCGGCACGACGCTGCTCGGTGAAGGCGGACGGACCGGTCCCAGACGCGTACTTGTCGCGGCAGAGCTGGCGCTGGCCGTGGTGCTGCTCACCGGTGCGGGACTCCTGGTGAAGAGCTTCATCAATTTCCGCGGAGTCGATCCCGGTTTTACAGCGGAGGGCGTGCTCAACGCGACGGTCACTCTGCCGGAGACGCGCTACGAGAGCGCGGTGGCGCAGGAGCAGTTCTTCCGCGAGCTTCTCTCGCGCGTGCGAGCCATCCCGACCGTGGAGAGTGCCGCGCTCTCCTCGATCACTCCTCTGGGCGGATTCAACATGATTCGGCGGTCCGACCCGAACGCCAACTCGCCGATCCAGCTGGCGGTGCCGCAGTTCGCCGTGTCCGCGGTAGGCACGGAGTACTTCGACGTCTTCGGAATCCCTGTGATCGCCGGTCGCGAGTTCGCCGAGCAGGACGACGCCCGCGCGGAACCGGTGGTCATAATAAGCGAGTCGATGGCGCGCGCTGCCTTCCCGGGGCATCGCGCGGTTGGGGAGCAGCTGGCGCTAGGCGACGACGAGAGTTACACGGTCGTCGGCGTGGTGGCCGATGTTCGCCAGCGGCCGGCGCAGGCCGTACCGCTCCCCATGGTGTACAGGCCTCGGCTGCAGGCCGGATCGTCCACGTATGGCCACATCTCGCTGCGCACGCGCGACGGTACCGATCCTCTGACGCTCGTACCGGCGCTCCGTGCCGCGCTGCGCGCGGTGGACGCTACCCAGCCGCTCTCGCACATCACGACTATGGAGGCGCTCCTCAGCGAATCCATCGCACCCCGCCGATTCAACGTGCTCCTCCTCGGCTCGTTCGCTGCGCTGGCATGCGTGCTCGCAGCAGTGGGGTTGTACGGCGTGATCGCGTTCCTCGTGGCGCAGCGCACTCGCGAGATCGGCCTTCGCATGGCACTCGGCGCCGAGGCGAGACAAATTGTTCTCGCGGTCCTGCGCCAGGGGCTGCGCGTGGCAGCGGCCGGCGTGGTCGTTGGAATAACCGCCTCTCTGGTGCTATCGAGAATTGTGGAGGGGATGCTGTTCGGCATCACTCGTCACGACCCGATGGTATTCGTCGCCGTGCCGCTGCTCCTCCTCGGCGTGGCGGCGCTGGCCATCGTGATCCCGGCGCGCCGCGCCAGCCGCGTCGACCCGGTGATCGCGCTGCGGGCGGAGTAGCAATGACGATCCCTCGCACTGATTCGCTTCACGAATCAGATCGGCCGGAAGCGCTCCTCGAGGGAGAGCGTGAACGGCGCCGATGCGTCGGCCGGGTGCCAAGTAGGGAGCTCGCGTTCCACGCGAGGGAAGACCGCGTCGCAGGTCCACACCTCGACCGAGCGAGCATCGGCATCGACAATCCAGTAGAGCGGTGTGGCCTGCTCCTGATAGAGACGCCGCTTGGTGAATCGATCGGCGCGGACGGAGGAAGGACTCAGCACTTCGATGGCGAGGAGCAGATGCCGGATCTGGCGCCAATCGAGAGTCCGGGCTTCATCCACTGCCATGACGAACACATCAGGCTGAACCAGCACGTCTGGCAGTCCCCACGATATGTCCGACGGCGACGACAGCACCAGTCCGACCTGCTCGCGATCCAGATACTGGTGCAGCGCCACAAGCAGACGTCCCACCACCATTTGGTGCCATGGTCGTGGTCCGGGGCTCACGAGGAGCTCTCCATGTACGGTCTCGTAGCGCGGCCAGTGGCGCGGCTCGCGAGCATTGAGCTCGCGGACCATGTCGCCCGAGTAGAAGTCGATCGTGGCGGCCATACCCATACTATCGCCTCGGCGGCTGGAGAGAAGCAAGTGCGGGACATCCCCAACCATGTCGCCGGAGCGCATACGGAGCATCATCGAATCATTGCACTCTCTACCGACACGCCGCACGCGCGTCGTCATGCGACAGTAATCAGGCTCAATCTCCACCAGCGGGACTCGTCATGACATCTATCGCGCAGGATCTCCGCTACGCTGCACGCTCGCTCCGCCGCAGCCCCGGCTTCACCATCGTCGCCATCCTCACGCTCGGACTCGGGCTCGGCGCCACCGCCGCGATCTTCACGCTGCTGAACGCCGTGGTGCTGCAGCCGCTACCGTACCCCGAGCCCGACCGCCTGGTCGACATCGGCTCGCGCTGGCCGGGCGTGAACGCCGACATGCGGATCGGGATCTCGCCGGCGAACTACTTCTACTTCCGGGATCATAGCAGGACGCTGGAGGATGTCGGCGTCTACCTCACCTCGGAAGCCACCATCACCGGCGACGATCATCCCGAGCGAGTGCGCGTCGCGGAGGCAAGCGCCGGAGTACTGCGTGCTCTTCGTGCGAAGGCTGCGCTCGGACGAATCATCTCGGAGGACGATGACCAGCCCGCGAGCACCGCGCCCGGCTCGGTCGCACCCGGACCGTCGGCGCCGGTGGCCGTGCTCAGTCACGATTTCTGGGAGCGCCGATACGGGGGAGATCCGAACGTAATCGGCAAGACCATGTGGATCGACTCGCGAGCGGTACCGATCGTCGGAGTGCTCGAGCAAGGCGTACAGCTCCCCGACCAGGACGTGGATGTCTGGCAGGCGCTGGGGCTCAACCCCGTCGGACGAGCCACGAACTGGCATATGTTCGGCGCGATCGCGCGTCTTCGGGCCGGAGCCACCATCGACCAGGCACGATCCGAGCTCGCCGCCGTCAGCAGTCGCGTGGTGGAGCTCTTCCCTACGGCGTACAGCGACGCCTTCATGAAGGACACCAGCTTCCGCTTCGACGTCGCATCGATGCGCAGCATCGTGCTCGGCGACGTGGGTCGCTCGCTCTGGATCCTCTTCGGCACGGTCGGACTGGTGCTTCTCATTGCCTGCTTCAACGTCGCGAACTTATTCCTCGCTCGTACCGAGAGCCGCCAACAGGAGACAGCCATAAGGATGGCACTCGGCGCGCGCTCCACACAGCTCGCGCGGCATTACCTCACGGAGAGCGCCCTGCTCTCGTTGTTCGCGGCAGCTCTCGGAATCGCCTTCGCAGGGGGCGCGGTGAGGCTGCTGCTCGCGTTCTCGCCGACATGGATACCGCGGCTGAGCATGGTGCGGCTCGGGTGGGAGAGCGTTGCCTTCACGGTGTTCATCTCACTCGCCGCTGCGGCGGCCTTCGGGCTCTTCCCCGTAGTGGCCGCGCGTCGCACCGCGAGGGGATCCCGCCGGAGCGGAGCACGGGGCTCCACGGCGACGAGAAAGCAGCATGCGGTGCGAAGCACACTGGTCGTCGTTCAGATGGCGCTCGCTCTAGTGCTGCTCGCGGCCGCCGGCCTCATGCTGCGCAGCTTCGCGAAGCTGCGCAGCGTCGATCCGGGGGTGCGACCGGAGGGCATTCTGGCCATGGAGCTGCATCTCCCGTCCCAGCGCTACACGAGCTACGAGCAGGTGAGCGCGTTCTATAAGGAGCTCACATCGCGGCTCGAAGGATTGCCCGGTGTGACGCGAGCGAGCGTGACCACGGAGCTGCCGCTCACCGTCACAGGATTCGGATGCAACGCTGTTTTCGTGGAAGACCAACCGCCGGCGCCCAACGTGAACCCGCCGTGCGTGGATGTGAGCACCGTCTCTCCCGGCTTCTTCAATTCGCTCGGGATAAGGGTGCGTGGCCGCATCCCTGACTGGTCGGACATCGAGAGCCGCAGTGGTGCAGTCGTAGTGAGCAAGGCGCTGGCCCAGCGTTTCTGGCCCGGTGAAGACCCGATCGGCAAGGGCATCCGAGCGCAGGGATTCAGAGAGCCGTTCTACCGTGTCGTGGGCGTCACCGAAGACGTGCGCTACAATGGGCTCGACAAGCCGCCGACCGAGATGGTCTACTTCCCGCTCCTTCCCATGGAGGACGCACCGCTCTGGAGCCCGCAGCGCTCCGTGACGCTGGTGGTGAAGAGCGCGAGCGCGCACCCCGAGCAACTCGCGGCCACCGTTCGTCGCACCCTCGCCGGCATCGACTCCGACATCCCGCTCGCCAACGTCCGCACTATGAACGAAGTGGTGGCGAAGTCGATGGCGCGCACATCGCTCACGATGCTTTTGCTCGCCATCGCGGGCGGGATGGCGCTCGTGCTCGCGGCGGTGGGGCTCTACGGCGTCATATCGTACATAGTGAGCCGCCGCACTCGAGAAATCGGCATCCGGGTCGCGCTCGGTGCTCAGGTGGCAGAGGTGATCAGGAGCGTCACGCTCCAATCGCTACGGCTCGCGCTGCTGGGAACGGCGGCAGGGGTCATAGGCGCACTCATGCTGACGCGCTTTCTGCGGTCGATGCTCTTCGAGGTGAACCCGACCGACCCCCTCGTGCTCGCGGGTGTGTCGCTCGTGCTCGTCGTCGTGGCGCTCGCGGCCAGCTACATGCCCGCGCGCCGAGCGGCGAAGATAGATCCCGTGATAGCGTTGCGAGCGGAATAGGGGCGAGTGCGCACCGTGAACCCGCTAGCTGAAGGACTCTACATCACTCCGGCGAACGATCCATGGACATCTTGATCCAAGACGTGCGGCTCGCGCTCCGCGCGCTACGCAGGACGCCAGGCTTCACCCTCATCGCGGTCCTCTGCCTCGCGCTCGGAACGGGGGCGACGACCGCGATCTTCACGGTGGTGAACGCCGTGCTTTTGCGACCACTTCCCTTCCCGCAGCCGGAGCAGCTCGTGCGGCTGTACGAGGGACACACCACCAACTCAGGATTCTACGGCTCTGTATCGCCCGCCAACTTCATCGACTGGCAGCGACAGAACACCGTCTTCGACCAGCTGGTGGCATACCAGGCCCAGAGCGTCAACTTGCAGAGCGCCAGTACACCGGAGCGCCTCGCTGCGGTGACCACTACCGGCAACCTGTTCCAGATGCTCCGGACAGGTGCTGAGATCGGGCGTACGTTCACTCCCGAGGAGGCACGAGAGGGCGCGGCGCGTGTGGCGGTGCTGAGTGATGCCGCATGGAGGGCGCGCTTCGGAGCTGATCGGTCGATCATCGGCCGCACGGTCACGCTCGATGGCGAGCAATACACGGTGATCGGCGTGATGCCAGCCGAATTCTCCTTCCCGGCCACGGCCGCCGTGGACGTCTGGCTGCCGCACCCCTTCACACCCGATGAGCGCACCCAGCGCGACAGCCACTATCTCTCCGTGGTAGGTCGCGTGAAGCCCGCCATCACGCTCGACGCCGCGCTGGCGCAGATGAAGCAGATCGCGGCGCGCCTCGCGCAGGAATATCCCGACGCCGATGGCACGCGCACGGTGAAGCTGCTCTCGATGCGCGACGACCTGTTCGGAAAGAACCTGCGGACGCAGCTCTACGTCCTTCTCGGTGCCTCGGTCCTGGTACTGCTCATCGCATGCGTGAACGTGGCCAACCTCCTGCTCGCGAGAGCAGCCATGCGCCGGCGCGAGGTGGCGGTTCGCGCGGCGCTTGGTGCAGGCGCTGGTCGCCTGGCGCGCCAGTTTCTCACGGAGAGCGTACTTCTCTCGTTGATCGGTGCCGGTGGCGGTCTGCTCCTCGCGTACGGCGGCGTGCGAGGGCTCGTCGCGCTCGCCTCGAGCGACATCCCCCGCGCCCACCCGATCGGCTTCGATGCCGGGATCTTCGCGTTCCTGGCGGCAATTGCCGTAGTCACCGGGATTGCATTCGGCCTGGTGCCGGCGATCCAGGGAGCCCGGGTCGACCCGCGCGACAACCTCGCCGACGGCTCGCGCGGCGGGAGCACGGGTCGCGCTCAGCAACGCTTCCGCGGCGCGCTCGTCGGCGCGGAGGTAGCGCTCTCGCTCGTCCTGCTCATCGGTGCTGCGCTTCTCATGAAGGCGTTCGTCGCGCTCGAGAACACGCCATCGGGTATCGCCACCGATCACGTCATCACTTTCCACGTCTCGGTAAGCGGCGATCAGGAGGACGGAGGCGCGGCAGCCTCCTTCTATCAGCCCGCGCTCCAGAGGATGTCGGCACTGCCGGGAGTCACCGCGGCTGGCCTCACCTCGCTCCTCCCGCTGCAGGACTACTGGTGGAACGCCATCTTCTCCATTGAAGGGCATCCGCCCGCCGAGCGAGGGAAGGAGCCAGTGGCCGAGATCCGCGCGACGAGCGCCGGCTACTTCCGGGCTCTGAGGATTCCGATCGTTCAGGGACGCAACTTCGGCGAGCAGGATGCCGCCGGCGCGCCGCTCGTGATGCTGGTGAACCGCGCGCTGGTGAAGCGCTACTTCCCCGGCGAAGATCCGATCGGTCAGCGGCTGAAGCTCGACACCCTCACGTTCACGGTGGTCGGTGTGGTGGGCGACACGAGAGGCGAATCTCTCGAGAGGCCGCCGATGCCGGAGTTCTACATCCCGTACACGCAGCTCGGGAGCTGGCTACCCCCGGAGATCACCTTCACGGTTCGCACAGAAGTGCCGCCCGCCAGCGTCATGCCCGCGATCCGTGAAGCGGTGCACGCCGTGGATCCCACGCAGCCGATCTTCCGGGTCGAGACGATGGAGGAAGTCGTATCCCGCTCGCTCTCGAGCCACCGCCTCTACCTCTGGCTCCTCGGCACTTTCGCTGTGATCGCGCTCGCCCTCGCCACGGCGGGGATCTACGGCGTGACCTCGTATCTCGTAACACAGCGCACGCGCGAAATGGGGATCCGGTTGGCGCTGGGCGCCCCGCCGGCGTCGCTGAAGGCGATGGTCGTGCGGCAGGAGGCCGTGGTGGCAATCATCGGCACGATCGTCGGGCTGGTAGGAGCGTTCGCAGTCACGCGGCTGCTGGCGAGCTTCCTGTACGGCGTCAGCGCCACCGACCCGATCACGTATCTCTGCGTGGCGCTGGCACTCATCGCGATCGCCATGCTGGCCAGCTACGTCCCGGCGCGCCGCGCGACACGAGTAGACCCCACCACCGCACTGCGAACGGAATAGGAGAGAGCCATGGGCACTATCTTTCGTGATGTACGCTTCGCGCTTCGAGCCATGCGCCGCAGTCCATCGTTCACCTTCGTCGCGGTGCTCTGCCTCGGGCTCGGCATCGGAGCGACGAGCACGATCTTCGGGATCGTGGATGTGCTCTTCTTCCGACCACCGGAAGGCGTGGCCGATCCCGCTTCGATAGTTCGTCCCTACATCGCGCGCGACACCGGCGCGATCCAGACGACGGCGGGAGGTGCTCCGCGTACGTCATTCCCGGACTACGTGGATCTTAGGGACAACACACGATCGCTCAGTGGACTGGCCGCATTCAGCGACGTCGCACTTAGCGTGGGCCAGGGAGTGGAGGTGCGGCATGCCGATGGGATGGAGGTAACGGCCAACTACTTCAGCGTCCTCGGCGTACGTCCCGCACTCGGCCGTTTCTTCGTCCCCGATGAGGACGCAGGTAAGGGGGCACCGCCCGCCGTCGTGATCAGCCACCGCTACTGGCAACGCGCATTTGGAGGCGACCGGTCCGTGATTGGCCAGAGCATCATAATCGACGGCCATAGCTATCCCATTGTGGGGGTAGCCGCTAGTGGCTTCCGCGGGATCGACCCGAGTGCGACGGATATCTGGATTCCCTTCTCGCAGGACGAAAAGCTGGGTAATGGCGCCGATCACCTCACGAATCGTATCTCCATCTGGGTCCAGATGGTCGGGCGGCTGGCACCCGGTGTCTCACCCGAAGTGGCTTCCACGGAGCTCACGACGATACTGACGCACTCGGCGGAATCGACGCCAATGCTCGACCCCACGCCGAAGCTCGTGCTCGGACCTGTCTTCTCCTCGCGCGGGCCCGGATCGTCGAGCGCGATCAGCATGGCGCGGCTCTCCCTGTGGCTCGCGATCGCCGCCGGACTGCTGCTGGCGATAGCCTGCGCCAACACCGCCAATCTGCTCCTCGCTCGCGCCGCTACGCGTCGGCGCGAGATCGCGATCCGCCTCTCGATAGGCGCTGGGCGCTCGCGGATCATTCGTCACCTCCTCACGGAGAGTGTGCTTCTTGCGCTCCTGGGCGCGGCGTTGGGCGTGGTGCTCGCGTCCTGGGGGAGCGGGCTCGTGAAGCTGGACGGCCTCGCGGAGCTGAGCTTCTTCGCGCATGGCCGGGTAGTAGGGTTCGCGGTGATGGCAGCGGTGCTCTGCGGGATCATCTTCGGGCTGGCGCCCGCGCTCTGGGCCACGCGCGCGGATCTGGCTATCGCGATGAAGGAAGGAGTACGCGAAGGGACCGATCGTAGATCACGGCTCCGCTCCGCCCTCATGGTGCTGCAGGTGGCGCTCGCGGTCGTATTACTGACCGGCGCGGGCCTCTTCGTTCACAGCCTGCGCAACGTTCAGTCGATCGAGCCGGGCTTCGACGCCGATCACCTGCTGCGCGCATCACTCGACCTGAAGTCGGCTGGCTACGGCGACACCGCGACCTCGATGTTCTACGATCGTGCGATGCAGACGGTGCGCGAGCTACCCGGCGTGCGCGGCGTCACCGTGGCTGCCATCACGCCTCTCAGCGGCTATAGGTCGCTGACGGGTTTCCGGGTGCCCGGTTACGACGATCTATCGACCAGTGATCCTACTCTTCACCTCCGAGAGCTCATGTCCGGTAATGGACCGGTGTCGATCAATGCCGGCGCCGGATACTTCGCCGCGATCGGCACCCCCGTCGTCCAGGGGCGTGACTTCTCGGAGAGCGACCGTGCTGACAGCGATCCGGTCGCCATCGTGAACCAGAGCTTCGCGCATCACTACTGGCCTGGGACGAGCCCCATCGGGAAGTGCATCGACCTCGGCAGCAACGAGAAGCCGTCTTGCCACACCGTGGTGGGAGTGGTAGCGGACGCGAAGTACTCGCAGATCGACGAAAAACAGTTGGAGGCGTTCTTCATGCCGATCGCGCAGTCCGGAAGCCGGTTCGGCGACAATGTCTTGCTCATCCGCACCGCGGGCGATCCGGCTGCTTCTGTCGAAACCATACGCAGAGCGTTGCAGGGTCTCGCGTCCAATCTTCCGTACGCCAATGTCGAGACGCTCACCGACGTTCTCAGGCCGCATCTCCAGCCCCGCCGCCTCGGCGCCGCGATGTTCGGCGCCTTCGGCGTCCTCGCGCTCGCGCTCGCGGCGATCGGGCTCTACGGCGTGATCTCGTACGCGGTCGCCCAGCGCACGCACGAGGTGGGGATCCGTCTCGCGCTCGGTGCGCAGCCCGGACAGGTTCTCCGCCTCGTGGTGCGGCAGGGAGTGCTGCTCACCGTGCTAGGTCTCGCGATCGGCATCGTCGGAGCTCTCGCCGGGGCGCGGCTCATCACGCACTTTCTCTTCGGCGTGAGCGCCACCGATCCGATCACCTTCGCGGGCGTCTGCGTGGCGCTCGGAACGGTCGCCGCGCTCGCGAGCTACATCCCCGCGAGGAGAGCGGCGCGCGTAGACCCGATCGTCGCGCTGCGATCGGAGTAGCGATGGTGCGTGTCCGATTGCGGGATAGCCTATCCCGCAATCGGACAACCGCGCGCTCGCGGACGAGCGAGCCGCACGGTGCATCCCGTTATGGCACAACCACTTCGCTCGCCCACCCGGCTGGCACGGCCCTTCCCTTGTAGGCTGCCGGTGGCGGGGAGGACCGCCATCCGGACCGGTCTCCCGACCGGTGCGCAAAAGCACGCATCGCGCACGCGACCGTGTCTGCTAACGGAGATCTCACGGAGCCCCGAGCATGGACAGGATACTGAGCGACATCCGCCTCGCGCTGCGCCGCCTGCGCCGCACACCCGGCTTCACTCTCGTGGCAGTGCTCACGCTCGCATTGGGGATCGGCGCCAACACCGCGATCTTCAGCGTGGTGAACGCGGCGCTCCTCCGTCCCCTCCCCTATCCGGACGCGCAGCGGATCGTACAACTCTACGCCACGCGTGATGGCGACCGGAGTACGGTCTCACCGCCCGACTTCACCGACTGGCGCGAGCAGGCCGGCGTCTTCCAGGGCATGGCAGCCCTCAACACAGGCTCCGACTTCACCCTCACCGGAACCGGCGCGCCCGAGCGGATGGCTGGTGCGCAGGTGACGGCGGACTTTTTCTCGGTGCTCCAGACCCCACCAGCCGTCGGGAGAGGCTTCACGCCGAGCGATGAAGTCGTGGGTCAGAACAAGGTAGTGATCCTCAGCTACGCACTCTGGCAGCAGCGCTTCGGCGGCCGCCCGGACATCACGGGTCAGTCGATAGAGATAAACCGGATGCGTTACACGGTAGTCGGTGTGATGCCGCGCGACTTCGAGTACCCGCAGGGAGCGAAACTGTGGACGCCGCTGGCGTTCACCGCCGAGGACCTGGCCACCCAGCGCGGCGCGCACTACCTCTTCGTCATCGCCCGCCTGCGGCAAGGAGTCTCGGTCGAGCAGGCCCAGGCCGCGATGCGCGCGGTCTCGGAACGGCTCGCCGTGCAGTATCCGAAGACCAACAAGGAGTGGCGTGCCACAGCCGTGCCGATGCGCGAGGCTCTGGTGGGCGACGTTCGACCCGCGCTCCTCATTCTCCTCGGCGCGGTCGGTCTGGTACTTCTCATCGCCTGCGTCAACGTCGCGAACCTGCTTCTGGCTCGCTCCATGGCGCGCGGTCGCGAGCTCGCGATCCGCACCGCCCTCGGTGCCGGACGCTCGGCGATCGTACGCGGCATACTCACGGAGAGCGTGCTGCTGGCCGTGCTCGGCGGAGCGGCGGGGCTGGTGGTGGCCACGTGGGCGACATCCGCTCTCGTAGCGCTCCAGCCGGACGCAATCCGCGGACTGGGACCGGTGAGTATCGACGGCACGGTGCTCGGCTTCACCATCCTCCTCGTACTCATCACGGGATTTCTGTTCGGGCTCCTGCCCGCCCTGCAGGCATCGAGCATCGCCGACGTGAGCGGCCGCCTCAAGGAAGGCTCGCGTTCGGCCACGGGCGGCCGCGAATGGTGGCGTGCTCGCGGCGTGCTGGTGGGAGTGGAGATGGCGCTCGCGGTGATGCTGCTCGCCGGCGCCGGGCTGCTCATCCGCAGCTTCGTCCGTCTGGTGCAGACCGATCCCGGGTTCCGGACCGAGCACATCCTCGCCTTCGACCTCTCGCTCCCCGACGCGAGCTACCCGAAGCCCGAGCAGAGCGA
Source organism: Gemmatimonadaceae bacterium (assembly GCA_035688075.1). GTDB lineage: Bacteria > Gemmatimonadota > Gemmatimonadetes > Gemmatimonadales > Gemmatimonadaceae > JADGGM01. The sequence continues at coordinate 60,678 of DASSNL010000104.1, forward strand.
CGCGTTCTTCACCCGGTTGCTCACCGACGTACGCGCTCTTCCCGGTGTCGAGGACGCGAGCGGCATCTACGGCATGCCCCTCACCGACTTCAGCTACCAGATCTCCGTGCATTCGCTGGACGGGCGCGTGCTCTCGTCGGATGAACAGGACGCGCTTTCCTCGCCCCAGATCCGCGTCGTCGCGCCCGACTACTTCGATGTTCTCGGCATCCGCACACTCCGCGGACGGCCGATCACCGACGTCGACAACGCGACCGCGCCACGCGCGGTGGTCGTGAACGAAACGGCTGCCCGGTTGTACTGGCCAGGGGAGGATGCCCTGGGTCGCGAGATCACGGTCGGTACCAGCCTGGGTCTCGACCGCGGGCGGGCGGGCGGAACGGTGGTCGGCGTGGTAGCAGACACAAAGGACTTCGGGCCGGGCGAGTCGACGAAGCCGGAGCTGTTCCTGTCGCACAGCCAGATGCCGGTAACGTTCATGAGTATCGTCGTGCGCACGGCGTCGCCCAACAGCGACGCGCTTCTGAGCTCCATCCGGGAGCGACTCCGCGCGATCGACCCGAACGTCCCGATCTACCAGGCACGCACCATCGATCAGCTCATGGGCGAATCGGTCGCCAGGCCGCGCTTCTACATGCTGCTCCTGGGCGCGTTCGCGCTCTGCGCCCTCATGCTCGCCGCGATCGGCATTTACGGTGTGATGGCGTACGTGGTGGGACAGCGCACCCACGAGATCGGTGTGCGCATGGCTCTGGGTGCGCGAGGAACGCAGGTGCTGCGTGAAGTGGTGGCGCGCGGGATGCGTCCCGCGGTCGTAGGGCTGGCCGCTGGCCTCGCTGGCGCGCTCGCGCTCACGGGCGTGCTCTCGAAGCTGCTCTACGGAGTGAGCGCTACCGACCCGCTCACCTTCATCGGAGTCGCGATCGTGCTCGGCGCCGTGGCGTTGCTGGCGAACTGGGTCCCGGCGCGCCGGGCAGCGCGCGTGGACCCGGCCATCGCTCTGAGAAGCGAATAGCGCGGGAATGACGGTGCTCGCCGTGGCCCACGCTAACCGGAGGGTTCGATGATCGAGAACGTGCTGCTGGATGCGCGTCATGCGCTTCGCGCCCTGCGGAGGAGCCCGGGCTTCACGCTGGTAGCGGTGCTCACCCTCGCGATCGGGATCGGCGCGACGACGACGATCTTCAGTATAGTGAACGCGGTGGTGCTGCGTCCGCTCCCCTTCCACGACCCAGGCCGGCTGGTCCGTGTGTGGGATGTGAACCCGCACGGCAGCGAAGTCCCGACGTCCGACGCGACGTATCTCGATGTGCGAGAGCGAAATCGCTCTTTTCTGGAGATGGCCGCGTTCAGCGATACGAAGCGCAGCCTCGTGCTCACCGACGGCTGCGCGCCCAGCGCCACCGAGTGCGAACCGGTGCGACTGCAGAGCGCCGCGGTCACGTCGAGTCTCTTCCCCCTCCTTGGCATTGCCCCCGCGCTCGGCCGCACGTTCAACACGATGGAAGATCGGCCGGGTGGCGACAGTCGTGTGGTGGTGATCGGGCACGAGCTCTGGGTGCGTCGCTTCGGGTCGAACCCAACGCTGATCGGGAGTGACGTGACGCTCGACGACCGGCGCTACACCGTGATCGGCATCATGCCCGACAGCTTCGCCTTCCCGAATCCCGCGGAGCTCTGGGTGCCGCTGGTGCTCGACCCCGCGCGCGATCGCGACGAGCACGATCTCACCGTAATCGGTCGGCTGGGCCCGGACATAACGCTCGACCAGGCCAGCTCCGATCTCCAGCGCGTGGCCGAGAAGCTCGGCACCGAGCATCCACGAACCAACGCCGGCTGGAGCGTGCGTGTCGCGAGCTTCGATGACTGGATGATCGGCCCGCGCCTCGAGCGCGCGGTATTCGTTCTCTTCGGAGCGGTGGGCTTCCTCCTCCTCATGGCGTGCGCCAACATCGCGAACCTGTTGATCGCTCGGGGGAGCGCTCGACAGGCGGAGATCGGGATCCGCGCCGCTCTCGGCGCGAGCCGCGCACGGCTCACGAGGCAACTCCTCACGGAGAGCCTGCTGCTCGGACTTCTCGGCGCGGCGGTGGGACTTGGCCTCGCATCGTGGTCGGTCGCACTCGTACGCACCCTAGGACCGGCGGACATCCCACGGCTCCGCGATGTCGCCATGGACTCGCACGTGCTCGGCTTCACGCTGCTCCTGGCGCTGTTGACGAGCGTGCTCTTCGGCCTCGCGCCTGCCGTGCGCGTTTCGCGGGTGGATCTCCACTCGACGCTCGAGCGCGGCACCCGCCGCACGACGTCGCGCGGACGTGCGCGCGTTCGCAGCGTTCTGGTCGTGGTGCAGGTCGCACTGGCCATGATGCTGCTCGTCGGCGCAGGTCTGATGTTCGGGAGCTTCCTCCGACTGCAGGCGGTGCCGACGGGATACGACGTCTCGAACGTGCTGACCGTGCCGCTCGAGCTTCCCGACGAGCGTTACTCCGGCCAACAGCGCACTGCCTTCTTCGAGAGTGTGCGTGCCAGAATCGCCGCCATCCCGGGTGTTCGATACGTGGGTGCTACGAGCACCGATCCGCTGCGTCAGTGGGGCTTCAGCAACGACGTGACCCCGGAGGATCGCGCTGCGACTGCGCCCGCAGGCGGCTTCATGCAGGCCGGGTGGCGCAGCGTCACGCCGGGCTACTTCCGCGCCATGGGGATACCGCTCCTGCAGGGGCGAGTGCTGACCGAGTCCGATGGTGCAGCGGGCGAGCAGCCGATAGTGATCACGCGAAGCATGGCGAGCCGGCTCTGGCCAGGTGAGGACGCCCTGGGCAAGCGAATCTTCTGGGGCGGGACCGACGGCACACCGCACACGGTGGTAGGCGTGGTGGGCGACATCCGGGATGTGCAGCTCGATGCCGAGCCGGAGCCGCTCATGTTCCTCCCGTATCGCGCGGTTGCCGTTCCGGGGATGACCCTGGTCATCCGTACCGCCGGCACTCCATCGAGCGTTGCGGCCGCGGTGCGGCGTGAGCTCCGTGCTGCGGACACGCAGCTCCCGCGCCCCGAGATCAGCTCGCTCTCCGAGAACAGAGCCGCTGCCGTGGCCGAGCCACGTTTCAGGATGCTCCTGCTCGGCGGGTTCGCGGCGGCCGCGCTCCTGCTGGCGACCCTGGGTGTCTACGGCGTGATGGCGTTCTCCGTCACTCAGCGGACCCGTGAGATCGGCGTGCGGATCGCGCTCGGGGCGCACGCGCGCCGGGTCTTTGCGCTGGTGCTGAAGCAGGGGATGCTGCTCGCGGGCATCGGAGTGCTCGTGGGGCTCGCCGGCGCGCTCGCGCTCACACGTGTCCTGCAGAGTCTCCTGTTCGAGATCAGCGCTACGGATCCGCTGGTGCTCATCGCCGTGGCGATCCTGCTTGGCGTCGTGACGATGATCGGCGCGTATCTTCCGGCCAGGCGCGCGGCGCGGATAGACCCGGCGATAGCGCTGAGGGAAGAGTGACGTCGAGATGCGAGCTGCCCGGGACTGCCCTCGGTCGGTCCGTTCCGTGCCGGGAATCGCCCGCGCGAGTTAGCTTTGCAGATACCAGGGGGCGCTCCGCGCCGCCCCGGCCACCAACCTCACGAGGTACGAGTGATGGCATCGCTCAAGTCGCTGTTCACCGGCGGGTCGACTCCCGCTCCCGCATCCGAGCCCGCGTCCGCGCCTGACGCCGCACCGACGACGCAGCCGGTCGGCGCCCCAGAGTCGCAACTGATCTCCGTTCGCAACATCGAGAAGTCCTACCCGGTAGGGAATGGGCGCAGCTACGTGCTCAGACGCGTGACCTTCGACATCCGCCCCGGCGAGTTCGTGTCGATCATGGGGCCATCGGGCGCCGGAAAGTCCACGATCCTGAGCATACTCGGCATGCTGGACGGAGACTGGAGCGGCGAGTTCTACTTCCTCGGGCATCCGGTGCACGCGATGTCGAACCGCGAGCGCGTGGCGCTCAACAAGCAGTACATCGGCTTCGTGTTCCAGCAGTACCACCTCATCGACGATCTCACGGTCGCCGAGAACCTGGACATCCCGCTCTCCTACCGCAACGTGAAAAAGAGCGACCGCCAGGCGATGGTCGCCGACACGCTCGACCGCTTCAACATCGTGGGGAAGAAGGATCTGTACCCGCGGCAGCTCTCCGGCGGCCAGCAGCAGCTCGTGGGTGTCGCCCGCGCCGTGATCGCCAGCCCCAAACTGATCCTCGCCGACGAGCCCACCGGGAACCTCCACTCGAGCCAGGGCGCCGAGATCATGGAGCTCTTCACGAAGCTCAACCAGCAAGGCACCACGATCATCCAGGTCACCCACTCCGACACCAACGCGGCCTATGGGAACCGGATTATCAACTTGAAGGATGGGTGGATAGTGTAGTGTGAAAAGAAAGCAGAGAGCAGAAAGCAGTGACTGCAAGGGTTCAGGAGGCAGGGTTCAGGGTTCAGGTACTACCTCGGAGTAGAGATCTTTCCGCCCGAGGCAGTCACTGAACCCTGAACCCTGTAGCTCTGAACCCTGAGGTCCTCACTGCTTTCTGCTTTCGACTTTCTCACTTCCCCTCCGTCAACCGGTGCATCAGCACCGCCGCCCGCTTCGTGAGGGGACCGAGCATGCGGAGGTCGGCGGTTTCTTTTTCGGTGTGGTCGTCGTGGCCGGAGAGGCCGAGGCCATCGATGGCCATGGGGACCAGGTTCGCCACGAAGGCCACGTCGGCGGCGCCGGCGCGTGAGGGATCTACGGCTTCCACAGGACCGAAGCCGAGGTCGCGGCTCGCCTGGTCGTACATGGCGAGGAGGCGCTTGTTGCCATCGGTGGGTGCCATGGGCGGGTAGCCCTCGAGGAAGGTGATCTCGGACTTCGTGTTCGGGAGCGACTTCGACACGATCGTGCGCATCGTCTGCTGCGCGCGCTCGAGCTGCTCGGGACTGATGGCGCGCAGGTCGCCACCCACCTCCACGTGTTCGGCCACCACGTTGTGCTTCCCAGCTGCCTTGCCCTCGGTCAGCGTGGTGTCGAGGCCCACCATCGTACCACCAACTATCACGCCGGGGTTGAAGGTCAGATACTTCTCGCTCGAGAGCTGCTTGTAGAATTCATCGAGCACCCGGCTCGCCTCGAAGACCGCGCCCGCGCCAACGGTCGGCGTGAAGATCTGCGACGAGTGCGCCGGAGTGCCGGTGCTCTTCAGGAGCCACGAGCCCGCACTGCGCCGCGAGATCACCGCGGTGCGCGGGTCGGCGGCACCGTCCTCGAAGCCGAGCGCCGCCGCTGCGCCATGGGCAGCGTCGGTGAGCGCGCGACGTGCCTCGGAGAGCGGCGGGCCCGAGTCCTCTTCATCGCCGTCGAATACCACGACGATGTTCATCTTGTCGAGGAGCCCCGCGTCCTTCAGCGCGCGCAGAGCGTACACCACTATGACATCGCCGCCCTTCATGTCGATGATCCCCGGCCCACGAGCGGTGGAGTCGTCCAGCCGCTCGAACTTCTGAAACGGACTCTCGGGCGGGAACACCGTGTCGAGATGGCCGATCAGGACGAGCTTGGGTCCCGGCCCTGGATGCTCTGCGACGAGATGCCCAGCGCGCTCGAAGCCGGACCCGTCGACCCACCGGGTGGTGAAGCCGAGCGAATCGAACTGCGCGCGGAAGACGTCGCCAACCTGACGCACCCCCGCGAAGTTCATCGTCCCGCTGTTGATGTTCACCACGCGGATGAGGAGGTCGAGCGCCTCGTCGTTGTGCCTGTCGACCGCGCTCACGATCTTCTGCTCGGCCTTGGAGAGCGCCCTCTTCCCCTGCGCCCCCGCCGGCCCCACGATCGCCCCGAGCGCGAGGACGAGTGCTAGTGGTAGAGTTTGTGTACGCATGGAGGGAAGATAAGTGAGAGACAGCAGAAAGCAGAAAGCAGAGGGCAGAGGGCAGAGGGCAGAAAGCAGAAAGCAGTGAAAACCCTGAGGGTTCGGAACTACAGGGTTCAGAACTACAGGGTTCAGGGTTCAGGTACTACCTCGGGGGAGTGGATCTCGAGCGTCGGGCAGTTCCTGAACCCTGAACCCTGCCTCCTGAACCCTCGAGCAGTTCCTGCTTTCTGAACCCTCGAGCAGTTCCTGCTTTCTGCTGTCTGCCTTCTGCTTTCACCCGCCCTCCCTCCCCTCCCGCATCCCGCCCCCGCACCACCCCGTCCCAAAATCGAACACCCGTACTGGCTCCGGGTAACATAAGGTGTTATCCTGCCGGAACTTATATCGGGGGAAGAAGGGTACGCCGATTGCCTCGAATGGCAGAGAAACGGACCGCACCGCTGTCCGTAATACTGTCGAACGCCGCTTCCAGTCCATCATGATCGCTGAACCACGCCCCACGATTCTCATCGCAGACGACCAGCTCGACGTGCTCGAGGCCCTCCGTCTCATGCTCAAGGCGGAGGGATTCCAGATCGAGACCGCCAGGTCGGTCGCCGCCATCCTCACGACGGTGGAGACGCGTGAGCTCGACGCGGTCATCATGGACCTGAACTACACGCGCGACACCACATCCGGGCGGGAGGGGCTCGACCTCATCCCGAAGATCGCGGCACTCGAGCCGAACCTGCCGATCATCGTAATGACGGCGTGGGGAAGCGTGGACGGCGCCGTGGAGGCCATCCGTAACGGCGCCTGGGACTTCATCGAGAAGCCGTGGGACAATGCGCGGCTGATGACCACGCTGCGCACCCAGCTCGACCTGGGGCGCGCCGTGCGCCGCGCTCAGCGGCTGGAAGGTGAGAACAGCCTTCTCCGCAAGAGCGGGCTCCCGGAGATCATCGCCGAGTCGCCTCGGATGCGGCCGGTGCTGCAGCTCATGGAGCGCGTCGGCCCGTCGGACGCGCACGTTCTGATCACCGGCGAGCACGGCACGGGAAAGGAACTCGTAGCACGCTGGCTTCACGCGGTGTCGCCGCGCTCGTCGCAGGCCTTCGTGGCGGTGAACATGGGCGGGCTCTCGGAGGGCGTCTTCGAGAGCGAGCTGTTCGGACACGTGCGCGGCGCGTTCACCGATGCGAAGACCGACCGCGTGGGGCGCTTCGAGCTTGCCGATCGCGGTACGCTCTTCCTCGACGAGATCGCCAACGTCCCGCTCTCGATGCAGGCGAAGCTCCTGCGCGTCCTGCAGTCGGGCGAAGTGGAGCGCGTGGGATCGTCGCGCCCGCGCGCGGTCAACGCGCGACTGCTATCAGCCACCAACGCCGACCTGCACACCGAAGTCGCCGAGGGGAGGTTCCGCGAGGATCTGCTTTTCCGACTCAACACCATCGAGATCTCGCTCCCGCCGCTCCGCGACCGGCGCGAGGACATCCCGCGCCTCGCGATGCACTTCCTCAAGCGGCATTCGCAGCGCTACGGGAAGCAGATCGGCGGCTTCGACAGCGCCGGAATGCAAGCGATGCTCGACCATATCTGGCCCGGCAACATTCGCGAGCTCGACCACGCCATCGAGCGCGCCGTCCTCCTCGCGCAGGGCGACACGGTGCGCGCGGGCGACCTCGCTCTGCGTATGGGTACTCCCACATCGAATGCCGCATCGCGCTTCGAGGAGCTGACGCTCGAGGAGGCGGAGCGCCTGCTGATCCAGAAGGCGCTAACCCGCTTCGACGGCAACGTGAGCCAGGCGGCGAAGGCGCTGGGCTTGAGCCGCAGCGCACTGTACCGCCGTCTCTCCAGCCATGGTCTCTGACCGGCCGCCACCGAGCGGGAAGAGCGGTCCACCCACGCGCTTCGAGAACCGCATATTCTGGCTCGCCCTTCTGGCCGGCGCGCCGGGAGTCATCGCCGCGCTCCTCCTCCTCTGGACGGGGGATCACTCCACGCGCGCGCAGTGGACGCTGACCATCATCATCGTGGGCGCCTGGCTCGCGGTGGTGCTCACGCTGCGCGAGCGCGTGATGCGCCCGCTGCAAACGGTGGCGAACATGCTGGCCGCGCTGCGCGAGGGAGACTTCTCCATCCGCGGCCGCGGCGCGCGCACCGACGACGCTCTGGGCCTGGTCCTCCTCGAGGTGAATACCCTCGGCGACACACTCCGCTCGCAGCGAATGGAGGCGCTCGAGGCCACGGCGCTCCTGCGCACGGTGATGGAGGAGATCGACGTGGCGATCTTCGCCTTCGATGAGCTGCGCCGCCTCCGCCTCGTGAATCGCGGCGGCGAGCGGTTGCTCGGCCAGAAGGCCGACGTGATCCTCGGAAGCACGTCGGCGTCGCTCGGGCTGGGCGGCTACCTGCGCGGAGATCCGGAGCGCACGGTTGACCTCGACTTCCCCGGCGGCCACGGACGATGGCAGATGCGGCGCGGCACCTTCCGCCAGGGCGGACGGCCGCATCAGTTGCTCGTGCTCTCCGACCTCAGCAGGGCGCTGCGCGAGGAGGAACGGCTCGCGTGGCAGCGGCTCATACGCGTGCTCGGCCACGAGATCAACAACTCGCTCACGCCCATCAAATCGATAGCGGCGAGTCTGCGCGATCTCCTCGCGCGTCCGACGCGCCCCGACGACTGGCAGGAAGATGTGGGCGCGGGGCTTACCGTGATCGCCGGCCGGTCCGAGGCGCTCGGCCGCTTCATGGCCGCGTACGCGCTCCTCGCGCGACTTCCCAGTCCGCAGCCGCGACCGGTGGACGTAGAGGCTTGGGTGCGGCGCGTGTCGCGACTGGAGACCCGCGTGCACGTTTGCGTGGACCCGGGGCCGCCCATCACGATCGAGGCCGATGGCGACCAGCTCGACCAGCTACTGATCAACCTGGTGCGCAACGCGGCCGACGCATCGCTCGAGACCGGCGGCGAGGTGAGTATCGGCTGGTCGCGTAATACATCGACAGTCGATGTATGGGTCCGTGACGAAGGGCTGGGGCTCTCCGACACCGCGAACCTCTTCGTCCCTTTCTTCACCACCAAGCCATCGGGGAGCGGCATAGGACTGGCGCTGAGCCGGCAGATCGCCGAAGCTCATGACGGGACGTTGACGCTGCAGAACCGCACCGATGCGAGCGGCTGCGAGGCGCGACTCCGACTTCCTCTGTAGCGCGAAACCTCGATAGACACCACCGGCGCATGCCTTCCCGGACTCGTCCTCTCATCCTCGACCCCGACGCGAGGCCGGTCATCGCGCACCGCGGTGCCTCGGCCCGCGCACCGGAGAACACCATGCGCTCCTTCGAGCTCGCGCTCGAGGAAGGCGCGGATGCGCTCGAGATGGACGTGCACGTGAGCGCGGACGGTGTACCGGTAGTGATCCACGACCCGAGTCTCGCGCGCACCACCGGCGTTCAGGCGCTTGTGGCCGCGCTCCCCACCGAACGGATACTCGAGGCCGATGCTGGCGCGCGCTTCTCCCCCGATGGGGGGCGCACCTTCCCGATGCGTGGACAGGGCATCCGGATCCCGCTACTCTCCGAGGTGCTCGCAGCCTTCCCCGCTACGCCTTTCATAATCGAGATAAAGACCGGCGCCGCGAGCGAAGCAGTGCGGCGCGTGCTCCAGGAACGGGGCGCTGCCGAGCGCAGCGTGCTCATGTCTTTCGATTCCACCGCACTGGACATCTTCCGCCAGGCGCCCTGGCTCACCGGCGCCACTGGCAGCGATACTCAGCGGCTGATCCGCCGCGCCCTGCTCCGCCGAGAGCCGGAAGCAGCGAACTACGCGGCCTTCTCGCTCCCCGAACGCTACCATGGCGTCCCACTTCCGATAGATCTCATCGCGCGCACGGCACGACGCATGGAAAAGCCGGTGCACATCTGGCCGATCGATTCACCCGAGCGCGCGCGGCGCCTCTGGCGGAAGGGCGTGTCGGGGATCGTCACGAACTACCCCTCCGATATCCGCGCCGCGAGAGAATCGGTCTGACGGGCTCCCGGAGAGGCCGCCGCGACCACCGATGTGCGACGGAGCTCCAACCGATGCAGGATCACATCGATGTCGGCCGGAAGGATGTCACCCGCCGAGACCGCGGGCCCGATGGCCGCGAGCATCGCCGCACGCATCTGCGCTTCGCTACGCCGGGCGCGCTCATCGAGATAGCCCTCATCCTCGAGATACTCACGCAACGCGGCCATCTTCCGCTTCTGGAAGCCGGACACTCCGCCCGCTTCCAGCCCCTCCATTAGCGCGCGCGCGTCGCCGCCGCACCGCTCGCAGAGCGACTGAACGCGCTCGATCTGGATCTCCGACACGGCGCCGGAATCCATCAGCACCGAGCGATCCACCGGACGCCCCATCCCGATCGCCGCCTCCTGACAGAGCGCCTCCAGTGCTCCGGCGTACGCACGGGCGCGACGCCAGAGAGCGGGGCAGCTCTCCACGATCCTGTCGCCGCCGTTCTCCACCAGGTTGCGCAGCTCGCCCCACGTCGCGATGCCGCTCTGCATGAGGCGACAGAGCTCGTCCACGTCGTCCACCACGTACCAGAGCGGCACCGAGTCGGGTGCGTCGAGCCCCGGCCGGAATGCACTCACGCTCAGGCGCGCACCGTAGTCGTCGTGCGGGCACCCGTCCGGCTCCGGCACGTCGAGTGCGCTGACGCTCGATATCGCGAGCGGAGCGAGTGCAAGCGAGGAGCGCTGACCGCGCGCCGCCGCCAGGTCCACGGTGGTGTGCGGGACACCGCTCTCCTCGAGCGCGGCCACCCACTTCCCCGCCTCGTCGTGCTGCGCCGTGAAGTAGAAGATCTGCCGTCCCTCACGTGCGAGGACGATGACCGCGTCGATGATCGCCCGCGCGCGATCGTCGTCACTCGTGCCTAGCGTTTCGTCCAGAAGAAGCGGCAGCGCGACCCGCCGTTCCTGGCTCTCCACAAACGCCACGCGGACCGCGAGCATCAGCTGCACCCGCGTGGCGCTCGACAGCTCCTCGAGCGACCGCCCGACCCCCGCATTGACATCGAAGGCGCGGAAGGAAGGCGTGTCGCCATCCTCGAAGTCGAGCCTGTAGCGGCCGCGCGTGATGAGCGTGAAGAGCTCGCGCGCTCGACGGAAGACTTCCGGGCGGTGCTGGTCGCGAGTGAGACGCTGCACGTGCCGCGCTATCACACCGCCTATGATCGCCCGTAGATCGCGGTCGCGCTGCTCCACCAGCACGCCGCGCGCCGACTTCACGGCGGCGACGGCGGCTTCCACGTCGCTCGCCCGCTTGGCGTTCTCTACCTCCTGCTCCAGCCGCGCGACCTGCCCGGTGAGCTCATCGAACTGCATAGCCGCCACGGCGGCATCCTCGCGCTCACGTTCCAGAACGACCAGCGCTCCATTCTCCAACTCTTCCTCGTAACCGGGCGCGGCACGGAGCTCCGCTTTCAGCGCAGCGCACGCCTGCGTCGCGAAGCGCTCGCGCTCACAGGCGGAACGGTACTCCTCGAAGCTGGCGCAGAGACTCTCCACGACAATGTCATCCTGCACGCCTACGCGCTCCAGCAGCTCGGCGCACTCCTGCTCGAGCGCCGAGCTCGATCTCTCCAGCTCCGCGATGCGCCTGCACGCATCTTCCGCGCGAGCGACTTCCCGCGCGTGGTCGCTCACCCGGCTTTCCAGATCGTCCACGGCACCGGCGAGCCGCGCGGTGGAGTCGAGGCCGTCACAACCGTAGACGCCGAGCGCCGCCGACATCGAGGCGATTGCCGAGAGAGAGCGGGAACGTGCCGCGTCCACCGCCGCTCGCGCAGCCGCAACGTCGAGCGCTGCGCCCTGCCACTGGCCAATCCGCTCCGCGAGCCAGCTCAGTGTTCGCTGGTCGGTGTCCGGCGCCACGCCGAGGCGCGCGGCGAGTTCCGCCCCGCGCGCGTCGATCGATCGCACTTTCTCCTCGTGCGCGGCCCGCTCCCGTTCCACCCTCTCGCGCAACACGGAGCGCTGCTCCGAGAGACGGCCCTCGGCCAATTTCGCCTGCAGCGAATCGTGCAGCTCACGCACGGCTTCGCGCGTCCACGCACCCGGCTGCGGCAAGCCAAGCCGATCGTACTCGCGCCGGAGCACGGCGCGGCGCTCGCGCCCAGCCGTGCGCCTGCTTCCCAGCAGTGCCGCAACGAGCACGATGATCGCGATGACCGCGAAGCCCCAGTGCCAGCGGAGCGCGTGCAGCCCCCAACCGATCGCGGCGAGGAGCGCGATTCCCCACAGGTACGCCGTCGCGCTCTTCCCAGCGCCTGTGCCATCACCCTCCGCGAGCCAGCTGGAGAGGAGCTCCACTCCCATGCGGAGCGCGTTCAGACCCTCGGGCACCTTCGCGTCGGCGAGGGTGCCGAGCGTGGCGTCGGCGGCGGCGAGGGCGGCGTGGGCTCGCTCCGACTCGCGCGCGAAGTTGGCGAGCTCGCCGAAGCTCCCGACATCGATCCGCGCGAGCTGCTCGTCGCTCGCGTCACCGGCGCCGCAAAGTACGCGGCGGGCGCTCTCCTGCCGGGCCGTGCACGCCTCGAGCGTGCGCTCGCATTCGCCCTCGTTGCGCTGCAGCTCGCGGAGCTCCTCGAGGCCGGCGCGGAGCGATGCGAGCATCGCGTGATCGGGTACCTCGCCGTCCAGCAGCCGCGCCGCTGCTTCTCGCGCGGCGCGCTCCTCGGCACGTGCTTCGATCATCGCCTCACCGCGCTCGCGGATGTGCTTGCGCAGCGCCGTGAGCTGATCGTGCTCCGTACCGGCCATCCCGCCGAGCTCCGGCGGAAATGCCGCTACCGCGTTCCGCGCGCGTTCCACATCCGCGGCGGCAGCGCAGTGCTTCACGGCGAGCGCGAGGAGCTGCTGCCGCTCGCGCGCCGCTCGCGCCGCGTCTCTCCGCAGGCGCAGCTCGTCAAGGTCGCGGGCGCGCTCCTCCAGGTCGCGCTGCGCGCGCTGTGCCGTTCTCTCCGTCTCCAGCGCCTGCCCAACGGCAGCGCTCTCGTTCCTGGCCGCGGACGGCTGCGCGCGGAACTGCAGCGCATCCGCAGCAGCAGAGAGATCGTAGCCGCCCGCCGACTGCCGGGCGATCTCCTTCGCGAAGTCGGCGTTGTCGCAGGCGATCAGCTCGTGCAGAGAGAGGCGGTAGCGGTGCCGCAGCTCGGGCGCCGGTAGCTCCGGCGCGCGCGCCTCCGAGCCATCGCGCTGCACCGCCACGTGGCCGGCGTCCACGTCCACGCGAAAGCACGAGCCATCCATCCGGTACTCGGCGACCACCGCGACACCGTGCTGCGCTTCGCGTCCCGGCCAGAGCACCGTCTCGATGGCGCGCGCGGTGCTGCTCTTCCCGGATGCGTTCGGGCCGAACACCACGGTGACGCCCTCGGAGAGCTCGGGAAGTGTGAAGCCCTCGGGGATCCCCGGCATCCGCCGCACATGGAGTGCCGAGAGCCGCAGGGCACCCGAGTCGGAATCGGAGTTGGCCACGGTGCTCACGCGAGCTCCTTCTGCGAGAGGAGCTCGTCGAGGAGCAGGAGCGACTGCTGTGCAGCGAGCGCGCGAAGCGAGTCGTCGTCGAAGCCGTCGCGCAGGTCGGCTATTTGCCTGTACTGCCTCGCACCGATAAGTGTGGATGCCGCGCCGCGCGCTCCCTCGAGAAGAGACGCGCTGGAAGCATCGTTCCCACCGGCTCCGCCTAGGTCGCGCGCCAGGCGCGCGAGGAGAGCCACCGCGTCGTCGCCGCGCGCGAGCGCGTCGAGGTCGCGCACCGGGCGCGTCGACACCGAAACCGCCTCGATGTAAGCACTGGCATCACCGCTCCGCCAGTCGAAGTCGTCGCGCAGCTGTGCCATCTCGTGTTCGCTCTGTCTGTGCAGCGAAGTAGAGCCGTGGATGCCGAGGCGGAGTGACAGCACTCGCAGCCGCACGCCCGACTCCTCCACCAGTTCCGCGATACACGAGCGAAGCCGCTCGTTCACCAGCGTGCGCAGATCCCCGAGGTTCGACACCCCGGTGACATCCACCTCCGCTGCCTCGTAGCGTACCGAGGCGAGAGGTATCCTGCGCGGCTCCGCTGGCGCGAGCTGCTTCAGCTCGAGGAGCCAGGCGCCGTGCACACCCGCTTCTCCCGGGTCCATCGGCTGCAGTGAGCCGGGATAGAGCACCGGAGCGCCGTGCCGCGCGCGATGCAACTTCGGAACGTGGATGTGACCCAGGAGCCATAGTGCGACCGGGCGGGTCTGCAGATCGGAGAGCATCACCGGCGCGTAGCTGCTCCGCGGCACGTCGAGATCGGCGTGCAGCAGTCCGAGGATCGGAGTGTCGCCGTCGGCGCCAAAGCCGTACGAGTCGAGCGGGTTGTCGCGCACGTGCTCCGCCGGGAAGGACCACCCATCCACGTGCAGCCTCTCGCCATGGCCGTTCGTGATGGTGAATCGCTCCCACTCGCCGCCAGCGCCGAGGAGGCGGAAGGAGCCGCCGCCGACCGAGCGGGCGATCTGCGGTAGAACGTCGTAATCGTGATTCCCGGCAACGGCCACCGTCACCACGCCCGCATCGGCGAGCTGCCGCAACCCTCGCTCCAGCGGACCGATCGCCTCGTAGAATTTGTTCGACTGATCCACCACGTCGCCGCTTAGCGCCAGGACGTCCACTCGCTGATCCACCGCGTACTCCACCAGAGCCTCCCAGGCGCGCGCGCAGGAGAGGGAGCGCGAGTCGGCGTCCGGCGGGAGGCGGGTGGGGCGACGACCGATGTGAAGATCGCCGGCACAGAGCACTTTCATGGGGTGAGTAGCTGGCGCAAAGGGTGGAACGAAGCTCGCTGGAGAGGCGTACCAAGAGGCGCGTGCTCGGGGGCCCTGATGTTTACGTCGAAGTGGCGAGATGCGCAAATCCACTTCGATGCGACCGGACCGCCGACGCGCACCGGCCCGGCGTAGCGGGCTTCGAGCGCGCCACGGGACGGAGGGAACGCTGCCCAGTCTAGCACACCCTACTGACAGGAGCGTATTATCCACATGGCCATCTACGGGCCCCCGGCGCAGCCATCCTCGCGCCGCGTACGGATTCCGGCCTCGCAAGACATTCCATGGATCCGATCTCCGATGGATAGAGACCTCCGGTCGCCATCCCGCCCGCTCGCGCTCCTTCTCTGCGCGGCGACCGCGGTGACCATGGTCGCGTGTGGAAGTGATAACGGCATCATTCCCTCCGGGCCTCCCGGGACGCTCGTGGTCACCGCGGCCACCACTGGTCCCGACGCCGATGCCAACGGCTACCGCGTGGCGCTCGACAGCGGCCCGGCACAGACGCTCGGCACGAACGGGAATACCACCTTCGAAAACGCGCCGTCGGGCGAACACTCGTTGGTGGTGAGCGGGGTATCGGGCAACTGCAGCGTCGAGAACGGCGACACGCAGAGCGTAGCTATACCACCGGAAGACACGGCGCGGGTCGAGCTGCAGGTCACCTGTGCGTTGCGCCGCTTCGCCTACCAGGGAATCACCGACGGCAACACCAACACGGACATCTTCACCGCCGCCAGCAACGGTACTGGGTCGAGGCGGCTCACTTCGAGCGCCGGCTTCGATGGCTTCCCCGCCTGGTCGCCCGACGGCTCCCGAATCGCCTTCACTTCCGCTCGTGATGGAAATCTGGAGCTCTACACGATGGCCTCCGACGGGAGTGATGTGAAGCGCCTCACCAACGACCCGCGCGACGATCAGTCGCCCGCGTGGTCGCCCGACGGCGAGCACATTGCCTTCGCCTCGGAGCGATCCGGCGGCGACAGCGTCGAGATCTACGTGATGGATCTCGACGGCTCGAACGTCAGCCGGCTCACGAGAGCCTCGGCGGGGGAGAGCACTCCATCGTGGTCGCCCGACGGCGCGCGCATCATCTTCACCTCCGTTCGCGACGGCAAGCGGCAGGTGTACGTGATGAATGCCGACGGCAGCGACCAGCACCGCGTCACCACGAGCTCCGGCAACGACGGGCTGGCGCGCTACTCGCCCGATGGCTCGCGCATCGTATTCCAGTCGGATCGCGACGGTGACAACGAGATCTTCGTGATGAACGCCGACGGTGCGGGAGTCACGCAGCTCACACGCAATTCCACGAGGGATGAGGCGCCAGATTGGTCGTCCGATGGCTCGAGCATCGTCTTCCACTCGAACCGCGACGGCCAGTGGGCGGTCTACACCATGAAGACCGATGGGTCGGCCGTCACCAGAGTGACGGGCGACCCATCGGAAGCCCGGTATCCGGCGTGGATGCCCTGATCCGGGAAGCTCCGAAGCGAACCCGCTAACTCACGGACGCCGGCTTCTCGGCGCGGGCGCGCTCCGCGGCTGCGATGACCGCGGCTGCGAGACGCGCGGTGCGGGCGCGCTGCGAGGCTCAGATGCACGTGGCATCGAGCGCGGTTGAGACGCACGTGGCATCGAGCGCGGTTCGGCTCTCTGCACTGGCTCCGCGCGCTCGTAACGCTGCGGCTGCGCGCGCAGCTCGGTGCTCCGGCTCTCGGCTCGCGGCTCCACGCGCCGGATTTCCTGACGCGGCTCGACTCTCACCGCGCGGGGCGCCGCGCGGGGCGCCGCGCGCTCCGGCGCGGACTGCCGCGGCGCCACCGAGCGCGGTTCGATGGAGCGAGGCTCCACGGACCGCGGTTGAATAGAGCGCGGCTGCACCGACCTCGGCTCCACCGACCTCGGCTCCACCGAGCGAGGTTCCACCCGCCGCGGCTCGGCGCGCGTCCCACGCTCCGGAGTGCTGCGCGCGCTGCCACCGAGCGGCTCGGCGCGACGCGGCTCCGCTATACCGGTGCGACGCTGACCGGAAGCGTTCCCCGCGCCAACGCCATCCGCGCGAGGAGTGACGCGCGAGCCGTTTCTGCCACGCAGATCGATCACGCCGTCGGACTCACCCGCCCGGCGCGGCGGTGTGGGACCACCGCGAACGCCGCCGCGGAAGACTTCCGCCTGTCGACCCGGCGTGCGCCTGGGCGTACCGAGTGCGGAGCTCGATCCACTGCCTACTGGTGCACCGAAGATGGTCGTCTGATGGCGCCGCCCGCCCTGCGTCACAGTCCCCCGCTCGGCTACGCGACGATACTTGGACGCCTGGTACAGCGGCGACACCTGCTGACCGATGGCGGATGCGTATGTCGCGCGCGGACGGTACTGCACGCCGGGCGCGCCGCCTCCACCGCGATGGCCTGGCTTCCACTGATACGGATAGTGG
>DASSNL010000106.1:0-23038 GCA_035688075.1 Gemmatimonadaceae bacterium
TCGGCTGCCCAAAGGCAGCCGATGCACGATGCAAGACCTGACCCCGTCGCTGCCGTCGCTGTCGCACACCTCCGCGTCCGCGCCCTACGTCGTGTGCGTCCATCGCGTCGAGTAGTGTGGCGTAGGTGGCCGCGCCGAAGCGCTCGCCGAGCTCCGACCTGGTGCGACTCCAGTTCGTCGCGGACACAAAAAGGCCCGGCCCTCTCGCGGGGAGAGGGCAGGGCTGCTGGCTAGCTGTGAGGAACATCGCTCCGAGGACCGGCGTTGGGAGCACAATTGGTGCATCAGGTGCCTCACTCGATCCAGCAACCAATGACCACCTCGACCACCTCGACTAAGTCGACTACCTCACATCGCTTCCCCCGGATCGTCTTCGCCATCGCTGGTATCTACGGTCTCATTGTGATGATTCCGCAGTACTGGCTGGAAGACCGCATCGGGGTGGACTCGCCGCCCGCCATCACGCACCCCGAGTACTTCTACGGGTTCATCGGGGTCGTCGTCGCGTGGCAGCTCGTCTTTCTCCTCATCGCGCGCGATCCAGAGCGATACCGCGCGATCATGCCGATCGCCTTCATCGAGAAGATCGCGTTCGGAATCCCGGTGCTCGTGCTCTACTCCGCGCACCGCGTCACCACGTCCGTGCTCGGCTTCGGTCTCCTCGATCTCGTTTGGGCGCTGCTGTTCGCGATTTCATATCTGGTCAGCAATCCGCGCCGCGCGGGGACTGCATGACACCCGGGGCGAGCGACAGCGAACGGCCCGAACGAGATCAGTGAGCGGCACGATCACGGTTCAGCGCTTCGCACCGCCCGAGTGGCGCGCCTACCGCGAGCTGCGCCTGCGTGCGCTCACCGACTCGCCCGATGCCTTCGGGAGCACCTTCGAGCGCGAGGCCGCATTTCCCGACGAGCTGTGGACCGAGCGCATCGAGCGCGGTGCGAGCTCGCCCACCGACCTGCCGCTCGTCGCGCGGATCGGTGACGAGATGATCGGCCTGGCGTGGGGTCGCGTGCAGGAGGCCGAACCGCGAGAGGTGCACGTCTACCAGGTATGGGTAGCGCCCGAGCACCGCGGCCGGGGTGCGGGGCAGGCGCTGCTCGACGCGATCATCGCATGGGCGCGCGAGTCGGGTGCCAGACAGACCTCGCTGGAAGCGACGTGCGGCAACAGCGCCGCGATGCGGCTCTACGCTCGACAGGGCTTTCATCCCGTCGGCGACCCCGAGCCGTTGCGGCCCGGGTCACCGTTGCTGAAGCAGGGGATGCGGTTGGAGCTCTTCTAGCTTCGACCCACGGCCAGTGCGGCCGGAGCTCGGGTGGCCCAGCCGCTCCCCGAGCCGGGTCACCTCGTTGGCGTGCGGCTCGAAGGAGCTGGCCGTGCTCGCGCGGTGGCCTCGTGGCGCTCGGCCGCCTCGTCTGGTATGCCGATCGCCACTCCTGGCGCGGGGGTCGAGATATCGACGGCGAGCTGCCAGCCGCCAGCCGGCGCCTGCTTCCAGAGGGTCAGGTATCGGAACCGCACGGGGTCGGCCTCGTCCCGCGGATGGAGTAGCACCGTGCCGCGGATGTAACCGAGCCCTCCCGATTGCTCCGCTTGCGCCAGCGCGATTTCGCGTCTGATCCCCGCGGCGCAGCGAGGAAGCGTACAGGTACGCCCTGATCACCGCGCGCGTTCAGGAGCCGGCGGATGCTCTCGCACCGATTCCATCGCCGCCGGGGAACGCAGAGGGGCCGCGGAAATTTCCGCGGCCCCTTGCTCCACTCGGCGCTACTACCGAGCGCTACTCCACGCTGACGCTCGTGAGCGTGAACGCAGCCGACACGCCCCCGCTCGAGCCCACCGTCACGTTCGCATCGGCTGGGTCGGTGACGAAGGTGACACCGGCGGGGCCGGAAACGCTGACCGTGTAGTCTCCCGGAGTCACGAAGTGGAAGTTGGCCTCGAAGGTTCCGTCACCATCGTCATCGGTGAAGGCAACCTCCTTCGTGCTCATGTCGCTCGCGGTGAGCACCGCCTTGAAGTCGCCGAGGGTGAGCTGCGCGTCACCCACCGTTGGCAGCGTCACCGACTCGCCAAGCGTGAGCGTCACTGCGGCGTCGCCGGTGGTCTGCACGTCGGTGGCCTTCAGCACCGGGTGCATCACCCAGGAGCCGGAGTCGCCGGTCTCGTGACCGAAGCTCTGCGACACATCGAAGTCCACGAGCAGGATCTTCTCCTCGGCCGCAAGGTGAAGCGCGCCGTCAGGGAGATTCACCTTGAGACCCGACTGGTCGAAGCTCGGCGTCTGGAGCGTGCCGGCCACCTGCGCGCCGGAGGGGAGACCGGCGTAGTCGGGCGAAGTAGCGTAGATGCTGGTGGTACCATCGCCGTTATCCACTTCGATGTACGCACCGCTCACCACGAAGCGGAGCTGCCCGTACGAGCCAGCCGGCACCACCGCATCCTTCACCAGCTCGGCAGTGGAGTTGGCGAGCGTGAGCAGATCGGTGGTCACCGGCTCGTCCATGAGAACCACCCGACCAGAGCCCTGCAGATAGATCTCATCGATGGTCACCACCGCCGCCTTCACGTCGCCCGGTGCATCGGTGAGCAGTATGGAAAGCTTCGCGTTGCCGGCCGAGGTACTGTCGCTGCAGCCGGTGAGCGGAGCGATGGCGCCGAGCGCAATCGCTGCGGCCGCGATGAACGGCCGCAAGCGGCCAGTCGTTGGACGGGCAATAGAGAGCATGTACATCGTTCTCCTCTTCGAGAGTGATCCGTGCCGATCGGTCAGGTATGACGACCGGGGGCTACGGACGGTTCG
The DNA here is from genome assembly GCA_035688075.1 of Gemmatimonadaceae bacterium. Classification (GTDB taxonomy): domain Bacteria; phylum Gemmatimonadota; class Gemmatimonadetes; order Gemmatimonadales; family Gemmatimonadaceae; genus JADGGM01. The sequence continues at coordinate 2,807 of DASSNL010000106.1, forward strand.
GTCGACCCGGATGCGACGGTCGACCTGCCGGTGTGGGGCGCGCAGCGGCGCCTCCATTGGCGGGCACGCCTGCCGGCGGCCCGCCCGTGGGTGCGCCGCCTGCCGCGGCCGACGCGCCCTTGCTCCTCGTAGCGGCGATCGCGCGCCCTGGGTTGGCGGGGCGATCTCCCCGTGCCGCGCTCGCGGCCTGCGCCGGCAGCTTCTCCATCTCCGCATCGCTGGCGCGCGCGGCGAGGCGCTCGCGCACTCGCTCGAGAGCGTCGGCGGCGGGTACGCCGCTGGCTGCGAGATTCCCCAGCACGTAGAGGGGAACGGCGAGCGACCGGCCCGAGGGAGCACTCTTCGCCAGAGTGCTGATGGCGGAAGCGTCCACGCCCCCGCGCATCGCCTCGGCGCCGGCTTCGATCTCGTCGCCCGAGGGCTCCTGGCCGCGAGCGGATGCCAGAGCCGCGCGCGCCGCGGCCATCCTTTCAGCCTGCTCGGCTACCGAGCGTTCGATGGCGGCAGGTGCCACGCCTCGAGCGGCGAACTTGAGCGCCCGCTGCTCCAACGCGTCCGCCGGAAGCTGATGTGCACGTGCATCGGCGATCCGCTCCAGCACACGCTCGGCCACGTCCGCGGGCAACACCTGACGAAGCCGCTCCGACGGGTCGTGCGCCGGTGTTTGGGCCACCGACGGTACCGAACCGAGTGCCAGCAGGGCGATCGCAGTGAATGAAGTCAGGAACCGCATCGTGATATCCTTGTTCGAGTGTCTCGCTCGACCCGCTACACCAACACCTCCGCCTGGAGGGCAGCAGCTTCGAGAGCCACCTCATGAGATCGGACTACAGCACACCGCGGTAGAGTCACATCGGCCATCGACCGCACGCGTCGGATGTGACGAACATCACCGGGATACGACCAGAAGCCCGGAGACGCCCGATTCATCGGTTATCGCCATGAGGCCGGGGGGCACCACCCACGCCGAGCCGTCGAGCCGGACGCTCAGCTGATGCGTGCCGTCGGAGATCGGAAGCGTCGCCGTCCACCAGCCGCCCGCGCTGCGCGTGAGCGCGACCGCTTCCCAGCTCGTGAAATCGCCCGCTATCTCCACCGTGCGTGCCTCCGGCGCGCGCACTCGCAGCGTGACATCGTCACCGGCTCCGCGCTCGGTGGTAAAGGCAGCTATCGCGCCACCCGCGCTCCCGTGATCGCTCCCCGATCCGGTAGCGGCTTGCGTGTTGCGCGACCGAACCCCGCTCGATGAGGCATTGTCGCGACCGATCGCCATCCGAAGGCCCGCCTGGATGAAGCGCCCTCCTGGATAGCCCTGCGTGAAGTCGACCGGGTAGCTCCCGCCACCTGCTACCAGCGCGAGACGCTCTCGTAGCCAGAGCGTTGCCGACACGCTCCCCCACGCGCGGGTGCTCCCCGCCACCGTTGGCAGACCGCGGCCAGCGCGCGCGCCCACCACTCCGCCGATCTCCACACGAGGCGAGACCCAGCGCGCGGCCAGCTCCGTGTCGGTGTAGCGGATGGTATCGTCCACCACTGCAGGTGCGGCGGTGAGAAGTAAGGTTGTCGCGCCGGCGCGTGCCCAGATGCCGCCGTCGCCCACGATCATGTCGCGCCACACCTCGCCATCCCACGTGCGTCCGCCGCCACCGCCCGCCCAAGCGCCCCACGAGCGCTTCACGAAGTGCACACGGGCGCGGGCGAGCAGCTCACCCGTTCTGGTTCCATCTTGGTGCGCGCTTCCACCCGCGCTTCCAACCAGCTCGGCGCGCACGCTCCCCCAGGGCGGTGTGAATGCGGAACCGGCAAGCTGGCCCTGCAGCGACCACACGCCGCTACCGCCCTCAGCGAAGGTCCCCGCGGCACTGAGCGTGGTCGCGGGCGAGATGAGACTGAGCGTGGGGCTCAGCGTCGCCGCCGTGACCTCGAGCGAATCTGCGTAGCGCACCGCCGCTGCCCCCGCGTCGAGCGTGGCCGAGAGCGTCTGGGCATGCGCGTTGGCGATGAAAGCGGTGAGAGCAGCGCCGCTGACTGCCACGCACCGCACAAGGAAGCACGCGGTGTATCGGGTCACGCGCTGCGCGATCCTCCGCGCCGTACGCCGTTCGACGTCCCGCCCAGGCGCGTCAGCACGACGGTGCGACGCGACTCAGCTTTCGCGCGAGCCAACGGTGACGATCGAGCTGGCGGTACCGAAGTCATCGTGGATGGTGACGCTCGCGAGAGGGTCCGGCATCCAGCGCTCGCCGTCGACGATGAACGCGTACTCGTGGCGGCCGGGCGGGAGCGCGACCGACGTGATCCACACGCCGTCGTTACCCGATGGCGCGAGCGCGGTCGTGGCGCGGTTCCAATTGTTGAAGTCACCCACCACGCTCACGTTCCGGGCATCGGGGGCGACGAGGACGAAGCGCACCATGTACACGGTATCGGTGGGCGCCGATGCGAAAGTGGAGCTCCGGTCGCGGTGCGTGATCCCCGCGCGCGCACCGAGCAGCGCCAGCACGACGATAGCGGCGGCGGCCGCCAGCGCGGCGATGGGTGTGAGGCGGAGAGTCCAATCGCGCCGCCACCATCCGCGCCGCTGCGGCGCTGGGGTGCTGCGTCCCGCGACGCACTCACGCACGTCGGCACGGACCGCGGACATCACACGTTCGCCGAAGGTGGAATCCACGCGCTCCGCGGCGCGGAGCGGAGCGGCGACGCGATCCGCGAAGGCCGCGTCGTCCTCCCTGGATATGTGATTCCGGTCAGGCATGATACGCTCCGTCGAGCAGTTCACGAAGGCGGTCGCAGGCGCGCTTCACGCGCATCTTCAACGCGGACTTCCCGGCGCCCGTGATCGCCTCCATCTCCTCGTATGTAAGCTCTTCCACGTACTTTAGGAGGAAGGCCTCGCGTTGGTCGACGTCAAGCTGTTCGATCGCACGCTCTATCTCCTCGTCCATGGCCACCGGTTCGGCCGGCTGTCCCGCGAGCGCCGATGCCAGAGCGTCATCGTCGCGCACGAAACGCCGCTCGCGCCGAGCGCGCATCGTCGCCTTGCTACGGCACTCGTTGGCGACGATCTGGTAGAGCCACGCTCCGAAGCGTTCCGGCTCCCGGCACCGCGCCAGCGCACGGAAGGCGCGCAGGAACGCCGAGTGGAGCGCCTCATCGGCATCGTCACGGCCGCCGAGCATCCGCACGGCGAAGCGGAAGTACTCGTTCTCGTACCTGTTCACCAGGCACGCATAGGCTTCCGTGTCGCCCGCCAGCACCGCGGCGACGATAACGGCATCCGGGCGGTCGTCCATATTGTTCTGACTGTACCAACCCCTGCCGGGGTCACACCAGGGGTGGGATCAGGTCTTGACTAGATACATTTTCCGGCCACGGCCGGAAAATGTATCTAGTCAAGACCTGACCCCGTCGGCTACTCCCGGCCGAACTGCTTGCGGAGCTCGTCTTTTGTGCGCTCGAGCACACTTCTCTGGTGCGTATCGAGATCCTTGCCCGCGCGGTTCATGTAGAAGGTCAGCATGGACATCGCCGATCGGTACGGCGACGACTTGCGGCGCTCGCTCTGCTCGGCCGACCTCTTGAGCGATGCGGCGATCTTCCGTGGATCGTTCCAGGTGAAGACGCCCTCCTCCAGGTCGAGCGCGTTGCTGTGGGCCGTCACGTCGCCCGACCAGCGATGCCTGCCCTTCGATTTGCTGGATGTCTTGTGTGCCATGGTCGCTGCTCAGCTGTGTGCGCGCAACGCGTCGATCAGCCACTGGAAGGCGGGCGTCGCCGGCGGAAAGGCACCCCAGCCGTTGATCACCGCCACCAGCTGCCAGTAGCGCTCCACCCGCGCATCGGTGAAAGTCACGAGCTGCCGCGCTACCTCTGTACGCTTCGCCGCGGTCGCGTCGGGGAGGATCCTGCGAATGACCTCCCCGGCCTCGGGCGACGCCGGGTCGATACCCGCGGCGAGCGCGGCTCCAGCGTGCTCGCTCACCGTGCTCGCAAATGCCTTGCCCTGCTTCCGGTCGAAGGGTTGATCGCCGGTCTCGGTGGCACCCGCTACCGCCATCTCGCGCACGCGGGTCCGGAAGCTCGGCTCCTGCAGGAGCCGAGCGACCTCGACCCAGGCGTGCAGCTGTTCGGGCGTCGGATCGTCCGGGAGCGCGGGAGTCACTTGCCGCATGCGCTCCCCGATGCCGCTCGGATCGGTGACGCTGCCGAAGCTATCGGCGATGAAGTCGTCCACGAGCTGCCGGCGATCGCTCGCGCTGAGCCTGGCCAGTTCGTCGAGCATTTTCGTCTCCTCGGTTGAAGCTCCACCGGCGGCGATCAGCGAGAGGACCGCGCGCTGGAGGCGCAACGCACGGATCTCCGCGTCGAGCGCCCGCACGTGAACCGCGGCGACTTCCGCCACGCTCCTCCGCTCCTCCAGTACCGCGCGGATGTCGTGTAATCCCAGGCCGAGCTTTCGCAGCGTGGCTACCAGTTCCACTCGGGCCAGCGCACGGGCATCATACAGGCGGTGGCCTGCCGCGCTTCGCTTCGTGGCCGGCACCACGCCGGAGTCACACCAGAAGCGGATGGTGCGGACCGATACTCCGGTATGCCGGGCCAACGCTCCGATCCCGTAGAGATCGCCGTCGTCTTTCATGGGAGGAGAGTATACGACCTCCAGTTGCTGGAGATGCAAGCGCGCACCTCGCTCACCGTGGTATGCGGAGGAAACGCGGGGGTCAGCTCACATATTTCGGCAGTCGCTGAAAGGATGCATGTGAAACGCAATGGGGTCAGACTCCATTGAAATGGCAGAAGTGGAATCTGACCCCATTGCAGCTTGTATCGATTCAGGGTTCCAGACCTGAGACCCCACAACAACCGACAGTCATGGCTGAAACAACACTCGATCTCCGTGGCGTTCCCAAGCAGCGAGCGTATGCAGAGCTCGAGTCGTACATCGACGCGGTGCTCGAGGGAGTCCGCGACGAGATCGCCGAGATGTCCACCGTGAGCGCTCTCATCCACCACGGCTTCGGACACCTCTGGACCGGCTTCTACAGGGTAGTGGAACCCGGGAAGCGGCTCCTGGTGGGTCCGTACCAGGGCACGCTCGGCTGCCTGGAAATCGCCTTCGGGAGTGGAGTGTGCGGAACGGCGGCGGCGGAGGGGCGGTCGGTGGTGGTACCCGACGTGAACGACTTTCCCGGCCACATCACCTGCGATGCGCGCTCCCGCTCGGAGATAGTGGTGCCGGTACGCGGCCCCACCGGAGAGCTGATCGCAGTGCTCGACATAGACTCGGCGGAGGTAGATACCTTCGACGACGAGGACCGCGAGGCGTTGGAGCGGATAGTGCAGCGCTTCGCCCGGAACTGAGCACGCGACGACGACTGCAGTCGCCGCGCGCGAGCGCTATCTTGCCCCCAGTTTCCCTCCGCGCCATGGTAGAGATGAACGGTTACTCCGACCCCATAAATCACGCGCTGGCGTTCGCCGCCAAGCACCACGATCAACAGGTGAGACGCGGGACCCGGCTCCCGTACATCACCGCGGCTCCCAACATCGCTATCATCCTCACGCGCTACGGCCAGGATGACGAGACGGTGGTCGCGGGAGTTCTACTCGACGTGGTGGAGGACTACGCGCGCGAGGGCGTGCCGCCCGAGACCTTCGACGACCGCGTTGGAGAGAAGTTCGGAAGCGAGATCCTCGACAGCCTCCTCGGGGTGGTCGAACGGCGCTACGACGACGACGGCGTCGAGCTCTCGCAGGAAGAGCGGCGCGAAGATCTGCTGCAGCGGCTGATGGATGCCGACGAGCGTGGGCGCTGGGTGAAAGCCGCGGAGCTTCTCCATGGCGCCGGCACACTCGTGGCCAACCTCGCCCGTACCGAGTTCCCCGAAACCGCGTGGAGCCAGCTCCCCGGCGGCCGCGCCGAGGGCACCACTCGCTTCCGCCGCTTCTACGACCGCCTCACCGAAACCAACTTCCGCGCCCCCATCATGACCGAGCTAGGTCGAATGGTGGATGAGCTCGAGGCCGAGGAGAGAAGGCAGAAGGCGGAGAGCAGAAAATAGTAGTGAAAAGAAAGCAGAGAGCAGAAAGCAGTGACCGGCTCGTAGGGGTAGGCCCTCACCCCCGAGGTAGTTGACTGCTTTCTGCTTTCTGCTGTCTGCTGTCTGCTGTCATCCCCCGCTTTCTGCTGTCTGCTTTCTCTCGACTATTCTATCGATTTCCCTCAACTCGTAATCCGTCAGCTCCCATGACGCTGCGGAGATGTTGCTCTTGACCTGGGAGGGGGAAGTGGCGCCGGCGATCACCGAGGCGACCACCGGGTGGGAGAGGAGCCAGGAGAAGGCCAACTCCAGGATCGTGTGGCCGCGCGACTCGGCGAAGGCGATCAGCGATTCCACGGCGACCATCTTCTCTTCGGCCATCCACTCGGTGCGTCTCGCCGAGTTGGCGATGCGCGTCCCCTCGGGGGCAGCTTTGCCGCGGCGGAACTTGCCGGTGAGGAGACCGCTGTGCAGCGGGTAGTACGGGAGGAAGGCGATCCCCAGCCGCTCGCACTCGGGAATCACGTCGCTCTCGGGATCGCGGTGGAGCAGACTGTACTCGTTCTGCACGCTCACGAAGTGTGCGCCGCCAGCAGCGACCGCCGCCTCGGCCTCGAGTAGCTCGGCCGCGCTGAAGTTCGAGCAGCCGATCTCGCGAACCTTCCCCTCGCGTACCAGCTCGTCCAGCGCGCCGAGCGTCTCCTCGATCGGCACCGTCGGATCGGGCTCGTGAATCTGATAGAGATCGATGTAGTCGGTGCGCAGGCGGCGCAGACTGTCCTCGGCCGCGCGCTTCACATACTCCGGCCTCGCGCCACGGCGTTCGTCATCCACCGGCTTCCCGAACTTCGTGGCGATCACCACGTCGTCGCGCCGACCCGCGATCGCACGCCCGATGTACTCCTCGCTCAGCGTCTTGCCATAGATGTCCGCCGTGTCGAGGAAGTTGATCCCGTTGTCGAGCGCCGCGTCTATCACCTTCGCGCTCGCATCCGCGTCGAGCCGATTCCCGAAGTTGTTGCACCCGAGCCCGACGATCGAGACGGAGAGCGAGCCGATTTTGCGTGTATTCATGAGAGAAAGCAGAAAGCAGAAGGCAGAAGGCAGAGAGCAGTAAACTACCTCGGGGGTGAGGGGCCTACCCCCACGAGCCGTTGCTGCTTTCAGCTGTCTGCTTTCTGCTTTCGCCGTATCTCCCCTCTACATACCTCTCCAGTATCCCCAGGAATTCAGGCACTATTCCTTCGCCCTTGAGGGTGACGGAGAGCTTGCCATCGATGTAGACGGGGGCCTTGGGCTCCTCGAAGGTGCCGGGGAGGGAGATGCCGATGTCGGCGTGCTTGGACTCGCCGGGGCCGTTGACGACGCAACCCATGACGGCGACGCGCAGATCTTCGACGCCGGGATAGCGTTCCCTCCACACCGGCATCTGCTCGCGGAGGTAGCCCTGGATGTCCTCGGCCATGTGCTGGAAGAAGGTCGACGTCGTACGACCGCAGCCGGGGCAGGCGGTAACCTGGGGCATGAAGCTGCGCAGGCCGAGCGACTGGAGGATCTGCTGCGCCACGCGCACTTCCTCGGTGCGGTCGCCGCCGGGGCGCGGAGTGAGGGAGACACGAATCGTGTCACCGATCCCCTCGCTGAGGAGGATCGAGAGCCCCGCGGTGCTGGCGATGACCCCCTTGTTGCCCATCCCCGCCTCGGTGAGGCCCAGGTGGAGCGGGTAGTCGCAGCGGGCGGCGAGCCGTCGGTACACCTCCACCAGGTCGCGCACGCCCGAGACCTTGGCCGAGAGAATGATACGGTCGTGTCCGAGCCCCACCTCCTCGGCGAGCGCCGCCGAGCGAAGCGCGCTCTCGAGCATCGCCTCGATGTAGACGTCGCGTGCGTCGAGCGGCTCGGGGCGCGCCGCGTTCGAGTCCATCATCTCGGTGAGGAGGTCCTGATCGAGCGAGCCCCAGTTGACGCCGATCCGGACGGTCTTGTCGTTGTCGACCGCGATCTGCACTATGGTGCGGAAGTTCTCGTCGCGCCGCTTCCCGCCCACGTTGCCGGGATTGATGCGGTACTTGGCGAGAGCACGAGCACACTCGGGGTGCCTGGCCAGCAGGAGGTGGCCGTTGTAGTGGAAGTCGCCGATGATGGGGACGCTGACACCCGCGTCGGCCACCCTGCGCGCGATCTCCGGGACCGCGGCGGCTGCGTCATCGTTATTGACCGTCACGCGGACGAGCTGGGAGCCCTCGCGCGCGAGAGCCACCACCTGATCCGCGGTGGCGGCGGCATCGGCGGTATCGGTGTTGGTCATGGACTGGACCACCACCGGGTGGCCGCTCCCTACCGGCACCCCGCCGACGACGGTGGTAACGGTCGACCTGCGTATCGCGAACGTCATGCTGGAAAGCTAAATAGGAGCCGAGCTACATGTCAGATGACATCGAACACCCGCCACGCGGCTACAACACCGACGATGTCGCAGCCCAGCCGGGCGCTACGCGGTCACGCTGGAAGTCGCGGCTGAAGATCGCGCTCGGGCTGATAATCTTCGTCCCCGTCCTCCTGGCCGCGGTCTACACCTGGGGCGCGCTCCACTTCGCCTACGCCACCGGCGCGAAGACGGGCTACGTGCAGAAGTTCTCGAAGGAGGGATGGCTCTGCAAAACGTGGGAAGGCGAGCTCGCCATGGTGAACCTCCCTGGCGCCCTCCCCAAGATCTTCTCCTTCACGGTCCGCGACGACTCCCTCGCGAACGTGATAACGAAGACGATGGGCCAGAACGTAGCCATCACCTATGAGGAGCACCGCGGCGTCCCCACCTCCTGCTTTGGCGACACCGAGTACTACGTGACGGGAGTGAGGTCTACGCTGGAGGCGGGGGGGATGTGAAAAAAAAGCAGAGAGCAGTGAGAACCTGAGGGTTCAGGAGGCAGGGTTCAGGGTTCAGCGACTGCCTCGGGGTGAGATCTCTTCTCCTGGGCAGTTCCTGAACCCTGAACCCTGTAGTTCTGAACCCTTGCAGTTCGCTGCTCTCTGCTTTCTGCTCTCTGCTCTCCGCCGTTCCCCCCTCCCCCCTGGCTCACTCCATGCACGACCTCTCTCGGTTAATGATTTGAGGAGGATGGAATGGAGACGGGGAATGAATTTCTCCAGAATCAGGTACACGACGCGGTCGTGCTGCACGGGGCATTCGTGGAGGCGCTCCGCGACCACGGGGACGATGCGGACGATCCGCGCTTCAGTGAGCTCTGCGCTCGGTTCATGCCGATCATGGAGCAGCAGCAGCGATTGCTCGAGGAGTTTCAGCACTCGCTCGGCTCCGAGGCGGGGATAGGGAAGAAGGTCGTGGGAAAGGTGCTGGGAGCCGCGCGGGAGCTCGCCGATGTGGCGCGCGAGGATGACTACCGGCGTCTGATAGGCGACATCGCCATGTCCAGCATGGCCGAGGACACGTTCAGGACCTTCCGCGAGGCGGGGCGTATGCTGCACAACCAGCAGCTGGCAGAGCTGGGCACGCTGGGTGAACGAGAGCACGACGACTTCAACCGTGATGCGAACCGTCTGGCGCAGGCAATGTTCGTGGAGCACGTGCGGGGAGGGGAGGAAGGCGACCGTTCCCGGACGCGCGCGAGCGCCCGCGCGCCGCGTTAGGCGGACGGGGCCACTATTGCCCTTTTTCTCAGGTAGTTCTATATTCGCACCGGCACCACCCGATTGCTCCGAAGGCCCGGGCGGACGAACCGCCCGGGCCATCGTGTATGGAGCCGGGGGTGTGGGCCAACGCCGGCACTGGGGCCGGTGTGAACCCGTTACGATTTGTCAGGGCTCGGCACGTTCCGCTCCCTGAACAAGATTACATTCAGGAGTTGGAAATGCGTGTCACAGGCAAGGTGAAGTGGTTCAACGATGCCAAGGGCTTTGGCTTCATCACCCCTGACAACGGTTCGAAGGACTGCTTCGTGCACTACAGCGCCATCCAGGGCAACGGCTTCAAGACGTTGGCGGAGGGCGAGGCTGTCGAGTTCGAGATCGTGGATGGCCAGAAGGGTCCCGCGGCCGAGAACGTGACGAAGGCGTAACCTGTTCTTCGCTTCACCTTTGCGCAGGAAACAGAAACGGCTCCCATTCGGGAGCCGTTTCTGTTTCAGGGTTCAGCAACTACAGGGTTCAGGGTTCAGGTACTGCCTCGGCGTCTAGATCTCGGTCATGTGGCAGTCACTGAACCCTGAACCCTGCCTCCTGAACCCTGGATTTCGCCTCCTCCAGCTGCCGTCCCACCGCAGCCGGCCCAGCGGCGCCGTCCACTTCGCGGACAGCTACCGACGAATCGGGGGAGAGGGCATCGAGAACGTCGTCGGTGAAGAGAGGGTGTGCGGCGCGGAACGACGTCAGTGGGAGCTCGTGGAGCTCGACGCCGCGCTCCTCGCTCTCGCGAACGAGACGGCCCACGCTGCCGTGCGCCTCGCGGAAGGTGGCGCCCTTGCGCACGAGATGGTCGGCCAGGTCGGTGGCCATCATCGCGCTGGTGAGCGCGGCGCGCATCCGCTTCGCGTCGAAGGTGCACTCGTCCAGCGCACCAGCCACGGCGGGGAGGACGAGTTGCATGGTGTCCACAGCGTCGAATAGCGCACGCTTGTCGTCCTGCAGATCCTTGTTGTAGCTGCTCGGCAATCCCTTCAACGTCGCGAGGAGCGCGGTGAGATCGCCGAGCATCCGCGCCCCCGAGCCGCGCGCCAGCTCGAGCGCATCGGGGTTTCGCTTCTGCGGCATCATGCTCGAGCCGGTGCTGAACGCATCGCCGAACTTCACGAAGCCGAACTCGCTCGTGCCGTAGATGATGAGATCCTCGGCGAGCCGCGAGAGGTGCGCTCCCATGAGCGCGAGCGTGAAGAGCAGCTCGGCCACGAAGTCTCGATCGCTGACCGCGTCGATGCTGTTGGGCGAGACCGAAGCGAAGCCGAGGCTTTCCCTCAGGAGCACGCGCGAGATGGGGTACGCGCAGCCGGCCACCGCGCCCGATCCGAGCGGGAGCGACGACGCGGCGCGAGATGCGGCGGTGAGTCGCGCGCGGTCGCGCTCGAGCGGCCAGAAGTGCGAGAGCATCCAGTGCGCAGCGCCAACGGGCTGCGCGCGCTGCAGGTGTGTGTACGCGGGCATGAGCGCGCCAGCTTCGTGGAGCGCTGTCGCGTGATCGACCATCACCTCCTGCAGGCGACGAACGGCGCCGTCGATCGCCCTGCAGGCATCCATCGCCCAGAGCCGCGTGGCGGTAGCCACCTGGTCGTTGCGACTGCGGCCGGTGTGCAGCTTCGACGCCAACTCACCGATCTCGTCGTGCAGCATCCGGTCGATCATGGTGTGCACGTCTTCGTCCGAGGGCACGGCCTGCGCGCCGGCGCTGAGACGACGGCCCACGAGATCGAGCCCGTGCTCGATCCTCTCGCTCTCTTCCGCGGTGAGCACGCCCCCACCCCAGAGCGCCACCGCCCATGCCTTGGAGAGCCGGACGTCGTACGGCCAGAGGCGGAAGTCGGTGTCGATCGATCTGTTGAGCGCATCGAGCGCGGCGGCGGTGCTTCCGGCGAAGCGTCCGCCCCAGAGCTTGTGCGACGCAGACTCGCGAGATGCGGAAGCATCGACTGCCGATGTATGAGCAGGCGAATGCCCTGCTGATGCATCGACAGTCGATGTATGGGCCATCGATGTGCGCGATGCGGATGCGAGCGGAGGGCGCTCGCCTGCCATCTCTGGCTGGTGAACGCCCTCCATCTTGCGTGCCGGCCGCGTCACGCTATCGCCAGCGCTTTGCGGGGCGACTCGATCGCCTCGCCGGTGGTATCCGGCTCGTCTTCGCCGACGGTCGCCTTCGCGGCGGCCTCCTGGTTCTTGAGCGCGCGCACACGCTGCGAGAGTCCGTACAGCCGAATGAAGCCCGCCGCGTCGGCCTGCTCGTAGACGTCGTCTTCGCCGAAGGTGACGAAGCGCTCGTCGTAGAGCGCGTGCTCGCTCGCGCGGCCCGCGATGTTGGCGGTTCCCTTGAAGAGCCGCAGCGTGATCGAGCCGGTGACCGTCTCCTGGGTGGCGTTCACGAACGCGTCGTACGCCTCGCGCTCGGTGGTCCACCAGCGCCCCTCGTAGACGAGGTCGGCGTAGCGCGGCGCGATCACGTCCTTCGCGGCGAGCGTGCGACGGTCGAGCACGAGCTGCTCGAGCTCGCTGTGCGCCGTGTAGAGGAGAGTGCCGCCCGGGGTCTCGTAGACACCGCGCGACTTCATCCCTACGAGGCGGTCCTCCACGAGGTCGATGCGACCCACACCGTGCCGGCCACCGATCTCGTTGAGCGCCGTGAGGATCTCCACCGCATCCATCCTTGTCCCGTCCACCGAGACCGGAGTTCCCTTCACGAAGCCGATGGTAACGTCCTCCGGCGTGTCGGGCGCTTCGGCCGGGTTGGTGCTCAGCATGAAGAGATCGTCCGGCGGCACCGAAGCCGGATCCTCGAGGATCCCGCCCTCGTGCGAGATGTGCCAGATGTTGCGGTCGCGCGAGTAGATCTTGGCCTTGGTGGCCGAGACCGGGATTCCGTGCGCCTCCGCGTACTCGATGGCGTCTTCGCGGCTCCGGATGTCCCACTCGCGCCAGGGCGCGATGACCGGAAGCTCGGGGGCGAAGGCGGCATAGGTGAGCTCGAAGCGAACCTGGTCGTTCCCCTTCCCCGTGCAGCCGTGGGCGAGTGCGTCGGCCCCCACCGCGCGCGCGACCTCCACCTGCCGCTTCGCGATGAGCGGGCGAGCCATGGAGGTGCCGAGAAGGTACTTCCGACCGTAGGTGGCACCGGCGCGGAGCGTGGGCCAGATGAAGTCGGTGATGAACTCCTCGCGGAGGTCCTCGATGTAGCACTCGTCGGCGCCCGAGGCGAGCGCCTTGGCGCGCACGCCCTCCAGCTCATCGCCCTGACCGACATCGCCAGCAACACAGATGACGCGCGCGTCGTACCGCTCGCGCAGCCAGGGAACGATTATCGAGGTATCCAGCCCGCCCGAGTAGGCGAGGACGATAGTACGGATCATGGGTGCTCCGGCCGAGGAATATATATGCTTTGGCCGTGCATAATTAACCTAGCAATCCGGCGGAGTCAAGCCGGGCCCTGGGGGAGAAAGCAGAAAGCAGACAGCAGAAAGCAGAAAGCAGTGAACGGCTCGTAATTCGGGGGTCATCCCCGCGAAAGCGGGGACCCATGTTCAGTCTGGCTAACATGGGTCCCCGCTTCCGCGGGGATGACGGCTTCTTACGTACAGCCCTCACCCCCGAGGCAGTTCACTGCTTTCTGCTGTCTGCTTTCTGCTTTCCCCCTCAGGCCCCCGCGAGGGTGCGCAGGCGGCGCATGACCTTCTCGCGGAGCGACGCGGAGCGGCAGATGATGAGCACCGTGTCGTCGCCAGCGAGCGTGCCGAGCACCTCCTGCCACTCCTCGGCGTCGAAGGCGACGCCGATGGGCTGCGCGCCGCCGGGGAGGGTGTGCAGCACTATCATCTCCCCCACGCCGTCGATCGCCGTGAAGAGGTGCGGTAGCAGCGCCTCGAGCGGCGGCCGTGAATCTTCCGGCGAGCTCGTAGCGACGGTGTAGCGCGGCGCCCCGTCGGGCCCAGGCACTCGTGCCACTCGCATCTCCCTCAGATCGCGCGAGAGCGTGGACTGCGTCACATCCCACCCCCTCTTGAGGAGCAGCTTCCGCAGCTCTTCCTGGCTCTCCACCGGACGCGATTGGATCAGCTCCCGGATGGTCGCCTGCCGCTCCCGCTTGTTCGCCATCGGTCGGCCTCCGTTTGGAGTGGGTGGAGAGGGGAGAATAGTGCGACGCGGAGGGAGGGGGAAGGGACGGGAGAGAGCAGAAAGCAGTGAGAATGTGAGGGTTCAGGGTTCAGGGTTCAGGAACTGCTCGACGGTCGAGATCTCGACTCCGACGTAGTCACTGAACCCTGAACCCTGAACCCTGAACCCTCTAGCCGTTCCTGCTCTCTCCTCCAACGATCTTGACATTACCACGGCGCCTATTTATGCATCCGCCGTGCATAAATTCTCTGTGGGAATCCTCGGGGCGAGCGGGTATGCCGGACGGGAGCTGTGCGCGCTGGTCGCACGGCATCCGGGGGCGGAGCTCGCGTTCGCGGCGGCGCATTCCAGACGCGGCGAGAAGAGCGTCATCGCGGGACGCGAGGTCACGTTCATCTCCGGGGACGACGCTCCGCTCGACGAGACGGCGCTGGTCTTCAGCGCGCTGCCGCACGGGGAGTCGGCACAATGGGTCGCGCGCGCACGCGAGGCGGGCGCGAAGGTGGTCGACCTCTCGGCGGACCTGAGGCCCGGGAACGGTGGGGCGCACGCGGCCACCGCACTCGGTTCGGCGCTCGGCGCTGCGCCCTACGGGCTCACGGAGCTGGAGCGGGAGGCGGTGCGCACCGCCGATGTCGTGGCCAACCCGGGGTGCTATCCCACCGCCATCCTCCTCGCACTGCTCCCGCTCCTCACCCGCGGACTCGTGACTCCCGGTGGGACGATCTCCGTCATGGCGGCGAGCGGGGTCACGGGCGCGGGGTACAAGGCGCGCGAAGACCTGCTCTTCGGCGAGGTCACCGAAGACTTCCGCCCGTACGCGGTGGGTAACGACCACCGGCACATGGCCGAGATGACGTCGGTACTCCAGGGGTTCGGTTGCGACGCTGATCTCATCTTCACGCCGCACCTCCTCCCCGTGGCGCGCGGGATCCTCGCCACGATCACCGTACCGCTCGCCGAGCCGATCGCGAACCCGCTCGCGATCTGGCGCGAGCACTACGCGCTCGAGCCGTTCATCGAAATCTCCGAGCAGGTACCGACGCTCCGCGACGTGGTGCGTCGTAACGCCGTGCGCATCACCGCGCTTCCCGCCGCCAACGTGCGGACGCCTACGCTCATCATCATCTCCGCGATCGACAACCTGGTCAAAGGCGCCGCCGGGCAGGCGGTGCAGAATGGAAATCTCCTCCTGGGATTGGAGGAGACGATGGGACTCCCGGTCTGATGCGAGTGATCAAGATTGGAGGCCGGGCGCAGAACGACGCCCGGCTGGCACCCGCCATCGCCGCGGCGTGGAACGACGAGCCTGGCTCGCTCTGCGTCGTGCACGGCGGCGGCGACGGGATCTCGGAGCTGCAACGCGCGCTCGGTCTCGAGCCGGCGTTCGCCGGCGGCCGCCGCGTAACCAGCGAGGGCGACATCGACGCGGTGCGCATGGCGCTCTCCGGCTCGGCCAACAAGCTCCTCGTCGCCCGCCTCATCTCGGCAGGTGTGAGCGCGATCGGCATCTCGGGCGAGGACGCGGCGCTCATAACCGCGCGCGCGGTGGATCAGGCCACGCTCGGTTGCGTTGGCGCGCCGGAGCGCGTGGACGTGCGGCTCCTCCGCCACCTCCTCGAGGGCGGCTATCTGCCGGTGCTCTCGCCACTCAGCCGCGACATCGACTCGCTCGCGGGGCGCGCCCTCAACGTGAACGGCGACGACGCCGCGTCCGCGATCGCCGTCGCTCTCGGTGCATCGGAGCTCCTCCTCGTGGCCGATGTCCCGGGCGTGATGGTCGACGGAGAAGTGGCGCGCACGCTCGACGCCGACTCCACCGAGAGCTGGATCGAACGACGGATCGCTACCGGCGGGATGGCCGCCAAGCTCCAGGCCGCGGCCTCGGCACTCGCGCGCGGCGTGGAGCACGTACGCATCGGCGACATCCAGGCGATCCACGATCCTGATGCAGGTACCACGCTCGTACCACCCCGGAGCTTCGCATGACAGTGCTTTCCATACAGAATCCCGCGCCGGGCGTCACGCCCGCTGCGGATGCAGCCGACGACAGTGCGTTGCTCGGCGTTTACCGCCAGCCGCCGATGACCATCGTGCGCGGCGAGGGCGTGGAGCTCTACGATGCCGAGGGAAAGTCGTACATCGACTTCACCAGCGGCATCGGCGTGAACGCGCTCGGTTACGGCGATGCGGGGATCGAGCAGGCGATGCGCGAAGCGATGGAGTCGGGCGTGCTGCACACGTCGAACCTCTACTTCACCGCGCCGGCGGGACAGCTCGCCGCGGAGCTCGCGCGGCACTCCGAGCTGGACAAGGTCTTCTTTTGCAACTCGGGCGCCGAGGCGAACGAGGGCGCCTTCAAGTTCGCGCGCCGGTGGGCACGCGAGGCGGGTGGGCCGGCAAAGCACGAGATCATCTCGCTGCGCGGCGCCTTCCATGGGCGTCTGTTCGCCTCTCTCGCGGCGACCGACCGTCCGCAGTACCGCGCGCCGTTCCGTCCACTTGCGGGCGGTGTACGCGTGGTGGAGCGTGATGCGCGCAGCCTCGACCGCGCGCTGAACACCGAGACGACCGCGGCACTGATAGTCGAGCCGGTGCAGGGCGAGGGCGGGATCCGCGTGCTCGACCCCGCGTTCCTGCGCGAGCTTCGCGAGCTCACTGCCGATCGTGGCGTGGCGCTCATCTTCGACGAGATCCAGTGCGGCCTCGGTCGCACAGGCTGGTTCCTCGCGCATCAGCGTGCGGGCGTGCTCCCTGACATCGTAACGCTGGCGAAGCCGCTGGCTGGCGGACTCCCGATGGGCGCCATACTCGTCTCGAAGGAGATCGCGGCCACGATGCGCCCGGGCGACCACGGCACAACCTTCGGCGGCGGCCCGTTCGTGGCGTCCGTCGCGCTGCACGTCACCCAGCGACTCGCGGATCCCGCGCTTCTCGAGAGCGTGCGCGATACCGGCGCCTGGCTCGGCGAGCAGCTCGAGGCGATCGCCGAGCGCACCGGTCGGATCCGCGCGGTGCGCGGCATCGGTTACATGTGGGGGATAGACGTGATGCAGCCGGCTGGCGACGTGGTGGCGCGCGCCAGGGAGGCGGGCCTCCTCATCTGCGCCGCCGGCGAGCACACGCTTCGCATTCTTCCTCCGCTCGTCGCGGGGCGCGAGGAGCTCGCTCGCGGGCTGGCCGCTCTGGAGGAGGTGCTGTGATGCAGAACGCCATCGCGCTGCGCCCCGCGCGCATGTGCGACGTGACCGGCATCGAGGAGCTGGTCAACGGGTACGCCGCCGAGCGCTTGATGCTACCGCGCACGGCGGAATCCATCGAGCTCGCGCTCGACGATTTCGTGGTCGCGACCGATGCCCACGGTCACGTGCTCGCCTGCGGCGCGCTGAAGATGTATTCCCCTTCGCTCGCCGAGGTGGCATCTGTGGCAGTGGCCCGCGGGATGCACGGCCGCGGCCTCGGCACGATGGTCGTCACGGCAGTGGAACAGCTCGCGCACGCGCGCGGCGTCTCCGAGCTGTTCGCGATAACACTCACGCCGCACTTCTTCGAGTCGCTCGGCTACGAGAGCAGCGACCGTTCCCTCTACCCCGAGAAGCTCCGCCGCGACTGCGCCACCTGCCCCCGCAAATTCGGCTGCCCCGAAGCGTGCATGAGACGGGGGATGGGGGCGGAGCTCCGCGCGGCGGCGTGACTGAGAGGGTTCAGGAGGCAGGGTTCAGGGTTCAGGTACTACCCGGCGATCGAGATCTCGACGCCGAGGCAGTTCCTGAACCCTGAACCCTGTAGTTGCTGAACCCTTCCTCTCCCCCCTCCTGTTTCCCTTTCCCTCTCCCGTCGTCCTATCCGGACGAATCGGTACGAACCGGGAAAGAGAACCAAGGAGAAATGGGAATGCACCAGAGAATCGCGGCTATCGTCGCGGGGGCGATGTTGCTTGGGGCGCCGGTCGGAAGCGCGGCGGCGCAGGGGATACCGCTGGTTCCGCAGCGTCCCACCATCGGTATCATGGGCGGCGTAAACCTCGCCAAGATCAGTGGAGACGACATCACGAGCGCCGACAACAGGACAGGGTTTCTGGGCGGCATCTTCGTGACCTTCCACCTCACCAATACCTTCGGGATCCAGCCGGAGGCCATCTACTCGCAGAGGGGCGCGAGCGACAACAGCGACCCGGACTTCGATGCGACGTTCAAGTTGGATTACATCGACATCCCCGTCCTGCTTCGCTACGACATCCCCGTGGTGGGTCCGATCCGGCCCTTCTTCGTGGCGGGTCCGTCGTTCGGGCTGCAGGTGAACTGCTCCATCGGAGTCGACGGGCAGGGAGTGAGCGCCTCGGCGGACTGCGACCAGATCGGCCAGGACTCGGAGATCCAGTTCGAGAAGAAGACCTTCGACCTGAGCGGGGTAGTCGGTGCCGGGCTCGATTTCCGGCTTGGCGGCCACACGCTCATGGTGGGTGCTCGTTACCAGCACGGGTTCTCGGACGTCGTGAAGGATGCATCGGCCAAGAGCCGTACCTGGTCGGTAGTGGCGGGCCTGGGATTCTGACGCGCTGGGCGGCACGGAGGCAGTCCGATGCCGAACGAGATACTTCGGCATCGGAGTACCGCGCGGTCTACCACGATCCGGTAGCTGAAGAACGAACGAGTTACGGGGCCCTGAACGCGCGTTGTTGCCGGGCTGTTTCCTCCTCCGCGCGTGGGTCGTCCTTCTGGAAACAAGGTGGTTGCAGGGGCCGTAATGGCCGGACAACTCGCCGCCGCTCTAGCGGCTAAGTAGCTGCGTGAGAGCGGACGACGTATTCAGCCCGCTGTGGGCTGGAGATTACAACCTGAACGGAGATACTCGAGTATGAAGCGCTCTGTGTTCGGCGTCGCTATGGGTCTGGCGCTGGTGGCCACGGCCGCGAACGCCCAGTCGATGGTGCCGGCGGCAAAGCCAGTGAGCTTCGGGATCGCCGGTGGTATGAGCATGCCTACCGGTGACTTCGGCAATTCATTCAAGTCGGGTTACAACGTTTCGGGTCTGCTGCAGTTCCAGCAGCCCACCTGGCCGGTTGCGCTCCGCATCGAGGCGCAGTACCAGGACTTCGGCGCGAAGGGCGGAGTCGACGCCAGCATGAAGACGATCGGCGGTCTCGCCAACGTGATCTACGCCTTCCCCACCAAGAGCACCGTACGTCCGTATGTGACGGGTGGTCTCGGCTACTTCCACATCAAGATGGACGCGGGCGACCTCTCGGGGAGCGACAACAAGTTCGGTTTCGACATGGGCGCTGGTCTGGACTTCCAGCTCAGCGGGATGAACACCTTCATCGAGGCCAACTGGCAGTCGATTCGCGCCGAGGGTTCGGCGGCGAACCAGATTCCGATTCGCGTCGGGATCCGCTTCTGAGCTGGCGCCATTGGCGCTGACAAAGGCCGTGGGCGGCCGCGTGCCGCCCCTGCCGTTATACTACTGCCCCGCCCCCAAAGCGGGGCAGTAGTGCATCGTGTCCCTGCGTCGCGCGGATGCCTGCTTCTTGCAGATACCCTCCGGCGCGGGCGCGCTGCTGCGGCGTAACTGTCGCTGAACGCGCGCGTCGTTCCAGAAGGAATAATTGAAAGTACAGGGGAGGACGTGATGAAGAAGACAATCTGGAGAAGCGCAATAGCAGGAATGATCATCGCCGCAGCCAGCGCGCCGCTCTCCGCGCAGGTAGTGGTATCGAGGCCGGTTCGCTTCGGCATCGCGGGTGGCGCCACGGTCCCGGTGAGCGACATGAGCGACATATCGAAGACCGGCTGGCACGCCGGCGCGCTGGTGGAAGCCGGCGTGCCCCTCTTTCCGTGGGGTCTCCGGGTAGATGCGATGTGGAACCAGCTCGGCGAGAAGGATACGGAATTCGGAACGGTGAAGAACCGGATCATCGACGGTACCATCAATGCTACCTACTCGTTCGGCGGGCTTTCGACGACCAAGTTCTATCTCATCGGCGGCCTGGGCATTTACAACATGAAGACCGAGGTGGAGAATGCGCCGGTCTTCACATTCGACGCGGTCTCTGCCCAGGAGTCGCAGCGGGGCGCGCCGAGCGTTGCGACTCGACTCGCGCCTCCCGCTCGACAGTTCGGCGAGTTCGACGACAGCGAGACCACCCAGACCAAGTTCGGCCTGAACGCCGGTGCGGGACTTCGCTTCCAGCTTACCGGCTTCTCGACATTCATCGAAGCGCGCTGGCACACGATCTTTACGGAGGGGAGCAACGCGCAGATCGTGCCGATCAGCGTGGGCATCACTTTCTGATCGCTTCGCCGCGTCTTAGCGACGGGGTCAGGTCTGGAATCGTGAACCGGTACGAGCGCTTTGCCGCTCG
>DASSNL010000150.1:0-35188 GCA_035688075.1 Gemmatimonadaceae bacterium
CGCGCTCTCGAGCGGGTGGCGCAGCGACTCAGGATCGTCCAGGTCACCGCGCAGCACCTCCACGCCGAGCTCGCCCAACGCCATGGCGGCCGGCTTCGACGTGTCGCGTGTTATCGCCCGCACCCGGAATCCGCGCCGCACGAGCTCTCGCGCAACGGCCCCTCCCTGCTTTCCGGTTGCGCCGGTCACCACGATCGTGCGCCCCGCATTTGCTCCGCTGGTCATGCTAGTACCCCTCCCCACGCGCGTCTGCGATCTGCGCGCACCGTATGGTTGTCACGATAATGATAAGCAACGGCGTCAAGTTCTCGGATCGTGAGCGGGCTCCGCCGCTGTCACATCACTGTAGAGTCCGCAGAAACAGCGCACCCGTGGAACGGCTTGCGGCAGCTGTCATCGCGATCGTGATATCCGCCGCATCGCCAAGGAAGGTCCCTCTCGGTGAGGGACGCGGAGAGCGCGGAGGACCGCGGAGAACGCGGAGAAGGGCCGTAGGGCTGGCATCTCCAAGTCAGTCGCCGCTCCTGCTTCATCGACCGCCTCCGGCTCCTCGAGACTACGCAAAGGGGAGAACAGCAAGAGGACGGCAAGGAGGGAAGGAGAACTGCCTTATGCTCATTGCCCCCTCGCTCCCTGGCTGGATAGCTGCGAGAGAGAGTCAGGTGAGTATCTGGGGAACTGCTCCCTCGCTTCCGGTTCTGCCCACCCTGCGCAGGGTGGGTAGGACCAGAGGTGCGGGAGCAGTTCCCTCTGATCATGAGGAACCATCATTACATGGATCTCCGAAGAGGATCGGGATCCCAGAGGCCCGAAGCCTTTCTCCTTACCTCCTTGCCTCTCTCTTGCCGTTCTCCCTTTTGCGCAGTCTCCAGGAGCCAGAGGTGGTCGATGACGTAGGAATGGCGACGGACTGCGCGATCTCGCCTTGGTAGTTCTCCGCGCTCTCCGCGGTCCTCCGCGCTCTCCGCGTCCCTTACCGAGAGGGACTCAGACGCCGAGATGAGCCGGAAGTCGAACCACGCCGCCCGACAACCATCGTCCCCCGACCCGGCGTCCTACCCATACCTGGTGGGGGGAGCCATTGACGAGCGAGGCCCAGAGTTGCATACTCTCCCCACACCTGGTAAGGGAAACGATATGACCGACCGATCGCTCGACCTCCTGCAAGGGACCCTCGACGTTCTCATCCTC
Source organism: Gemmatimonadaceae bacterium (assembly GCA_035688075.1). Taxonomy (GTDB): domain Bacteria; phylum Gemmatimonadota; class Gemmatimonadetes; order Gemmatimonadales; family Gemmatimonadaceae; genus JADGGM01. The sequence continues at coordinate 1,192 of DASSNL010000150.1, forward strand.
CGCACCCTCGCGTGGGGACCGATGCACGGCTACGCCGTCTCGCGCTGGATCCAAGATCGCACCGAAGGCGTCATCGAGATCGAGGATGCGGCGCTCTACAAGTCCCTGCACCGCCTCGAGCGCTCCGGCGCCGTGGACGCCGACTGGGGGCTCTCGGAGAACAACCGCCGCGCGCGCTACTACAAGCTCACGCGAGAAGGACGGCGGCAGCTCCGCAGCCAGGAGTCCGCCTGGCGCCGCTACGCCGAAGCCGTGGCCAAGGTGCTGGCACCCGCATGACTCGCCCGCTCTTCCATCTCCCCTGGCGCACCGCGCAGAGCATTGGCCGGGACGTGGATGAGGAGCTCCGGTTCCACATCGCCATGCGAGTGGAGGAGCTCGAGGCACGCGGACTGACGCCGGACGCGGCGCTCGCCGAGGCGACGCGGCAGTTCGGGGACCTGGAAGATGCACGCCGCTACCTGCGGCGCTTGGACAGAGGCACCGAGGCCGCACGGCGGCGGAGGGATTACATGGGAGAGCTGCGTCACGACATCGGCTACTCGCTGCGGAAGCTGCGCAGTGCGCCTGCATTCACTCTCACTGCGCTGCTCACGTTGGCGCTCGGGATCGGCGCCAACACCGCGATCTTCAGCGTGGTGCACGGTGTTCTCATGAAGCCCCTCCCCTTTCCCAACCCCGAGCAGCTCGTGCGGATCTGGTCGGGGAATCCGGAGGCGGGGATCGAGAAGTCGGCCGTATCCCCGGTCGACCTCGATGATTGGCGCGCGCAGCGCACCGCGTTCTCCGACATCGGCGGCTACTGGTACGTGAATGGAGGGAGCGGGATCGACATGACCGGCGAGGGGGAGCCACAGCGACTCTCCACGGCATTCGTGGAGCCCGGCTTCTTCCCGACGCTCGGAGTGAAGCCGGAGATCGGCCGGCTCCCGCGCGAAGACGAGATGCATCGCGGCGGCCCCGACAGAGTTACTGTGCTCTCGTATGCATTCTGGCGGCGTCAGTTCTCCGGATCGCCCTCGGTCATCGGGCGGACGTTGACGCTCGATGGGCAGCCGTACGAGGTGCTCGGCGTCATGCCGCGCAGCTTCGCGTATCCCGACGATCAGGTCGACCTCTACATCCCCTACTCCACCATCCCCGACGACGGAATCCCGCGCATCAGAGAGAATCACGTCCTGGACGTGGTCGCACGGCTGAAGCCGGGACTCGGCATCGAGCGCGGCCGCGCCGAGATTACAGCGATCACGCGACGTTTGAGCGAACAGTATCCAGAGGACAGGGCTTGGACCGCGCCGTCGGTGGAGCCGCTTCGTGACGTGATCGTGGGGAAGGCGCGCACGGGATTGCTCGTCCTGCTCGGCGCCGTGGCGTTCGTTCTCCTGCTCGCGTGCGCGAATCTCGCGAGCCTGCTGCTGGCCAGGGCGACCGCGCGCGAGCGGGAGCTCGCCGTGCGCTCGGCGCTCGGCGCTGGACGCGGACGACTCGTGAGGCAGCTATTGACGGAAAGCATGGTGCTCGCGCTCGCGGGTGGCGCGCTCGGTGTACTCCTCGCGATCGCCGGCACTCGCGCCCTCGTGATACTCGGTTCCACTCAGCTGCCGCGGGCGGCGGAGATCGGCCTCGACCCGGCGGTACTCTTCTTCGCGCTCGCGCTCTCTATGCTGACTGGGCTGATCTTCGGTCTCGTCCCCGCACTCCGCGCGACTTCCTCCGATCTGCAGACCGCTCTGCGCGAGGGAGGCCGGGGGAGCAGTGACTCTCGCGGGCAGCGGATGCGTGCGGGACTCGTGGTAGGTGAGGTAGCTGTCGCCGTCATCCTCGTGGTCGGCGCCGGTCTCATGACGCGCAGCTTCCTTAGTCTCCTGAAGGTTGACCTCGGCTTCCGCCCCGACCACGTGCTCGTCGTCAACTACTCCATGGGTGAAGCACACCAGGGTACTCGGGCGCAGATGTACGGCTACTACGCCGATATCCTCGACCGCGTGCGCGCCGTCCCCGGCGTGGTAGCCGTCGGCGCGACCAAAGCGCTCCCCTTCCGCGGGAGCGGCGAGCGAAACGACTTCGTACCCGAGGGGATGGTGCTCGGCTCCTCCGATGAAGCTCCCACCGCTCCGTACATCCACGTGAGCGACGGCTACTTCCAGGCGCTCGGCGTGCCGGTGCTCGCCGGCCGTGAGTTCGTTCGCAGCGACGACGATCACGCTCCCTTCCGGTTGGTCGTGAACGAGGCCTTCGCGAAGAAGTACTTCCCCGGTCGCCCGGCGGTCGGGCGCACCGTTACGATCGGTACGGAGCAGATCCCCATCATCGGTGTCGTGGGCGACATCCGGCAGGAATCCGTGGAGGAGCCGGCGGAGCCCACCATCTACATCCACGCCCTGCAGAACATGCGGAGCCGCGCGAACCTCGTCATACGCACGCGAGGCGAGCCGCTGGCGATGGCCCGCGCCGTACAGGATGCCATCTGGAGTATCGACCGCAATCAGACCATCACGTCGATCTTCACCATGCGGAGCGCCGTGGGCGAGGCGGTGGCGCGCCCGCGACTTCTCACCACTCTTCTGGGGCTCTTCGGCGTACTCGGTTTGTTGATCGGCGGGATCGGTCTGTACGGCGTGCTCGCCTACTTCGTGACCCAGCGCCGGAGGGAGATCGGTGTGCGCGTGGCGCTCGGCGCAGACGCCGCGCGCGTCCAGGGGATGGTGGTGGGCCACGGCCTCTGGCTCGCAGCGGCCGGGATCGTGGTGGGGCTGATCGGTGCCGCAATGCTCACGCGCTTCATGCGGAGTGTTCTCTACGGTGTAGAAGCCACCGACCCGGTGACCTTCGCCGGAGTGGCGGCAGTGCTGCTCGCCGTGGCCTTCCTCGCGAGCTGGATCCCCGCGCGTCGAGCTGCGCGGGTGGACCCGCTGATAGCGATGCGGGCAGAGTGAAACCGGGGAGCTAGGGGACGAGCACCACCTTCCCCGTCGTCCGGCGCTCCTCGATCGCCCGGTGCGCCTCCGCGGCCTGGTCGAACGGGTAGCGCCCGCCCTGGATCACCTTCAGCTCGCCACTCGCCGCGAGCTCGAAGAGCTCCACGAGGCTGGACTTCAGCACCTCCGGAGTCAGTAGCGGCAGGAGAGCGAACCCCCTCAGCGACTGATTCCGGAGAATCATATTCTCCAGATCGGAAGCATCGAGATCGAATCTGCCGAGCGCACCGAATACCAGCTCGCCGAGCGGCGCGAGCGCGTCGATGGACGCTCTCGTCACCGCGCCGCCAACGAGCTCGTAGACGATGTCGGCGCCCGCACCACCGGTCGCATCGCGAACCCGTGCAACCCAATCGGGGCCGGTGTAGTCGACGCCGGCATCCGCACCGATCGAGCGCGCGAAATCGAGCTTTTCGCTCGTGCTAGCGGTGGCGACTACGAGCTTCGCGCCCGCACGCTTCGCTAGCTGCACCAACAGTGAGCCGACGCCGCCGGCAGCGGCGTTGACCAGAACCGTCTTCCCTGCCGGCGGGCTCTGGCGGACCAGGTGGAGTGCCGTGAGACCCTGTACCATGAGAGCCGTGGCATCCTCGAACGACAGATCATCCGGGATCGGCACGACCGAAGCGGCTTCGATCGCCAGTCGTTCGGCATAGCCGCCGGAGCCGCGTCCGACCGCGAACATCGGGACGGCCACCCGCGCGCCGAGGAGCGAAGGAGCTACGCCATCTCCGAGCGCCTCGATCACTCCGGCTACCTCCACACCGAAGATCGCCGGCAACTCGGGCGTCACCGCGTAGCGGTTCTGCCGCATCAGAGTCTCGAAGAAATTGACCCCGGACGCCCGCACCCGGACGAGGACCTCACCGGGTCCCGGTATCGGAGTGGGGATCTCGACGATCTCGAGAACCTCGGGAGCGCCGAAGCGGCTCAGCTGCACTGCTCTCATGATACCATACCTCGAAGATTCAGCGGTGCGTCACGGTGGCCGAACGGCCATCGCGCCTCGCGGTTGACCACGATGGCTAAATCCCCGGCGGCCCGCGCGCGTTCCTGCTCTCCGCACCCACCTCTCTCCTTCTCGTCCACCCGGGCTTCTGGCGCTACCTTACGCTGAGCATCGCTGCACGCCTGTCGTGAGCGTGATGTCCGTGCCGACAGTTGCCCGCGTGACGCTGCGGACGAGGAAGGCGAATCGTGCAGCGGGGAAGTACCGCAACGGACGACACGAGACCACCTCGCTTCGACGAACCCCCTCCATATGCCCGAAGCCACGGACTTCCTCCGTAATCTTGCGCTGGTCCTCTGCGTCGCCGCGGTCACCACCGTGGTGTTCCAGCGGCTGCGGCAGCCGGTGATCTTCGGCTACCTCATGGCCGGGCTGATCATCGGTCCGCACGTTCCCCTCCCGCTCGCGGTGGACGAGTCGATGGTCCACACGCTCTCCGAGCTGGGAGTGATCCTCCTGATGTTCGGGCTGGGGCTCGAGTTCAGTCTGCGGAAGCTGATCCAGGTGGGACCGACGGCGGGGCTCGTGGCGGTAGCCGAGAACAGCATGATGATCTGGTTCGGCTATCTGCTGGGCCAGCTCCTCGGCTGGGGGACGTTGGAGAGCGTCTTCGTGGGCGCGGTGGTCGCGATCTCCAGTACCACGATCATCGTCAAGGCGTTCGACGAGCAGGGGATCAAGGGGAAGGTCGCCGAGACCGTGTTCGGGGTGCTGATCATCGAGGATCTCGTCGGGATCTTCCTGATAGCGATCCTCACCACGGTGGGGAGCGGGGCGGGCGTGTCGGCCGGGAGCATCGCGCTCCTGGCACTGCGCCTCGTGACCTTCCTGGTCGGCCTCGTGGTCGGCGGTCTGCTCATCATCCCGCGCCTGGTGCGCTACGTCGTGCGACTCGATCGTCCCGAGACCACGCTCGTGGCGAGCATCGGGATCTGCTTCTCCGCCGCGCTCCTCGCCCTCGCCTTCGGTTACTCCGTGGCACTCGGCGCGTTCGTGGCAGGGTCGCTCGTCTCGGAGTCGGGCGAGGAGAAGGCGATCGCTCATCTCATAGCACCCGTGCGCGACATGTTCGTCGCGATCTTCTTCGTGGCGGTGGGGATGATGATCGATCCGTTCGCCATCGCTCGGCACTGGGTGGCAGTGCTCGCGTTCACCGTACTGGTGATCACGGGGAAGGTGGTAGCCGTCTCGCTGAGCGCGTTCCTGACCGGCTTCCCGCTCCGCACCTCCATCCAGACCGGAATGAGTCTCGCGCAGATCGGCGAGTTCTCGTTCATCATAGCCGGTGTCGGCATCACGACAGGTGCCGCGCGCGATTTCATCTATCCAGTCGCGATCGCGGTATCGGCCATCACCACGCTCACCACTCCCTGGCTCATCAGGGCCTCGGGGCCGGCCGCGAGCTACGTGGACCGGCGGCTCCCGCACGCAATGCAGACGTTCGTCGCGCTGTACGGCTCGTGGGTCGAGCGACTCCGCAGCGCACCGCGCGAGTCCGGCGGCGTCTCACGCACGCGCTACCTCATCCGCGTGCTCCTGCTCGATGCGGTGCTGCTTACCGTGTGGGTGATCGGCACCTCGCTCCAGTTCGATGCGGCGGCCGGGTTGCTGGTGGGTCTCACGCATCTCTCGGTCGAGAGCGCGCGGCTCATCATCTTCGTCGCGGCGGTCCTCGTGGCTGCTCCACTTGCGGTGGGCGTTTTCAGAAGCTCGCGCCAGCTCGCGCAGACGCTGGCGCTCCGCGCGCTCCCTGGCGTACAGCAGGGCGCCCTCGATCTGGCACACGCGCCGCGCATCGCGCTCTTCGTGACGCTGCACATGGCCATCCTCCTGCTGGTGGGAGCGCCGGTGGTAGCGATCACCCAGCCGTTTCTCCCTCCGCTACGTGGTGCGCTCCTCCTCGCGTTCGTCGCGGTCGTTCTGCTGGTCGGGATCTATCGAAGCGCCACGCGCCTTCAGGATCACGCCCTGGCCGGAGCGGCGATAATCGTGTCGGCGCTCGCCAAGCACATGGCCGCGGAGCCGGCGTTGGTGGCGGGGGAGTCGGACGGCGAGGAAGCGCTCGCACCGACCGCGCGCGACGACCAGAACGTGATCCAGTCGGTACACCACATGCTCCCCGGACTCGGCGACCCGGTATCCGTGCGCCTCTGGGCAGACAGCCCGGGCGTGCACAAGACGCTCGCCGAGCTGAACCTGCGCGGCCTCACCGGCGCCACCGTGCTCGCCATCACTCGACAGGGAGAACCGGTCACGATTCCCACCGGACACGAGGTGCTGCGTGATGGCGACGTGCTCGCGATCGCCGGATCGCACGAAGCGATAGCCGCGGCGGTGGCGATACTGAGGGAAGGCGGGTGATAGCCTGGCTGCTGGCGCTCTCCTTCGCCGGAAGCTGCGTGGCGTGGCCGCTCTCCCGCCTGTTCGGCCGCAGAGCCGCCGGCTGGCTACTGTCGCTCGTACCGGCGGGCCTCTTCGTCGCCTTCCTCGGCATGGCACCGACCATCGAGGCTGGAGAGGCCATCACGCAGACGCTGGCGTGGGCACCATCGCTCGGCGTCGACCTGTCCTTTCGTCTCGATGGCTTCTCCTTTCTCTTCGCCCTGCTCATCACCGGCATCGGTGCGCTGGTAGTCATCTATTCCGGCGCGTACATGTCGGAGGAGTCGAAGAGAAACCGGGCCCGCTTCTTCACGCTCATCCTGCTGTTCATGACGGCGATGCTGGGAGCCGTCCTCTCGGACAACTTGCTCGTCGTGTTCCTCTTCTGGGAGGCGACGAGCATCCTCTCCTTCCTCCTGATCGGTTTCGACGCCGACAGCCCGAGCGCGCGCCGCGCGGCGCTGATGTCGCTCCGGGTGACCGCGGCCGGCGGACTGGCTCTCCTCGCCGCGATCATCCTCATCGGTGCCACGCTCGGCAGCTACTCGCTGTCCGACGCCGTGGCGCACACCGGCGAGCTCGCGCAGAGCCGGTGGATCGTGCCGATCATGATCGGACTGCTCCTGGGCGTGTTCACCAAGTCTGCGCAGTTCCCCTTCCACTTCTGGCTGCCGAACGCCATGCAGGCGCCCACGCCGGCATCGGCGTACCTGCACTCGGCAACCATGGTGAAGCTCGGCATCTACCTGCTGGCGCGCTTCGAACCGCTCGTCGGTGCGGTTCCGCTCGGACGCGACGTGGTGGTGACCGTGGCGATCGTCACGATGCTCGTGGGAGCGGTGCAGGTGCTGCGCGCCGAGCACTTCAAGGCGGTGCTCGCCTACTCCACCGTCGCTTCGCTGGGGATCCTCGTCATGCTGGTGGGGCTCGATGGGCCGGCCGCTACTGCAGCCATGGTCGGCTACATCCTGGCGCACGCGCTCTACAAGGCGACGCTCTTCTTCTGTGCGGGCTCGGTGCTGCACACGACGGGGCTCAGTAAGCTACGAGCGATGGGCCGGCTGGCGCGCTTCCTCCCGGTGACTGCTGTAGCGGCGGCGTTCGCGAGCCTGTCGATGGCCGGACTGCCGCCCTTCGTGGGCTTCATCTCCAAGGAGTTCCTCTTCCTCGCGCAGATCCAGAGCTCCTGGGACGCCGTCCCATTGGCGGCGGCGGTGCTCGTCAACGCCGTGATCGTCGGCGCCGCAGGCGTGGTGACCTTGCGCCCGTTCTTCATGGGCCGGGGCACGGTGAAGGAAGTGAGACACGGGGAAACCCCTGGGCTCCTCCTCGCGCCGGTGGTGCTCGCCCTTCTGGGCCTTCTCGTCAGCCTCGAGCCGGGCTGGGTCAGCAGAGCAGTACTCCGCCCGGCCGCGGCCGTGGTGTACGGAGCACCGGTGGAGATCGACCTCGCGCTCTGGCATGGACTGACTCCCATGCTGGCCCTCAGCGCCGTGGTGATCGCGATTGGCGCAGTGATCTTCATCTTCTGGAGACCCATCCACGTGCGGCTCCGCCTGCGCAGGAGCATCGACCGCTTCGATACCGAGGATGGATACGAGCTTCTCATCCGGCGCGTCGAGGCGTTGGCCGCAGGCACCGCGCGTCGCGTGCAGCACGGCGATCTACGCGTTTATGTCCAGGTGGTGCTGGCCGGCGCCGCGGCTTTCGTGCTCTGGGGGATGATCGCGGTGGGTCGCGCGCCGCGCCCGCCATCCATCGCGGGGATCGGCGGTTTGCGGATCGGGCCGACCGCGGTGGCGCTGATCGGCCTCGCCGCGGGAGTGGCCGCGACGCGCGCACGCTCCCTCCTCTCGACCATGATCGCCGTCGGTCTGGTGGGGCTGGTCACCGCGCTCATCTTCATGATGAATGGCGCACCCGACCTTGCGCTGACCCAGTTCGCCGTGGAGTCGTTGATCGTGGTCCTGCTGGCGATCGTGCTCCTCGTCCTTCCGAGCGCCGCTCCATCCACGCGAACCGCGCGGCAACGCACGCTCGATGCGGCGCTCTCCATTGCCTTCGCCGCGATCATGTTCGTCGCGCTCCTCGACATGGGGATGGCGCCGCGGCATGACGAGGTTTCCGCCTTCTACGGAGCGCAGAGCTACCTGGCGGCCTTCGGGCGGAACGTGGTGAACGTCATCCTGGTCGACTTCCGCGGCTTCGACACACTGGGTGAGACCACCGTCATCGCGCTCGCGGCGGTCTTCGCATGGTCGCTCCTGGGTCCGCGAACCGCGCTGGAGAGCGCTGCCACCACCGCGGAGGCCACCCGCGCCCACGGCGCATTCATTCTGCGGATCACGAGCCCGATCTTTTTCTGGCTACTCGCCGTGCTCTCCGTGGCAATCCTGCTGCGCGGCCACAACGAGATAGGAGGCGGCTTCGTGGGAGGGCTGGTAGCCGCCCTGGCCTTTGCGTTGCTCGCGCTAGCGAGCGGAGTAGCGCGAGCGCGAGCAGTACTCCGCTTCCATCCGCTCTCGCTCGTCGGCACCGGGCTGCTGCTCGCCATCGCCAGCGGCATCCCCGGACTCGTCCTCCACGGCGACTTCCTCCGCCACGCCTGGATCGACGTCACCCTGTTCGGCATCCACATCCACCAGGGCACGGCGCTCATCTTCGACCTCGGCGTCTACACGGTGGTGTTGGGGGGCGTGCTCGCCTTCCTCTTCGGGTTGAGGCGGGAGGCCGCGCGATGAGCGTCGTCTACGCCCTCGTGGCCGCGTCGCTCTTCGGATGCGGGCTCTACATGGTCCTCTCCCGCGCCGTCGTCCGACTGGTGCTCGGCCTCTCGCTCGTAGCGACCGCGGTGAACCTCATGATCTTCCAGGCGGGGCGCATCCGCTCGGAGCAGCCGCCGATCATCCCGGCAGGTGCCAAGCAGCTCGGCGAATCTGCCGATCCCGTCCCCCAGGCGCTGATCCTCACCGCCATCGTGATCGGCTTCGCGCTCACGGTGATGTTCGCAGCGCTCGCGCTACGCTCCTATCGCGACCGGGGCACGCTCGTCAACGAAGGGGCCGGTCCTGCCGAGCAGCTCGGCGATCCTTTCACGGGCAGTGTGGGCGATGATCGCTGATACGGTGGCCGACACTATGGCCGACGGGATCGCGTTCTGGCCCGTGGCTATCCCGCTCGGCGCCGCGGCGATCACCACCCTGCTCCGGCGGCGGCCGGCGCTGCAGCGCGGCGCGATGGAGGCGGCGGTGCTGCTGATGCTGGCGTCATCGGTGTGGCTGCTGGCGCACGTCGCGCACGCTGGAATAGCCGGGATGGCCTTTGGCGGTTGGGGCGCGCCTTTCGGCGTCACCTTCGTAGCGGATCGTCTGGGCGCGGCGCTGACGACGGTGACGAGTCTCGTGGCGCTGGCCGTGGCGATCTACGCACGCGCCGAGATCCGCGCGAGGCGCCGGCGTGCGGGCTTCGATCCGATCTTCCTCGCGATGCTCGCCGCGGTGAACGGCGCGTTCCTCACGGGCGACATCTTCAATCTCTATGTGTGGTTCGAGCTGATGCTCGTGGTCGCGATGGGGCTCGTGACGATCGACCGGCGGCCCGCACAGATAGATGGTGCCATCCGATACGCAGCCATGAGCATGCTGGGCGCGACGTTCATCCTCATCGGCATCGGGCTCCTGTACGGCGAAACAGGCACGCTCGACATGGCTTCCATATCGGCCGCGCTGGTGGGCCGCGAGCCCAGCATGACGCTGAGCGCTGCTGCGTACCTGCTTTTTGCCGGCTTTGCTCTCAAGGCCGGGCTCTTCCCGTTCTTCTTCTGGCTGCCGGCCTCGTATCACACCGCACCGATCACGGCCTCGGCGGCGCTTGCCGGCCTCCTCACGAAGGTCGGCTTCTACGCGTGCCTTCGTGTCTTCGTGGTGGTGTTTCACGCGGTTGGCGAGCCAGCGGTGCCGGGCCTGCCCGCGCTCTTCACCATGGTGGCTGTCGCGACGATGGTGCTCTGCGTGCTCGCCGCGATTGCCCAGATCGACGTCCGCCGGCTCCTGGCATTTCACATCATCTGCCAGGTCGCCTACATGATGCTGGGGCTGGCGCTGCTGTCGCTGCTGGGGATCACCGCCGCGATCTTCTACATGTTGCACTCGATGCTCGTGCAGGCAGGCCTCTTCCTCGGCGCCGGGGCGATGGGGCGGGCCACTGGCGGCTACGACCTTCGCCGCGCGGGGGGGCTCATGCGCGAGCGTCCGCTCCTGGCGGCGCTCTTCGCGACGCTGGCGCTCTCGCTCTCCGGGGTACCACCGCTCTCCGGCTTCTGGGCGAAGTTCCTCGTGATAGATGCTGCCTTTCGCGGAGGCGCCACGTGGCTCGGTGTCACGGCGCTCGTCGTCGGACTCCTGACCCTGTACTCGATGAGCGAGATCTGGACGGACGCCTTCTGGAGATCGCCGCCGCGCCCGGGGAAGCTGACCAGGGCGGTGCCGCCCGCGATGGTGACGGCAATGGCGCTGCTCGCGGCCTGCACGATGGGAATGGGGCTCGCCATCGGACCGGTCTCCGGCTTCGCGCGGGCGGCGGCCGTGCAGATGCTGACTCCGACCACCACCGGGCAGGATGCTTCTTCGCCAACCGCCGCACCGATGCTCATCCCGATGAAGGTCGACCGGTGGGCGCCGTGAGCGCGGCGCGGCGCGTGCGGGCCGCGATATCGCTGGCGGGCGTCTTCGCGTACGACATCGTAGCATCGTCCGTCGCGGTGGCGCGCGTGGTCCTCGCCCCCGACGCGCGCCCTGAACCCGCGATCGTCGAAGTTCCCGTTGACGCTCGCACCGACTGGGGAGTGGCGCTCTTCGCGTATCTCGTGTCGCTGACGCCGGGATCCACCTGCCTGCACGTGGCACACGATCGACGCGCGCTCTACGTTCACCTGCTCGACGCACCGGACATCCCCGAGCGCATCGCCGGGATCAAGGCGCTCTACGAGCGCTGGATCCTGCAATTGGAAGGAGAGGAGGTCGCCACATGACCCGGCTCGCCACTACCGTTGCTCCTGCTCTGATCGCTGTGCTGGCCGTGGCGCTGGCGCTGGCCGCCTATCGCATGATCAAGGGGCCCAGCTACGCCGACCGCTTTGTTGCGCTCGACATGCTCACGGCGGTGTCGGTCGCGCTCTCGGCGCTCACAGCGCTGGCGACCGGCCGCAGCGCCTTTCTCGACATCGGTATGGGGCTCGCGCTCGTCAACTTCGTCTCGACGTGCGCCTTCGCGACTCTCCTCGAGCGCAAGCGCGGAGGGCGCAAATGATCGGGACGATCGTGGCCGTGCTGCTCATGATCGCGGGGGTGGCATTCATAGCCATCGCGGCGCTCGGCGTCGCGCGCCTCCCGGACGTCTTCCAGCGGATGCACGCCGCCACCAAGGCCGGCGGCATCGGGACGACTCTGGTGATACTCGGGGTGCTGGTAGCAAGTGGTGTGGCACGCCCATTGACTGGTGTGCTCACCATCGTGTTCATGCTGCTCACTCTCTCGGTGGCGTCTCAGATGCTCGCGCGCGCCGCATACATCTCCGGCGCCGAGCTGAGAGGAATCGAGCGCGGCGATCCGCTGGCGGGAGTGCTGGAACGAGAGGAAGCGCCTCTCGAGAAGCCCCGCTGAGTCAGCGCACGTCGATCGTCCCGCGCATGGTGGGATGAAAGACGCAGTAGTAGTCGTGCCGCCCCGCCGTCTCCGCCACGAAGCTCCAGCTCGAGTCGGCGTTGATTGCCTTGGAGTCCCAGCTCGCATCGCGCGCGGTCGCGGAGTGCGGGATGAAGTCTTCGTTCTTCCACACTATCGTGTCGCCGCGATCGACCGTGAGCTCCGCGGGCTGGAAGCCGACGTCCTTCATCAGGACGACGTGCGAGCGAGGCGCCGCGCGCCGGGCGCACGACGCCGATGCAGCCACCGCCACCGCGATACTCATCGCGGTGGCGGTGCGACGCAGCAGCCGGTTCAGCATCACGAGCCGGATGTGAGCGTCTTCTGAATCCCCTTGGCGCGATCGAGGTGGGCCGCGATGGCGGGGCGCACCTTGGTGAGAAGCCCCTTGAGCTCCGCGTTCTGCGCATTGGGGATGAGCGTGCTGTCCAGCGCATCGAGCACGGCCTGATGGAAGGCCACCTCGTGGTCGATGTACGCGCTGTCGAAGTCGGCGCCGGACTTGGTGTTCAGGTTCGCCTGCGAGGTCTGCGCACCAGACTGAAGCTGCTGGCTCACGTCGTTGTCTTCCGGCGTGACTCCGAGCTTGGTGGCCAGCGCCACCGCCTGCTTGTTCACCTGCGTGTGATCGGTGATCATCGTCTGCGCGAAGTCCTTCACTGCCTTCGACTGCGCCTTGGACTTGGCGAGCACGCCGGCCGCGCTGTCGATCGAGTTGGCAGTTACGGCGATGTGCGCGATCTGTGCATCGTTCGGCTTGGCGGGGGCGGCGGTATCAGCCGCTGGCGCCATGGCCGCGGCCATGGTATCGGAGCCGGCGGAATCAGCGGCCTGCTCGCCACTCGGCTTGCAGGCGACGAGTGCGAAGCAGGCGAGCGCGGCACCGAGCAGGGTGACGGGACGGTTGTGGAACAAAGGTATCGACATGGCTCAACTCTCCGGTAAGGGGCGGTCCACTACGACTCCAGGATCCCAACCTGACAAACTAACAGCAATTTGTCATGCTGTATCTGTATATATTCCGTCCTCTCGCACGCTAGCGCAAGGACGCCAACGCCAGAGCAACCGATATGCCCACTCACACCCACTACCTCTGGTTCGACACGAAGCAGCGTCAGGAGATCATCGACATCACCGAGCAGGTCGCCGAGCAGGTGACCGTGAGCGGGATCCGCGAAGGGTTCGTGCTCGTGTCGGCGATGCACATCAGCGCATCGGTGTTCGTGAACGACCACGAGTCGGGACTCTGGCACGACATTCTGTACTGGCTCGAGCACACCATCGCTCCCTGGGACCCTAAGCGTTACCAACACAACGAGACGGGCGAAGACAACGCCGCCGCGCACCTTCGGAGTCTCACCATCGGCCACGAGGTGATAGTCCCCATCACCGATGGGCGGCTCGACTTCGGCCCGTGGCAGCGCGTGTTCTACGGCGAGTGGGATGGCCAGCGCAGGAAGCGCGTGATCATCAAGGTGATGGGTGAGAAGTGACACGGCGCGAGCCACGTCACGCGGTCAGCAGAATCCGCTCGACACTCCCGCCCCAATCGCTGCACCCAGCGGGATGGTGATCGCTCTCGCGTTTCCCCGCGGGATGAGCCCGAGCACTCCTCCCGCCAGCGCACCGACTACGCCGTACACCGCACGCGCGCCGTAGCTGCACTGGCTGCGCTGCTTCGGGAGCGCGGCCGCGAGCGCGGCACCGGCCACCGTGCCGACTGCCGCTCCGATGAGGAACTCGTTCAGACCGGGATCGTCGCAGTCGCAGTCGCTGTGCGGTAACAGGGCGTAGCCGAGCAGACCGGCGCCGAGCCCTCCGAGGCCCGCGCCCGCGACGCCGAGCCCTACCCGCGCGAACACCTCTCCCGCCGACGGCGTGTCCACCGGCGCGACGGTGATCGAGTCGCTTCCGATGCGCGGTGCGATTCTCTCGCGAAGCGACGGTTGCACGAGCGCGAGCGGAAGCGGCTGCGACGGCGGCGCACTCGAGTCGGCGCGCACTGCCTGAGCGTGGAGGGCCGCGGCTGCGAGGAGCGGGAGGAGCGCAACGGAGAAGTAGACGCGCATGCTGGCGTGGATCCGTTTTGTTGGTGGGGAGCGGTGCGCACGGGTCGAGTGGCCTGCCGACCGATCATACCGCCACCGAGCGATCTTCGCTAGACGTCTGTTTCGCGCCCGCTCGGTGAGCGGATCGCGGACGTGGACCCGGAACACCGTGTATTGTTCGCCACCGGCGCCACCCGATCGGGTGGCGTCCGCTCGAACATCATCACACCACAATGCCCTCGTACAATCGCTCCTACTCTCTCTTCCCTTCCCCCAGCGCGAAGCTCGCGACCAGCGCACTCCTTGCGCTCATCTTCTCCACCGCGACCCGCGGCGCGCTCGGCCAGCAGTCCACGACGGTGCTCGACACCGTGAAGGTTACCGTCAGCTCGCGGAGCGCGGGGACGGGCGTGCGCAGCGAGGAGGTCATCACGCGTGAGGATATCGCGCGCCTCCCCGGACGCACCGTTGCCGACATCCTCGACGACGCACTCGGCGTGGAGATCATGGGGCGCTCGCCGGCGCAGGCGGACATCGCCATGCGCGGATCATCCACTACCCAGGTACTGATACTGGTAGACGGCGTCCGCGTGAACGACCCGCAGACCGAGCACGCCAACCTCGATCTCGCCGTCCCGCTCCAGGACGTGGAGCGGATCGAGATTCTCCGCGGCGCCGGTTCCACTCTGTACGGACCGGACGCGGCGGGTGGAGTGGTGAACATCATCACCACCGGACACGATGGCACGGCTGCATCGCGGCGCTCGCTCCGGGCGTGGGGCGGGAGCTTCGGCACCGGCGGAGCGTCGGGGGCGATCGCCGACAGCATCGGTGCGTTCGGGGTGCAGGCGAGTGTCGAGCACGAGAGATCCGACGGCCACCGGACCGATACCGACTATGGCGTGACGCTCGCCTCGCTCGCCGCGGCGCGGCAGATAGGAAGCGGACGGCTCAGGGCGCGCGCCGGGCTCGGCGTCCGCTCCTTCGGCGCGGCCGACTTCTACGCCACCTACCCCTCGCACGAGCGCACCCGCAGCGCCACCGGCTCGATCCGCTACGACTTCTCCCCCACCGATCGCGTGCGCACGTCGCTTACGGCGAGCACCCGTCACCACAGCGACGACTACGTTCTCGTGCGCGACAACCCCTCGCTGTACCACAACCGTCACCACAGCTGGCAGTCGGGGATCGAAGCGGTGGCGCGGATCGCTCTCGCACCTACGGTGGTCGCGGCCTTCGGGGCCGATGGATCGGATGCGCGGCTGCGCAGCGAGCGGCTGGGCAACCGCGACGAGCAGCGCGGCGCGCTCTTCGCCGAGGCAACCCTCGGAAGCGTAGGAAGCGCGCGACTCGATGCCGGCGCGCGGATCGACTGGTCATCCGTCAACGACCAATT
The DNA here is from genome assembly GCA_035688075.1 of Gemmatimonadaceae bacterium. Taxonomy (GTDB): domain Bacteria; phylum Gemmatimonadota; class Gemmatimonadetes; order Gemmatimonadales; family Gemmatimonadaceae; genus JADGGM01. The sequence continues at coordinate 16,707 of DASSNL010000150.1, forward strand.
CGTGTCTCCATCGATTGGCGGAGTGGTGCCGATCGGGCCGTGGACCCGGCTGCGCGCCTCAGTGAGCCGCGGCTTCCGCGCGCCCACGTGGACGGAGCGCTACTATGAAGACCCCGCGAACGTCGGCGACCCCGACCTCCGGCCGGAGACGTTCTGGGGCGGGGAGATGGGGGTGACGTTGGAACCGAGCCAGCGGTGGAATGTCGATCTCACCGGGTTCGTGCGCCACGCGAGCGACCTCATAGACTGGGCGCGGCCCGCGGATGCCGACTCCACTGCCCCGTGGCGCACCACCAACGTGGCGCGCGCCGACTATCGGGGCGCCGAGCTCGCGCTGCGCCTGCACGATTGGCTCGGCGCATCGTGGTCTCTGCGCGGCTCGGCGCTCGACTTCGACAGTCGGGGCGCCGCGGGATTCATCGGGAAGTACGCGCTGCGCCCGGTCACACGGAGCGCCGGGTTGGTGGTGTCCGATCCCCTCTGGCGCGGGGGGATCGTTACCCTCGACGCCGCGTACGGCACGCGTGCCGACGACGACAGCCACTTCCGGCTCGATACCAGAATAGCGCAGAGCTGGCACGATCTGAGGCTGGTGCTCGATGTCCGGAACATCACCGATGCCGACTACCTGGACGCCTCGGTGAAGCCGGTGGCCGGGAGGTCGGCCTTCATAACTCTCGAGTGGAGTGGAAGGGAGTGAAGCGACGGTAGAGCAATGGGTCAGACTCCATTGCTCTTCCCTCCTAGCCGCCGGCGTCGAGCTCGGGCTCGACCAGCTTCTCGAAGCAGCTGGGACAGATGCCGTGGCTGAAGCGCGTGTTCGTGTGCTTGGAGATGTAGCTCTCCACGCTCTGCCAGTAGTTCTCGTCGTCGCGGATCTGCTTGCAGTAGGAGCAGATCGGAAGGATCTCGCGCAGCGTGCGGACCTCCGCGAGCGCGGCACGCAGCTCGCGCACCAGTCGCTCGCGCTCTTCCGCGGCCTGCTTCTGCGCTGTGACGTCCCGCGCCACGGAGTAGATGGTCTTTTCGCCGAACTCCGGGGCAGCGTTCCATAGAAGCCACCTGTACGAGCCATCCTTGCACAGGTAGCGGTTCTCGAATGCGAGCGCCTGCCCACCCGCTCTGACGCGCGCATTCTGCTCCAGCGTGCGCTCGCGGTCGTCCGGGTGGACGAACTCGATGAACGGTCTGGACTTGAGCTCTTCGATGGTGAACCCGAGCGTCCGCTCCCAGGCCGGATTCAGACGCTTGAAGTAGCCATCGAAGCCGAGCTGGCAGAGCATGTCGATCGAGACCGCGAAGTAGCGATCGAGCTGGTTTGCGGAATCGTCTGGCATCACTTCTGATTGGAGTCGGGGTCAACTCCTACATCGTGCATCAGCCAGCCGACGGCTGGCAATACTTGACGACGTCATCCCCGCGAAAGCGGGGACCCATGTTAGCCGGACAAAACATGGGTCCCCGCTTTCGCGGGGATGACGGCCTACTGGTGTGCCGTTCCTGCTTTCTGCTGTCTGCTGTCTGCTGTCTGCTTTCTGCTTTCTGCTGTCTGCTTTCTTCCCGTGGGTCCCCGCTCAGGCGGGGATGACGGCGAGAAGCACACCGGCCATTCGGAATTCAATGGGGGTCAGACCCTCTTCGATGCAGTGATCAGAAGCGGTAGGTGAGACCCACGCTCCCATAGAACGTAGCGTCGTATGCTCCAGGAATGATGTAGCCATCCCCGTGCCCACCGTCCTGCGGCTGCGCGAGCCCCGCATAGTCGGGGCCAACGAAGAGAAACGTATAGTGCGTGCTTCCCATCAGGTTCTCGCCGCCGGCCGACAGATCGAGCAGCCAGTTCCCCGCGACCTCCCGCCTGACTCCCACTTCGGCGCCGAGCAGATCGTACGACTTCACGTGCGTGGAATTATCGAAGGTCACGGGCACCTTGTCCACGTACTGGTAGGTACCATTGAGATACAGACCGTTCCGCGCTGCCACGTCGATCCCGGCGTTGAACGTGTTGCGCGGTACACGGGGCACGGCGTTGCCGGAGAAATCCACCGTCGCGTCGTCGTTGTTGTTGTCGCTCTTGAACTCGATGAACTTGGCGTCCGTGTAGGAGTACGACACCCACGGGCGTAGCGTCGACAGCGCACCGGTCGGAGAGTTGACGGCGAGATAGCTGAGCGCGACTTCGGCTCCCCGATCGCGCTGCTTCCCGGCGTTGGTCGTGAATCTCACCGAGTTGACCGTCTGCGTGACGAGCTTGTCGGTGTTCTCGACGTCGAACAGCGCCACCTGCCCGCTGAGTCTGTTGTCGAGCAGGCTCACGTTCGCCCCGATCTCGTACTGCACCGCACGCTCGGGATCGAGCGCGAGATCTACCGTCCCATCGTTCGCAATCGCATTGCTCAGCAGCGGCGGGGTGTACCCCGAGCTGACGCTCGCGTAGACCGATCCATTGCCACCGAAGTCCCTGCTCACCGCGATCCGAGGGGTGAAGACCCAGTCGAAGGTTTTCGTCATCAACTGGGTGGTGTCGTTCACCTGGTTGTCCTTCAGCATGTTGCGGATGGCGAACTTGTTCCTGTTCAGGCTCCCGCCCGCCGTCACGGTCACCTGGCCAGGGAGCGCGAAGCTCCACTCGGTGAAGATCGACGCGTTCACCGCGAAGTTCTGCTGGGTGGTCGGACGCTGCGGGAAGGGGGGTGCCGGGATGATGAACACGCCGTTGGTGGCCACATTGGATCGCTGAACGATCCCGCCGAGCGTCCCGCTGACGCCCACGTTCTCGCCGACGCGCCCCGTGTAGCCGAATGCCGAACGCAGCCCGAAGTTGGTCTGGTTGTTGTCGGTGAAGCCGTGCGCGAACGGCTGGTTCGACGTGCGGGAGCTTCCGAACACGGTGGTCTGATTGGTGAAGCTGCTACCGATGCGGATCCGGTCCGTGGCCCCGGCTACGAAGCTGGTGACGTTGATGTGGGAGTCGTTGGCGAGATAGGCATCGTTACTGAGAGCGCGGCGGGCATAGAAATCCGCGCTGTCGATCTCTCCGGCCAGCTCCTCGAACGACCGGTTGTACGAGGCGTAAGCGGAGAGCGTCTGGCTGCTTCCCACTCTGAAGTTCGCATTCCCACGGACGTACTCCTTCCGCGACCCGCTGTGCGGCCGGAACGAATCGTACTCCTGATGCCCGTAGTTGAGGACCAGATCGGAAGCGCTGCCGGCGCTCTGGAGGGTGGTGTTCGTGCGCAGCAGGCCATCGCTGCCGCCCGTCACCTCCTGGGTGATGCTTTTCTGTCCTGGCACCGGCTGAGCAGTGGTCAGCCTGACCGCTCCGCCTATGAAGCTCCCGTACTGGCTCGATGCGGGCCCCTTGATGACTTCGACGTTGCCGAGCGCCGAGTAATCCACATCGTCGAGGATCGTAGTACCGGTGGCGTCGGTGAGCGGGATGTCGTTGAGGAATACCTGGTATCCGAGACCGTTCGAGTTCGGACTATTGCCGCTCGTGCTGGGGTAGTAGCCCCGGATCGTGATGCGTGCTCCTCCCCACGGCGTGCGCGACTGCATGAATACGCCAGGCAAGGTGTTGATCGAGTTTTCGAGACTGAGGCCGGTCGACCGCTCGAGATCGTGCCGGGTCAGTACCCCGACCGACGGCGCCGCGGCTCTCCCCACGACCTGCACACCGGGCAGCTCGGTGGCCGATGGCGCCAGCCGGACTTCGAGGGTCTCGCTCGAGGCGCTCACGGTAACGTCCTTCGAGTCGTACCCGACCGCGTAGACGCTGACCGCGGTGATGGAACGGGCGCTCGTCAGCGTGAAGCTCCCCGACGCATCGGTCGTGGTGCTCGCGTCGGTACCGCGAGCGGAGACCGTGGCTCCCGCGATCGGCGAGCCCGTTCGCTGGTCGGCGACGGTTCCGTGAATCGTGGTCTGCGCGTGCAGTGCCAGTGGAAAGAGGAGGAACAGGAGGGTGTAGAGGAGTCGCTTCATGCGCGCAGCTCCGCTCGTGGTTGAATGTCGAAGTTCGGTGGAAGGTGCCATCGCGCGAATCAGGGCAGATCGACGCCGAAGAGCACGGTCGTCGCCCGGGTCCGGCCGCTAAGCGGGAGAAGCGCTGCCCCTGGGCAGCGGCACAAAGTTAACCACGCTCCGACCGACACGGATGCAGAGGCGTGGCGACACGGATGTGTATCGCCACGCCTCGGTGCTGCCGCCAGTCGGGCGCTCCCTTACCGCAGAGTCGTGATCGGATCGACTCTCGTGGCGCGGCGCACCGGAACGAGGAGCGCCACGAGGGCGCACGCTACGACGGTGAGCAACGTGATCCCGAGCGCCACCGGGTCCAGCGGGCGCACGCCGTAGAGCAGCCCGCTCACCAGTCGCGCCACCACCACCACGCCGGCCGCGCCTCCGACCAATCCCGCGAGCATCCACACGGCGCCCTGTCGCAGCACCAGCGCAGCGATCTCGCGTCGCGTGGAGCCGAGTGCAACGCGGATGCCGAACTCCCGCTCGCGCGCCGCGGCCATGGCGGCGAACATGGCGTACACACCCACGGAGGCCAGGAGCAGCGCGAGTGCGCCGAACGCGGACATGAGCACCACCGGGCGCCGGCGGCCCGTGAGCCCGTCGGAGAGGAAGGCGCTGAGCGCCATCGCGTCGCGCATCGGCACGCTCGGGTCCAGTGCCGTCAGCACGCCCCGGAAGGGGCGCACGAGAGCCAGAGGGTCGCCGCTCGTGCGCACGAGCAGGAACCTGCTCTGCCGCACGTCCTGCCGCGCCGGTGCGTACGTGATGGGCTCCGCGTCCGGTCGGGTGGGGTCGTTGCGCACGTCGCCCACTATGCCGACCACGGTCAGCGGCGTGGAGTTGGGGTCGGGGCCCATGCGCATCTGCGCGCCCAGGGCGTCACCCTTCGGCCAGAAGCGCCGTGCCATCGACTCGCTGATGATGATCGTCGGCGGACCGTCGGGCCCATCCTGCGGGCCGAAGGTACGGCCGCTGCGAAGCGGGATACCCAACGTGCGGAAGTAGTCGTCCGAGACTCCGGCATAGAGCGCGAACGGCAGCACGTTGTCCGGCGGCGGCGGCGCCCCGATGACGCGGATCCCGTTGCGCTGCATCACCGCCGTGGGAAGCGCGGTAGCATCCGCCACACCTGTGACGCCCGGGAGACCACGTAGTCGCTCCTCGAGTTGCTCGAAGAAGTTCTCCTGCTCCTCCAGCGAACGGTAGCGGTCTGCCGGGAGCTGGACGTTCACGCTCAATACACCTCCGGCATTGAATCCCAGCGATGCCGATGTCAGAGCCGCGAGACTCCGGATGAGGAGCCCCGCTCCGGCGAGCAGACTCACGCAGAGTGCGATCTGCGCAGCCACCAGTACGCCGCGCAGGCGCCGCGACGGCCGGCTCTCGGTCGCGCTGCGTGACTCGTCACGGAGCGTGGCCTGGGTATTGGAGCGCCGCGCGGAGAGCGCCGGGACGAGCCCGAAGGCGATGCCGGTGCAGAGAGCCAGCACGAACGTGAAGAGCAGCGCGCCGGGATCGAGCGAGAGCTCGGCGTACGACGGGAGCGCGCGCGATGCGAGCCGGCGGAGCATTGCGAGCCCGCCCTCCGCGAGCGCGATGCCGGCCACACCGCCGGCGATGGCGAGCAGCGCGCTCTCGGTGAGAAGCTGACGCACCAGCCGCCCCCTCCCCGCGCCGAGCGCCATGCGCACCGCGAACTCCTTGCGCCGAGAGATGGTGCGCGACAGGAGCGCGCCAGCCAGGTTGGCGCAGGTGATGAGCAGCACTAGGCCGGCACTCGCCATGAGCACGAGGAGCGGCGTGCGCGTGTCGCCCACCATCGAGTCGCGCAGCGGCACGGTGGACAGGGTGATGCTCCCGTTGTCACGCGGATACTCGCGCGCGAGATCGGCGCCGATCGCGGCGACATCGCGCCGCGCTCCGTCCACGGTCACGCCGGGCTTCAGCCGGCCCACCACCCCGAGCCACCCCGAGCCGCGCGCGCTGATCGGGTCGCGCAGCAAGAGGCGCACATCGAGCGGGTAGTAGAAGTCCGCGTCGCCCCCGGGCCCCACGAAGCCGCGCGGCAGCACGCCGGCGACGGTGCGCGTGATCCCGTTGATGTCGATCGTCCCTCCGACCACGCCAGGATCGCCGCCTAGGAGCTGCTGCCACGCGGCGTAAGTCACCATCACCGTAAATGCCGTGTCGCCCACGGCATCGTCGTCGCGGAGCGTGCGTCCCAGCGCCGCCTTCACGCCGAGGACGCGGAAGAGCTTCGGCTCCGCCCACTCCACCTGCACCACGCGTGGCTCGTCGCCCTCGAGTATCGACTCCCGCGGCAGCGTCGCGAACGCGGCCGTCCCCACGAACGACCGCTGGCGCGCGGCGATGTCCGTGACCGTGCCGGCGCTCAGCGGCCCGCGATCGTTCGAGCCGTCAAGGAAGCGCCCGTAGACTCGCACCAGCCGATCGGCATCCGCGTACGGAAGCGCATCGAGCAGTACCGACTTCACCACCCCGAACACCGCCGCGTTCGCACCGATGCCGAGCGCCAGAGTGACCACGGCGAGGAGCGTGAAGAGCGGCGAGCGCAGCGCGGAGCGCGCACCGAAGTGGAGATCCTGGCGAAGATCGCTCAGCCACTCGGCCCGCTCGCTCCGCGCCACGCGCTCTCTGTCGACCTCGCTCATCGCCATTCCCCACTCGTGAGTGTCCCCGAAGCGACGTCGCGCCTCGGCAAGCGCCGCTTCCGGCGCCATCCCACGCTCCACCAGTTCGGCGGCGCGCATCTCGAGGTGGAAGTCGATCTCCGCGTCCACCTCCTGCTCGATCGGCGGCCTTCCGAGAGCGAGCCGGAAGGCTCGGCGGATCCCGTGCGGCAGGTCGGCCATGGGAATGGGGGATCAGGCGGTGCGCAGCGCAGCGAAGACCGCTTCGGCGTAGCGCGTCCACGTCGCGGTCTTCGCCGCGAGCTGCCGCCGGCCGGCGCGCGTGAGGGTGTAGTACCTGGCGCGGCGGTTCGCCTCCGACACGCCCCACTCGCTCTCCACCCACCCCTGTTTCTCCAGGCGGTGCAGCGCGTGATAGAGTGCGCCGTCCTCCACCTGGAGCTGACCGGTGGTGGCATCCTCGATCCATCGCGCGACGGCGTAGCCGTGGCGCGGGCCCCAGGTGAGCGCCTTGAGGACGAGCACATCGAGCGTGCCCTTGAGGAGGTCCATGCTTTCGTTGCCCAAGCGAGCGCTCCGGCCGGGGGGTTCCCATGAATGTTTCAGGGAAGAAGATGCGGCGAGGCGATTTCCGCGTCAAGAGCCCCGGCCGACGAAGTTGCCGGGCTGATGGGTTGACGCACGCGTGCACGCACGCGAGCATCATGCACCCTACCGACGAGCCATGACGACAATTCCAGACCCGCCGCGCACCCCGCGACCCGGCCCCCTCGCCGATCCCCTCACCGACTATCCCCGCCCCGGTACGCTCGATGTCAGCTTCTTCGGGCACCCGCGCGGGCTCTCCACGCTCTTCTTCACCGAGATGTGGGAGCGCTTCAGCTACTATGGAATGCGCGCCTTCCTCATCCTGTACATGGTACACGTGCTCGGCTTCGACGACCGGCACGCCGGCTCCGTGTACGGCACCTACACTGCGAGCGTGTGGGCAGCGGCGATCATCGGCGGCATCATCGCCGACCGCTGGCTCGGACAGTACAAGAGCGTACTCATAGGCGGGATCATCATCGCGCTCGGCCACTTCACGCTGGCCTTTCACCCGCTCCCGTTCTTCTACACCGGGCTGGGGCTCATCGTCATCGGGACCGGTCTCCTCAAGCCGAACGTCAGCGGCATCGTGGGCTCGTTGTACGAAACCGGCGACGCGCGCCGCGACGCGGGTTTCTCGATCTTCTATATGGGGATCAACCTCGGCGCCGCGCTGGGGCCGTTGATCGCCGGCTATCTCGCCCAGCGGGTGGACTGGCACCTGGGCTTCGCCTGCGCCGGAGTCGGGATGACGCTCGGGCTCATCCAGTACGTGGCGGGCCGGAAGCGCCTGCTGCCGGCCTCGGAGCGCCTCGAGCGTCAGCGGCGCGAGGCACGCGCGGCCGCCGCCGAGCGATCGCGCGCCGCGGCGGAAGCGAACGCCGGCGAGCAGCTCTTCTGGGGCTTCACCAGGCAGGAGTGGAAGCGGCTGGCGGCCATGGGAGTCTTCTTCGTATTCGCGGCCATCTTCTGGGGCGCGTACGAGCAGGCCGCATCCACGCTCAACCTCTTCGGTGACCGCTTCACGCGCACGTCCATATTCGGCTTCAGCTTCCCGTCGAGCTGGTTCCTCTCGGTCCAGGCGATCTTCGTCATCCTGCTCGCACCCATGTTCGCCTGGCTCTGGACTCGGCTCGGCAATCGCGAGCCCTCCACTCCCGCGAAGTTCGCCTGGGGGCTGCTCTTCACGGGATTGTCGTTCGTCCTCCTGCTCATACCGGCATTCAATCTCGAGGCTTCCTCGCCCGGCCTCCGTGTGAGCCCCTTCTGGCTCATCGGCTGCTACTTCATCCAGGAGCTCGGTGAGCTCTGCATCTCGCCGGTGGGGCTGTCCGTGTTCACGAAGCTCTCGCCGGTGAAGATCGTGGGCTTCATGCTCGGCGTCTGGTTCCTGGCCGACGCCGTGGGGAACAAGGCGGCGGGCTACGCCGCGGGCTTCATCTCGTCGGCTCCGCTCCCGATCCTCTTCGGCGTGATAGCCGCGGCGTGTCTCATCGCATCGATCGTGGCCTTCGCGATCATCAAGCCGGTGCGCGGGTTGATGGGCGGGGTGCACTGAGGGGGAGTGCATCGAGCAGGAGCGGAGGAGGCGTGCACAGACATAGTACGAAACCGTGAAGCCGGGATCGGACCGGCTTCACGGACCGCCGACGAGCCCTGATCGCCTGAAGCAGTCGATGGAGTGGTCGTTCACGATGCCGACTGCCTGCATCCAGGCGTAGACGATCGTCGGCCCCACGAATTTGAAGCCGCGGCGCTTCATCTCCTTCGAGATCCGCTCCGAGAGCGGAGACGATGCGACCACGCTCCGGCCGTCACCTTGCAGCACCCTGGCGTCGGTGAAAGACCAGCAGAATTCGGAGAAGCTCTCTCCTCGCTGCGCCATCTCGCGATAGATCCGTGCGCCAGTGATGGTCGCTTCGATCTTGGCGCGTGCGCGGATGATTCCAGGATCGGCCAGCAGGCGCTCGACGTCGCGCTCGCCGAAGCGGGCCACCTTTCCGGGATCGAATCCGGCGAACGCCTTGCGGAATGCGTCGCGCTTCCTGAGCACGGTGATCCAGGCCAGTCCGGCCTGAAAGCCCTCGAGCATCAGCATCTCCCAGAGCATGCGTGAGTCGCGCTGGGGGACGCCCCACTCCTCGTCGTGATACGCACGCATGAGCGGGTCGCTCCCCGCCCAGGAGCAGCGATGAAGATCATTCACGGAGTGATTCCTGAAGTGATCGTTCGCGAGCGTCGATGGCACGAGCGCGCGCTGATGACAGAGCAGCCTGCCGCTCTCGAACGTGCGGGGCTGGCCGCTGCTCAGGAAGATCCCGGTCGCGTCAGCCGTGCGTCGCAATGAACAGCTCAGGTCGAAACAACGTTCTGCGGCGGCACGTAGTTCCCTCACGAGGAGCGGGAGTGGCGGCGTTCCGCCACCCTGGATGCTGACAGGGAGGCACTCTCATGATCTGGCGTTCCAAGCTCTGGACGGCGGTGGCTGCGATCTTCACCGTGGTCAACATCGCCGGCGCGGTGATTGCCGCCACGCAGGGGGAAGCGATACATGCAGGCGTACATGCCCTGCTCTCGCTCGCTGGCGCGTATCTCGTATGGCAGCTCGCCCCGCGGCGCTCCGACGTGGGCGCCGAACGCGAGGTCGAGCGCCGCCCGGACGCACCAGCCAGTTCGACGCCGCCGGAGCTCACCAACCGGCTCACTCACCTCGAGCAGGCCGTCGACGCCGTCGCGATCGAGGTAGAGCGGATAGGCGAAGGCCAGCGATTCATCACCCGCTCATTCGTCGAAAAGGGTCCCGCGCCGACGCGCGGCGCGAGCTCGGAGGAGCCGAGCGATGGCGAGGCGAGCGTGGCCAGTAAGACAGAGCCGCGCGATTGAGCTTCTCAATCGGCTGATCCGGAGCACGCCGCTCTCCGCATCAAGAAGTTCGGAACGCCGAGCACCGAAGCTTCGTCGGTCATCTGGAAGCCGAAGCGGCGGTAGAACTCCACGTCCTCGGGTCTGTCCGTCTCCAGCTAGCGCACCTTCCCCGCGCGATCGGCGTCTTCGCAGTAGCGCTCCATCAGGCGCTGGCCGATGCGCCGGCCCTGCGCTGCGGGTTCGACACAGGAGCATTGACAGCACGGGCACTCCGCCCTATTTTCCTGTTCGGTTAATTAACCATCTTGGAAAATACAGGCGAATCGCCCATGCGAGCACTTCTCCCGATACTCATCATGATGCTTGGCGCTACAGGCGGCGCGGCCGCGCAGGATACTGGCCGGTACGCCAACGTCAACGGCTTGAGGATGTACTACGAGGTGCATGGCGACGGCTTCCCGCTGGTGCTCATCCACGGCGGCGGATCCACGATCGGCACGACCTTCGGCAGGGTTCTCCCCGCGTTGGCGAAGACGCACAGAGTCATCGCCGTGGAGATGCAGGCCCACGGCCACACCGCCGACATTGACCGGCCGCTCAGCTTCGAGCAGGACGCTGATGACGTGGCCGCGCTCCTCGAGCAACTCGGAATTCACAAGGCCGACATCTTCGGCTTCAGCAACGGCGCCAGCACGACGCTCCAGATCGCGATCCGGCATCCGGAGCTGGTCCGCCGGATCGTGGTGGCATCAACCATTTACAAGCGAGCTGGCGCATACCAGTGGCTGTGGGATTCGTTCAAGCATCCAACCATCGATCAGGTGCCGCAACAGCTCGAGGACGCCTATCTGCGGATCAACCCGGACACGGCAGCCTTCCGTACCATGTTCGAGAGGGACGTCGCGAGGATGCGCGCGTTCAAGGACATCGAGGATGCGGCCATCGCGTCCATCACTGCGCCCGCCCTCATCATCATCGGCGACCACGATGTGGTACGCCCCGAGCACGCCGTCGAGACGTACCGCACGATGCAGCACGCCACGCTCGTGATACTTCCTGGAGTGCACGGGGAGTACATCGGCGAGATCACCACCATCAAGCCCGGACGCCACAACTATCCGGCAGTCTCGATCATCGAGGATTTCCTCGGCGATGCGAACGCCCACGCAACGCGATGAGCGAGCGGGGCCCCATACACCGGTGAAATCATCGTGAATCCCGACCCACTCAGCCAGCTCTTCGCCGCGCTCGCCGATCCAACGCGACGCGCCATCCTGGCGCGACTCTCGAAGGGCGAGGCGTCGGTCAACGAGCTGGCCGAACCGTTTGCCATCACCCTTCCCGCGATCTCCAAGCACCTCAAGGTGCTGGAGAAGGCCGGACTGATCGAGCGGACGCGGAACGCGCAGTATCGGCCGTGTCGCCTGCAGGCGGCCCCGCTCAAGGAGGTCGCCGATTGGATCGGCTACTACCAGCAGTACTGGGAAGAGAGCTTCGATCGCCTCGACGCTTATCTGAAAACCGTCACCTCACGCCAGAAGAAGAAGCGAGGAAAGAAAGATGACCGACACCCCTGACTCCAACGAGATCGCGATCACGCGATTCTACGACGCTCCGGTCCAGCTCGTCTGGGATGCATGGACCGACCCGGAACAGGTCGCTCAATGGTGGGGGCCGCGTGGCTTCACACTCACCACCCACAGCAAGGACCTGCGGCCGGGTGGGAGCTGGGTCTACACCATGCACGGCCCCGATGGCGTCGACTACCCGAACGATACGAAGTACATCGAAGTGGTGCCCTGCTCGCGCCTCGTCTACGACCACGGTGCGAACAACGGCCGACCGCCGCTCTTCCGCGTCACCGTCGACTTCACCGACGTGAAAGGGAAAACGCGGATGGACATGCGCATGACGCTCCCCACCCCCCAAGCTGCGCGCGAGACGAAGAAGTTCATCAGGGAGGCCGGCGGCAACTCCACGTGGGATCGCCTGGCGGAGTACCTGGAGCAGGAAACCTCCGGCCGAGATGTGTTCGTGATCAACCACACCTTCGACGCACCCGTCGAAACGGTGTTCGAGATGTGGACCGATCCACAGCACCTTTCGCAGTGGCTTCCGCCCAGGGGCGTCACGATGCACTTCATCGAGTCGGACATCAGGGAGGGCAGCACCACCTTCTGGTCGATGACCGACGGCGGGGAGATCACATTCCATGGGAAGCTGGAGTACCTGGAGATAGACCGTCCGCACCGACTCATGTACACCCAGTGGTTCACTGACGAGCAGGGGAACGTCTCCCGCCATCCGCTCTCACCGGTGTGGCCCGAGAGGATGCTCACGAACGTCGAGCTGGCGGCGGAGAGCCCCGACCGCACGCGCGTGACGGTAACGTGGGCCATTCATGGCGCGGCCACTCCCGAAGAGGTGAAGGAGTTCGACAAGGAGAAGGGCGGGATGACCCAGGGATGGACGGGGTCGTTCGAGAAGCTCGAGGCGATGCTGGAGGAGCTGCATCAGCGGAGCTAGCGTCGAGCATCGCGACGGCACAGTCGCGATGGAGGTGGTCTCGCCAGCCGTGCTTGCTGCTTCAGCGCAGCCCCATCTCGCGCGCCACGCGCTCGCTGAGGCGCGCGAATCGAGGGTCTGATCTGATCGGATCCAGCGCCGGATCACTCAGCACGGCGCGGTGCGGCCACCTCCAGTTGGCGCGCTCCAACCAGGCGAAGGCGCTGTCGGGCTCCCCGAGCGCGACGTACGCGCGCCCGATGTTGAACGGTTCTCGCGGCTGCAGTTCCGCGCGGCGGAGGCTCTCGCGCGCCGCCTGCTCGTCGCCCGCGAGCGCCTGCACGAAGGCCAGGTCTGCCACGAAATCGTGACGCTCCGGCGTAACTTGCATCGCCGTACGGATCGCATAGAGCGCCGAATCGAACATCTCCTTCCGTGCATACAAGATGGCCAGCCTTTCCCAGGCCCCTGCGTACGTCCCGATATGGGTAGCGCGACCGTACCGTTCGACGGCACAATCGTCGTCGCGGTCCAGATAGCAGTTCCACGCGTTGATGGAGCTCACGATGACGGCGAACGGATCCAGTTCGTAGGCGCGTCGAGCTTCGTCGCGCGCTTCCGCCGGCCGGCCCATGCCGCGCAACAGCAAAGAATACCAGCTCCTGGCGGTTGCATGACCTGGGTTCAGCTCGATGGCGCGGCGCAGTTCGCGCTCGGCGCCCGGCCAATCCTTCTTCCACCAGAGCGCAACCGCGTACGACGTGTGCGCATCCGCCGATTCGTCATCCAGCGAGACGGCTCGCTCTGCCGCCCATCTGAATCGCGAGTACGCCTCCTCCTCGGTTCTCGTGGAGGTGGCGAGCTGCCAGGCGGTGAGGTAGGCATCCGCCAGACCAGCGTACGCATCTGCGTAACTCGAGTCGCGCGCGATCGCCCGCTCGAAGTATGCGATCGCCTGCTCGTGCGCATCGGGAGTGCGGAGCGCCCAGAAAAACCGCCCCCGGCGATAGAACTCGTACGCCTCGGCGTCGCGAGTCCCGCGCCGCTCGATTCGCCGCCGTGCCTGATCTCCCAGTTCGAGCTCCAGCGTCCTCGCCACATCGCGCGCGATCTCCTCCTGCACGCGGAAGGCAACCTGTAGCTCGTCCTCGTACGAATCGGCCCAGACGTGCACATCGGTGCGCGCGTCGATGAGCTGGGCCGAGATGCGTACCGTGCTGTCGCTCCACCGCCGGACGCTCCCCTCGAGGACGTGGGTCACGTTCAACTCGCGTGCGATCTCGCGCAGTGACTGCCTGCTCCCCTTGTAGTGCATCGCGGAAGTTCGGGAGATCACCTTGAGATGCGGTATCGCGGAGAGCCGGGTGATGACCTCCTCGGTGAGACCGTCGGAGAAGTACTCGTGCTCGGCGCCCGGGCTCAGGTCCAGGAAGGGGAGCACCACGATAGAGCTCTCGGGCGCCGGTGCGCCGGGCCAGAAGATCCAGGCGGCTCCCGCGAGCGCCACCGCGAGCAACGCGATACTGCCGAGCCACCTCGCTCGGCGCGCCCACATCGCAGGCGGCGCGTGGAGCGCAACGGCAGCGGGAGCAGGCGATCCCTGTATGGCGGGCGATTCATCTACCGCGAGCGATCGCTCTACCGCGAGCGTTCTCTCGGCCGCAGCCGACTCCTGTACCGCGGTCGCGCCAGCGTGAGAAGCGCGCTCCGCCTCACCAGAACCTCCCGATGCCGGCCGCGCTGCCGTCTCCGCGATCGCGGGCCGATTCCGCAGCCGCTCCGCCAGCGCGGCGACTGCGGGCGCCGATCCCACACCGAACTCGGCCTGGAGGAGTCGCTCGTGTAGCGCCGCGTGTTGCAGCGCCGCCGCCGGATTGCCATTCGCCTCGAGCGCCTGCATGAGCCGGAGCGCAACCCGTGAATCGTAAGGATCGCGCGCAGCTCGCACCTTCCACTTCTCGGCGGCGCCACGAAAGTCGCTCGACGACTCGGCTGCTTCGGCGAGCCCCTCCAGCGCGCCGTCGTAGGCGGCGGCAAGACGCTCGCGCTCGCGCCCGGTCCACTGCTCGAACTCGGCGGCATCGCTTATGAAGAAGCCATCGAGGAATTCATTCCGGTAGAGCGCAACCGCGGCCGCTCGATCGCCTCGCTGGATCGCCGCTTCGAAGTCCATGACGTCGGAGCGAACGATGTCGGTGTCGAGGCGGACGTCGTCGCCGACAGATGTCAGCGCGGATTCGCCGAGCGCCTTACGGAGCGTGTAGAGTGCGGCGTTGAGGAGTTGGCGCGCCCGTTCGATATCACTCTCGGGCCAGAGGTACGCGATGATTTTGTCGCGGGTAAGTCGCTGGTCCGGGGCCAGCGCGAGCAGGGAGAGCAGGCCGAGTCGATGCCGCTGCGCGGCTCCGCCGGAGAGCCGCGCGCCATCCGCGCTCTCCAACGATGGGCTGCCCAGGAGCCTGAGGTACCAGCTCGGCGTGACGCTCACTCGCGGTTCACCGCTAGGGAGTTGCCAGTACTTTCCCGCGGTGAAAATACAGAATCCCGGGCACGTCCGCACCATGCCGGGCCCGCATTTGTTCTTGCGGGCCTGGCATGGTGGAAGCGTGTGATCGCTCAGCTCGCCAGAATTGTCGGTGCGCGGTCCAGGCGGGGGCCGGCGTGCCGGCACAGCTCAGCGACCCGCCCGCGCCGCCCCTCGACCCCGTCGGGCACCGTCCCTCAGTCGATCGTCAGATTCCGCACTTGGCGTTGAGCTCCGCCTGCACCTCCGCCGGCTCGAGCGTGGTCGGCCCCTGGAATACGCCTTCCTTCTCCGCCTCGATGATGAACGTCGCGAGGAGCTCAATCGGCTGCGACGTCAGGTTCTGCGCGATGTGGCGGCCATGAGGCGGCTGGAACGCGGCGCCGGTGGGATAGCTGTTGCTCGAGCAATCCTCGCTGGTCAGCGTCAGCGTTCCGCCGCCAGTCACCACTACCAGCACACCGGGCATGGGGTGAGTGTGCCAGGGCACGAAACCTCCGTCAGGAGGAATGGTCACCTTGGCGGAGACGATCTTCACTGCCCGTTCCGGATGCGTTTGCAGGTGAACGCGCGAATCGAGCATGCCGGCACCAAGGGCTACGCTCGTGAAGCTCGAGCTCCCGGTGACCTGGAAAGAGGATGAGAGCGTCGCCGCCTGGCTGTCGGCCGGCACGGGCCCATCGCAGCCGGCAAGCGCCAGCACCGCCGCGATGATCAGGGTGCCGGATCGAGCGGTGTGCAGCCGATTCGAGCATCGGGGAGACATGGTGGACCTCCATTAGCGTGTGGCCTTCCGGAGCGCGGCCCATACCGTGCTCCGAGCGCCGCGTCCCATCCGAGGCGCCGCGCACACGCTACTGGGCGCGAGTGAATCCGGTCTCCCAGCGGAATGAATTCGCGGTGAACCGCGTGGTGGGTGCGCACCCACTTTACGTGGCTACCTTCCCCGGGCCGAGTACACAGCACAGAATGCGCACCGTCAGCTCGTGCTCGTCGCGCCTCGAGCACTCCACCCACTGGGGATCCGGGGCTCCCGGAGCGATTCATCCACATCAGACCGACGAGTGATAGACCGAATCATGCAGAGAAGCCGGGGAATCCACACCTGCCTGTGCCGCAGTGCGTTGTGCCTGTGTCTCGGCGGCGTACTGGCCATCGCCATGGCATCGGCGGCCGACGCGCAGGCTACTCCCCAGTCGGCGAGCGACGATTTCACTTTCACGCTGTCCGGACGACTGCAGGCCGATGCGGCATTCTTCGACGAAGACAAGACCCGGATCGGGAACAGCCAGGAAGCGCGGCGCGTGCGCCTGAAGGCATCGGGAACGATCTACGGAGACTGGCTCTACTCCCTCGAGTTCGACCTCGCGAGCGCGGCGGAGCTCAGCGATGCCGAGATCAGTTACGCCGGCTTCAAGGATCTCCAGATCAAGCTGGGTTACTTCAAGGTGCCATTCTCGCTCGACTTCCAGACCAGTAACAACTACACACTGTTCCAGGAGCGCTCGCTGCCGAACGACGCCTTCGATCCGCCCAAGCGCATCGGCGCGAGCGTCCAGATGGACAAGGACTGGGGTGGCGGCTTCACCGGCCAAGTCGGCGTGTTCGGAGAGACCATCCCCGGCGATACGAAGCCAGATAGCGATTCTGGCGAGGGCGTCGTGGGCCGAGCGACTTATGCACTCGTGCATACCGACAGCAGGTTGCTGCATGTCGGCTCCAGCGCCGCATGGCGCAATCCCGGCGACGGCGAGATCGTCCAGTTACACGCGCGGCCGGACGCGCATCTGGCGCCGCGACTCGTGGACACCGGTGTGATCCCGGATGTGGACGACGACCTGAAGGTCGGTGCCGAAATTGTCGGTGTCGCTGGCCCGTTGTCGGTCCAGGGTGAGTACACTTCCGACCGGGTGAACCGGCGAACTGGTCGCCGCCTGGATTTCACAGGATGGTATGCGCAGGCCGGCTACTTCCTCACCCACGACTCGCAGGCTCCCAGCTACTCCCATGGCATCTTCGGCCGCATCGAGCCGCACGGCAGGTACGGTGCATGGCAGCTGGCATTGCGCTACGACGCGGTGGACCTGACCGACGCGGATTTCACCGGCGGCAAGGAAGCCAACCTGACAGCTGGTCTCAACTGCTACGCAAACCGCTACCTGCGCATGTCAATGAACTACGTCAAAGTCCTGAAGCTCGATCGCCCGGGCAGCCCTCACGACGACGACGAGCCCGACATGCTCGTGGCGAGAGTGTGGCTGTACTTCTAGCGCCGCATACACAGCGGGTACGATTCGCAGCTCACTCGCCCGTAGGCTCGTCGATGATCTCGGCGCGGATGAGGTGATCCAGGCGCGGGAACTCGCGGTCGAGATAAGCATTGCCACCGGACACGATCTTCCCCTGCCGGTGCTGCCGCACACCGCTCCCCGAGCGATCGCCATAGCCCGAGTACAGGCTGTCCAGCACTTCCATCCCGCTGATCACCTGGCCGAAGATCGCGAACGGGTTGCTGTCGTTGCGCGTGTTGTCTCTCAGGTTCACGTAGATCTGCGTGTTCGACGTGCCGGGCACGGTGTCGCGCGCGAAGGCGAAGGTGCCGCGCACGTTGCTGCCGTACTTCGGGTCATCCTCGAACTGCGCGTGCAGCCAGGCCTCGTTCACCGCGGGGTCACCATTCAGACCCCACTGCACTATGTAGTTCTCGATCACCCTGTGAAAGCGCACATCATCGTAGTATCCGAGTCGGATCAGGTTGTAGAACCGGTCCGACCCGTTCGGGCCATGGGCGCGCACGCACTTCACCACGAAGTCACCCTTCGACGTCTCGAAGCGCGCGTACCATACGGCCGGTGAATTACGGTTCCACTCGGGATTCGAGGGGTCGAGGAGGATGGAGTTCGCGCGGGCGTTCGTGCTCGGGCTGCGGGGTGCGCTCTGCTGCGCGCCGGCAGCCGGCGCACTCACGACGACTGCGGCCGCGAGGAGCAGCGCGGCGGCGGCGAGTCGTATCGGGTTGATTCGCTGTACCATTCGGTTATCGCGACGTCTCGGTGGAGGGCTCGTGTAATCTGGCGACGTTTGGCCAGACTCAAGTTACTGTGTACCTCATCCCTGTCGAGAAGTCGCGCTCGCCGGCCCGGCGATGTCGTTTGCCGTGTGGCACGACCAGCAGCAGCACGACCACGCAGACCCCGCGGCCGGGGCGGACAGGCTGCCGCTGCGCGCGCAGATCTCGTCTACCGGGTCGCGGCTCAGCCGATCACTATCCCCAGCTTCCCGAGCGTTCCCCGGGAGAAATCGGCGAGAGCCGCGGTTATCTCGTC
>DASSNL010000171.1:0-52291 GCA_035688075.1 Gemmatimonadaceae bacterium
ATCGCCATCATCGCCATACGCAATCTCACCGGCGACAGCAGCACATCGTGGCTCTCGGCCGGGCTACCGCAGATGATCGTCGCCGACCTCTCGCGCAGCTCCGCGGTGGACGTGGTCGATCCGAGCAGAGTGGAGCAGGTGCTGGCGCGAGCCGGCCTCACCGCTGCCGACACGCTGCCGCTGGCGACCGCGCTCGAGATTGGCCACAGCGTGGGAGCTACGTGGGTGGTGGATGGAACGCTGAGTCGCGCCGGCGGCGCGTACATCCTCAACTTCAACTTGCACGACGTAGCGACACGCGAGCTGGTGCGGCCGTACACCGTGAGCGATGCGAACATCATATCGCTCGCCGATCACGCAGCCGCGCGGCTCCTCATAGCGGCGAACGCGCACGCGCCGGGACCGCGACTGGCGGAGGTGGAAACCTTGAGTCTGGATGCTTACCAGCACTACGTGCGCGCGATCCAGGCGGGCTACGAGGGACGCGAGGCCGACCAGCGGCGCGAGGTGGACGCGGCCATAGCGCTCGACTCGGGCTTCGTGGCCGCGCTGCGGATGCGGCTCGCGCTGCCGCCGAGCGCGGACGACGACCCGGCCACGATCGCGCGACTCGCGGCCGCCTTCACGCGCGCCGCCCCACGCGCCTCGGAGCGCGAGCGGCTGGAGCTGAGCGTCACCTTCGCCCTGCGAAACGGCGAGCGTAGTCGGAGCGAAGCGCTTGCCCGCCTCCTGGTGAACAGATACCCGCGCGATCCGCGGAGCTATGCGACACTCGCGGGAGTCTACAACACGCACGGAATGTGGGATGCTGCAGACACGGTGTTCATGCAGGAGCTCGCACTCGACTCGCTCGCCACCGAGGCCGGCCAGGGACCGTGCGCACCGTGTGTGGCCTACGCGGGACTCATAGGAAACCGCGTGGATGCCGGCGATCTCTCCGGCGCGGAGCACGCGGCGGACCGGTGGATCCGGTTGCAGCCCGATCTCCCGAGGCCGTGGGCCGAGCTCTCCACCATACTTTCGTACGAACAGCGTTTCGACGAGGCGCTGGAGATCGAGCGCAGAGCCGCTGCTCTAGCGGGTAACGATCCCGACTCGCGCACCCGGATCGGACGCATCCTCCTCATGGCACGCCGCTGGGATGAAGCCGACTCGCTCATCACCGTCTGGAGCCGGAGTAGCTCGCGCGAGCTGCGCCTCGATGCGGCCGACCTGCGCATGATCCTCCAACGCGAGCGCGGACAGTTCCGTGCATCGACCCGCACGGCCGACGCCTCGCGCGAGCGGATACCCAGTGCCGAGGTCCCCCAGCTCATGAAGGGGAACAGCCTCGGCGTGCTCGGCGACTACGCCGGGGCGATACACGTGTACGAAGCCCTGGCGCATGCACACGCATCGCCCGGTCCTCCCCAGTCACCCGCCAGCACGCTCGCGGGAGACTGGGCGCGAGCCTTCTGCTGGGAACACGCGCTCGAGGCCGATGCGATCGCCGCGAGCGGCGACACGGTGCGGCTCCGCGTGCTGGCGGATTCGATAGAGTTGGTGAGTGTGCGGAGTTACTACGGAAGGGATTGGCGGCTCGCCCACCATGTGCGCGGGCTCATCGCAATGAGAGAGCATCGGTACTCGGACGCGGAGCGCGAGCTCCAGGCCGCGCGGTGGGGCGTGGCGGGTTGGACACGCACTGTCGCCGAGCTGGCCCAGGCGCAGCTCGCCCTCGGCCGCCCGCGCGATGCGATCGCCACGCTTCGCGATGCCTACATGGGTCCACTCGATGCCATGGGCCGCTACGAGCCGCGCAGCCATCTCGACTTCCTCATGGCGCGATCGTTCCAGGCGGCGGGGATGGCCGATAGCGCTGCCGTCTACTCCGGCTATGTGAGAGCCGCGTGGCGGGACGCTGACCCGGAGATCAGAAGACTGCTGGCCGAGCTTCCCTGATGCATGCCGCTGGCGGGAGCGCCATCCGCCCGGCCTGACAGCTTTCCCGGAAACCAGAGCGCACAGCGCTCTCTATGCGCTGCTGCGCGTCACACCTCCTGCATGAGCTCCCGCTCGTAGGCGCTCAGCACATCCGCGCGGCTCAGCAGCCCCACGAGCTTGGGGTTCGCCTCGCTCTCCACGACGGGAATCACGTCTATCGCGCGCGTGTTCATCTTGCGCAGCGCATCGCGCAACGAGTCGCTGGGCACCACGACCTCGGTGGGCTCCGCGATGTCGGCCGCCACGAGGAGCGGCGCCAGCTCGCCGCGATCCAGCATCGCCTCGCGCAGCTCCGCGTACGTTATCACGCCGAGCAGCGTCTGGTCTTCGTCAACCACCGCGAGAGTGGGGTGCCGTGTACGCCCCGCGGCCGCGACGATGTCGGCCAGCGTCGCACCGGCTGGTACCGTCACTGGATCGGTCTCGAGCGCCTCTCTCGCCTGGATGCGGTGCATCAGCGCGCGATCCGCCCCGTGTGCGAGATGTTCGCCGCGCCGCTCCAGCCACCCATCGTACAAGCCGTACGGCGCGAAGCGGCGCGCTGTGGCGTAGGCGATCACCGACACGAGCATCAGCGGCGGCACCAGGCCGTAGTCGTCGGTCATCTCGAACACCATGAAGATGGCGGTGATGGGCGCTCGGTTCGCCGCGGCCACGAGTCCCGCCATCCCCACCAGCCCCCACGCCGTAGGATGCAGCCCGAAGTGCGGGAGCAGCGTGTCCGCGAGCCGGCCCATCGCGCCCCCGAGCGCGGCTCCTATGAACAGCGTGGGAGTGAACACACCGCCCGAGCCGCCGGAGCCAAGTGTGAGATTGGTGGCTATGGTCTTCGCGAGCGCCAGCGCGAGGAGGAAGTACCAGGCGATCCCGCCGAACACCCTGGTGGGGATCGCCAGGTGTCCATTTCCCACCAGGAGCCCGCGCGAGAAGTACACGATGAGTCCCACCGCCAGCCCGCCCGCCACCGGTCGCAGCCACTCGGGGCCCGGGGATTTCTTGAAGTAGTCGGCGGTCGAGAAGAAGGTGCGCGTGTAGAAGGCGCCCCAGAGCCCGCACGCTATACCGAGAAGCGGGTAGAGGAGGAGGATGGCGAGCGGCCTGATCTCGCCGTACTCCGGGATCTGGAATGCCGGGTGCGATCCGAGGAACGGCCGCACGGTTAGCGCGCCGGCAACGCTCGCCACCACCACGGGGCTGAAAGCACCGATCGAGAAGGTGCCGAGCACTTCCTCGAGCGCGAAGAACGCGCCGGCGAATGGCGCGTTGAACGCCGCCGAGATCCCGGCAGCAGCGCCGCAGCCGGCCAGCACCTTGAGACGCCGCGGCTGAAAGCGCAGCGCGCGCCCGATGGCCGAGCCGATCGCCGAGCCGATCACCGCGGTCGGGCCTTCGCTGCCGGCCGAGCCGCCCGAGCCGAGCGTCACCGCCGAAGCCACCGTGCGAATGATGGACGGGCGCAGGTGGACGGTCCCGCCGCGTTTCGCGACCGCGAGCTTGAGCGAAGCCACGTTCTGTCCGTCGGGGATCCGGCGCACCATCACCCACGCCACCCAGAGACCGAGCGCGGTGAGGAAGGGGCGATACGCCACGTGCGACGTGACACCGACCTTGTCGCCCATCCACACGATGAAGAAGCCGTAGGCGAGGTCTATCAGATGATAGAAGCCGACCACGCCGAGCCCGCCCGCGATCCCGATGATGAGACCGAAGACCATGAGGAGCGCGCCCTCATCCCAGTCGCTACGCGAGATGAGGGTTACGATGCGCGCCCACGGAGCGCGCAGCGTGCTGATGATCGCGTCGTGAATCGGCGGGAGGCCGCGGATCGGCGAGTGCCGGCGCTTGTGGTGCGCCGCCGCTCCGTCGGCGCTCGCCGGAGCTCCGTCAGCGCTACGCGTACCGTCGCCTTCGCTCACCATGCGCGCGCGCTCCGCTCGAGCTCCTCGAGCAACCGGAGATAGCTGTCGTACCGCTCGGCGCTTATCTCGTCTGCCGCTACGGCGTCGCGCACCGCGCACCCCGGCTCCGCGCGGTGCAGGCAGTCGCCGAAGCGACAGCGTTCGATGTACGGGCGGAACTCGATGAAGCATTCGTCGAGCTCGCGCGGATCCAGCTCCCAGATCCCCACCTCGCGCAGCCCCGGCGTGTCCAGCACGAAGCCACCCTCGGGATCGGGGAGCGGGTGCATCGACGCGCCCACGGTAGTATGCCGGCCCTTGTTGACCGAGCGGCTGATCTCTCCCACACGCAGGTTGAAGCCCGGGTAGATGGCGTTGAGGAGCGATGACTTCCCCGCACCGGAGGGTCCCGAGATCGCCGTCGCGCGTCCGTGCAGCGCCGCCGCGAGCGAGTCGAGCCCCGCGCCCGTCATGGCGCTCGTGAGGTGCAGCGGATACCCGGCGCGCTCGTAGGCGGCGAAGCGCGCGCGCACGTCGCCCTCGGAAACCAGATCGATCTTGTTGATGACCACCCGCGCCGGGATGTCGTTCGCGGCGGCGATGACGAGGAAGCGATCGAGCATCCGCGGGTGCGGCTCGGGCTCGGCGGCGGCGAAGACGACGAGCACCTGGTCCACGTTCGCCACCACGACGCGCTCACGGTACTCGGTGCCGGGTGCGCGGCGCGCCAGCCGCGACCTCCGCGGCAGGATCTCGGCGATCGCCCACGCATCGCCGCGCTCGGCCTGCTCTATGATCACATCGTCACCCACGGCCAGCTTGAGCGCCTCGCCGCTCCCCTTCCCTGTCTGCTTGAGCCGGCCGCGCATCGACACCTCGCGCGTCACGCCGTTCTCATCGAGGGTGCGCCAGACTCCGCCAGTACCACTGAGAACGGCTGCCTTCAAGCGCACATTCCGCCCTGCCGCTTACCTGTCACTCGTCTCCTCTGCGTCGGGGCGCATCTCCCTCATCATCCTCGTCGCGCATCACCTCCCACCAGGGCCGCTCGGCCCTGGGAGCGCGCTCGCGTATCAACATTTCGAGTATCTCGCGCACCCGCGCGAGCGGCAAGTCCCCCACGCGCTTTCGCACCCCTTCCTCGGTCTCGCCGCGCGCCAGGAAATCGCTCTCCAGATGCCCGCTGACCTTCGGCTCCCCACTCGACCACTTCACGAAGAGGAGAAACGCCCCCCACGGCGCCGCCGGGTCGTCGGTCTCGTCGCTCTCTATCTCCACACTGTACGCCACCCCATCACTCCCCTCGAACGCCGCCGGCCGCCCATGCACCGCCCTGTACCCGCCGATGGTCGACTCGTCACCCTTGGAGGGGTCGGGGGGGATGAACATAGCAGGGTTCAGGAGGCAGGGTGGGAGATACAGGGTTCAGAACTACAGGGTTCAGGGTTCAGGTACCACCTCGGAGTAGAGATCTTTCCGCCCGAGGCAGTCACTGAACCCTGAACCCTGTAGTTCTGAACCCTGCTTCATCTCTTCACCATCTCCCTCATCACGCTCCCCGCTATGAACGCCACGTTGGCGGGGCGCTCGGCGAGGCGGCGCATCAGGTAAGGGTACCACTGGGTGCCGAAGGGGACGTAGACGCGGAGGTTGTAGCCCTCGCGGACGAGTTGGTCCTGCAGGTCGCGGCGGATGCCGTAGAGCATCTGGAACTCGAAGCGGGAGCGCTCGATCTGCTGGTCGGCGACGAAGCGCTTCGCCTCGGCGAGCATCGCCGGGTCGTGGGTGGCGATGCCAGGGTAGTTGCCTTCGAGCAGGAGCTTGTGCATGCAGCGCACGTAGTTGGCGTCCACGTCACGCTTCTCCGGGAAGGCCACCGTGGCCGGCTCCTTGTAAGCGCCCTTGCAGAGCCGCACGCGACAGTGCAGCTCGACGGCGCGGTCCACGTCGGCCTGCGTGCGGTACAGGTAGCTCTGCAGCACTATCCCGACGTTTTCGGGGTAGTTCGGGTAGAGCCGGTCCTCGAAGAGACGCAGCGTGCGATCGGTGTACTCACTCGACTCCATGTCGAGCCGCACGAAGGTGCGGTAGTCGCGCGCCCTGCAGAGGATGTCGTGCATCAGCTCCGCGCAGAGGTCCTCCGAGATGTCGAGGCCCATCTGCGTGAGCTTGAGCGAGACGTTGGCGTCCAGCTTCTGCTCCTCGATCCTGTCGAGGATCTTGATGTACTCCTGCGCCGCTGCGCGCGCCTCGTTCTCGTTGCGGACGCTCTCCCCAAGCAGGTCGAGCGATGCCGTCATCCCGCGGCCGTTCAGCGAGCGCACCACCTCGAGCGCGCTCTCCAGCGTTTCACCCGGCACGAAGCGGGACGCGAACTTCTTGGCGAGTCCGTTGTTCCGGACGAACCTGAAGATCTTCGGCTGATTGGAAAGGTAGAGTAGGGTCTGACGAAGCATTGAGTAAGAGTGTTGGACACCGGCCGCTCGCGGACGCGATATGGGCGCGCCGCACAATGAAGCTATCACCCGCCCTGCCGGCTGTCAGGGCATGGTGTCCATCACCCTGAATACCGGATACTCATTGCCGACCGCCAACTCGGAGTCGAAGAAATTCCACGCGACGAGCCCATCGTCGCTCTCCGGCTCGAGCATGTAGAAGGCCACCACTCCCATCGGCTGCGCCACCGGTACGAGCCAGGAGCCGGCGGCGATGGTCCGGCTGCGCTCGTCCCACCTTCCCTCGAGCCGCACCTCACGGTGACCCTGGAATGGTCGTTTCGCCGCGATCACGCTGTCGATGGTGAATGCCTGCACGCGCGCCTCGCGGTCGGCGTCCACGCGCCGCACCTCCACACCGTGCTCCCGGAGCAGCCGCACCGCCACGGTATCGTCCGCGCCGAGTACGTACGCCGCGGGCGGCTTTCGTTCCAGCGTGGGCTCGAAGCGGTCGTACACCTTCATCTTCGCGCTGCGATAGTGGCCCGTGCGGCGGATTCCGCGCGGGACTCCCGGCTGCGTGCGCGAGGAGTCGCCGGTGCGAACGAGGTCCTCGTAGACCACTACTTCCTCGAGCGGGTGGGTGGTCATCTGCGAGCGGAGCGGGATCGCGCGCGCGTGGCGCGGATCGTTACCCCACGCCACGATGCTCGAGTCGGCGCGCCGTTCCAGCGCGCGGATCTCCGACGCGCGCCCGGCGGCGAGCGAGAGGATCTCGCGCACGAACGCATACGTCGACTTCACCCGCCGCTCGAATGGATCGTGCGAGAACGCCTCGCTGAGAATCGAGATGCGGCCGCGGAGACCGAAGTAGTTGGTGCCGTAGCGCGGGTAGGGCTCGTAGGTGTACCACCCGGTCTTCACCGTGTCGGTGAGATCGCCGCGCCCGTACTCGTCCTGGAAGTTGCCGTAGTCGAAGATCTCGAAGCCGTGCCGATCGCGCATCCGCTGGCGCAGCACCGGAAGGAGCGAGTCGCGCGCGTAGACGCCGCCGAAGAACGCCGCCGGGTTGAGCGACGGCGAATAGGTGAGCGCGTAGCCGTGGTAGCTACCATCTGTGGTGTGCAGGTCCACGAACACGTCGGGCTGCCATTCATTGATAGCCGCGAGTGAAGCGCGGGTCTCCGGCGCCTCCACCTTCATGTAGTCGCGGTTGAGATCGAACCCCTGCGCGTTGGCGCGGGTGCCCACCATCTCGGGCCCGTTCTGCGACCGCCGATTCTTCTCCTGCGACGCGAAGCGCTCGTTCCCGTCGGCGTTGTAGATCGGCTGCGCGAGCAGCACCACCGAGTCGAGGATTCCGGGACCGCGCGCGAAGGAGAGATCGCGGATAAGCATCAGGAGCGCCTCCTTCCCCTCCACCTCGCCCGCGTGGATGTTCCCCTGCACATACACTATCGGCCGCCCCAGTCGCTTCGCCTCCTCTGGCGACGACATGCGCGGGCGCGAGAGCACCACCAGCGGGAGCTCTCTCCCCTCGGTGGTCTTCCCGATGCTCCCGCGCCAGAAGGGAGCGCCGAGCGCCTGAAGACTGTCGAGAAAGGTGATGACGTCGGCGTAGTGCGACGTCTCGGTGTAGCTCGTGCGCTCGGCCCGGGTTTGCGGGAGGCGCGAGCTGGCCGCCAGAGCGCCGCTCGCGCCTTGGCGCGACTGCGTGGCTGCAGAGCAGCCCAGCACCAGGAAGGGCGCAAGGATAGTCACCGCACCGAGTCCGATCTTCATCCGGTTCGTCCCCCAGGGTCGACGCGGTGAAGAATTGACGGTGCGGAGCGCCGCGTCGCGCCCAGCGGTCATACTGGCTCGATATTTCCCCGGCCCTTCTCGGCCATCTCCACGAGCGCGCGCGCCGGCTCGAAGCGCGGAGCGAAGCGACTGTGGTACAGCTCCAACTGCCTGATGATGTTGTTGGCGCCCACGGTCTTCACGTAACGGAAGGGACCTCCGCGGAAGGGCGGGAAGCCGATCCCGAAAACGGCTCCCACGTCGCCGTCGCGCTCCGAGCGGAGGATCCCCTCCTCGAGACAGCGCGCCGCCTCGTTGACCATGGCCAGCACGCAGCGCTGCTGCATCTCGGCCACCGGTACTTCCACGCGATTCGAACCCGTGGGCAGAAGCTCGTACACCGACTCGTCCACGCCGCGCTTCTTCCCGCCCGGGGAGTCGTAGAGGTAGAAGCCCTTCCCGCCCTTGCGGCCCACGCGACCCGCGGCGACGGCGCGGGCGAGCGACGCGGCCGGAGAAAGCCGCTCGCCGAACGCCTCGAGGAGCACCTGCCCCACCTTCGCGCCCACGTCGAGACCTACCTCGTCCATCAGGGTGATGGGACCGACGGGGAAGCCGAAGTCCACCAGTGCGCGGTCGAGCGCGTCGATCGCCACCCCTTCGTCCAGCAGGTGCCCTGCCTCGTTCATGAACGCGGCGAGCGTGCGCGTGGTGTAGAAGCCGGGCCCGTCGTTCACGACGATCACGTGCTTGCCGAGCTTCTTCCCGTACGCCACCGCCGTCACCGTAGCCACCGCCGTGGTCGTCCCGGTGACGATCACCTCGAGCAGCGGCATCTTGGGCACGGGCGAGAAGAAGTGCATGCCGAGCACCTGCTCCGGCCTCTTCGACGCCTCGGCGATTCGCGTGATGGGGATCGTGCTCGTGTTCGAGGCGTAGATCGCATCACCCGGGATCACCTCTTCGGCCTCGCGCAGCACCTGCTGCTTGAGGGTGAGATCCTCGAACACCGCCTCCACAAGGAGATCCACGTTCTGGAAGCCGGAGTAGTCCACCGTGCCGCCCACGAGCGACAACTGGTCTTCCAGCTCGCGCGGTGTGATCCGCTTCTTGACTAGCTGCTCGCGAAGCACGTCGTTCACCGCCCTGAGCCCGTGCGCCACGCGGGCGGTGTCGGCATCCTTGAGTCGCACCACCGTGCCGCGTCCGGCGGCGACGCTCGCTATCCCCGCTCCCATGAAGCCGGCGCCGAGTATGCCGATCTTGTCCACCGGGAGGGGGTCCACCGGGACGCCGACACCGTTGTCCTTCTTGAGAGCGGTGGTGGCGAAGAAGAGGTAGACGAGCTGCTTGCACACCTCCGTTACGGCCATCTCACCGAAGAGCCGCGCCTCCTCGGCGAAGCCACGCTCGCTCCCCTGGTCGTAGCCCGCGCGTAAGGCTTCGATGGCGGCGAGCGGCGCGGGATAGTGTCCGTGGGTCTTCTCCACGACGCCTGCGTGCGCCTTGTTGAAAACCACGCGCCGCCCCATCGGATTTCCCTCCAGCGCGAAGCTCGCGATGCCGCGCGAGCGGCGCTTGCGCTTCTGCTGGGCGATCTTGCCATCCGCGAGCTGGCGCGCGCGGTCCACCGCCACATCCCGCAGGATCGCCGGGTGCACCAGATCGTCGATCAACCCCATGCGGAGCGCCTTCTTCGCGCGGACGTTCTTCCCCGTGAGGATCATGTCGAGCGCGTTGCGCAGCCCCACCGTGCGCGGAAGCCGCTGCGTGCCACCCGCTCCGGGAATCACGCCCAGCGTCACCTCGGGGAGCGCGAGCATCGTCTTCGGGTGATCGGTGGCGACGCGCCAGGCGCAGGCGAGCGCCATCTCGAGGCCGCCGCCGAGGCACGCACCGTGGATCGCCGCAACCATCGGTGCGCGCAGCCGTTCTATCCGGTCCATCACCGCCTGGCCGCTCAGGCTGAGCGCCTCGCCTTCGCTGGCGGAGTTGATGGTGGTGAATTGCTGGATGTCGGCGCCCGCGATGAAGTTATCCGGCTTCCCGGACATGAACACCACCGCCCTTATCGCGGAGTCGCGCTCGATCCGGTCGAGGAGCGCGGTGAACTCCTCCACTACCGCGGGGCCGAGCGTGTTGACCGATTCGTCGGGGACGTCGAGGGTGACGACGGCTATCCCGTTGTCGACGTCCAGAGAAAGCGCGCGCGAGGCGTAGGGGATGGTAGCGATGCTCATGCCGCCTCCAGGACCATCGCGAACCCCATTCCGCCGGCGGCACAGACGGTCATGAGCCCGAACTGTCCGCCACGGCGTCTCAGCTCGTGCGCGAGCGTCATGGTAATGCGTGCGCCGGTCGCGCCGAAGGGGTGGCCAATGGCAATCGAGCCACCCATGACGTTGAGGCGCGAGCGGTCCACCTCGCCCACGGGGTGTGTGAAGCCAGCCCTTTCCGCCCACTCCTTGCTCTCGAAGCCCTCGAGATTCGAGAGTACCTGCGCCGCGAACGCCTCGTGCATCTCCACGAGGTCGATATCTCTGAGCGAGAGCCCCGCGCGGCGGAGCGCGACCGGCGCAGCGAGCACCGGCGCCTGCAGGAGCTGCTCGCCAGGATCGAGCGCCGCGTAAGCATACGACCTGATGTAGGCGATCGGCTTGTACCCCAGCGCCGCCGCGCGCTCATCGCTCATGAGGAGCACCGCCGCCGCACCGTCGGTGAGAGGCGACGAGTTCCCTGCCGTCACGGATCCGTAGCGCCGGTCGAAGACGGGCTTCAACGCCTGGAGCGCCTCGAGATTCGTGTCGGTGCGGATGCCATTGTCGCGCGTCTCCACGATCTCGTACTTCGGCGGAACGTAGAAGGGCATGATCTCGGCGGTGAGCCGGCCATCCTGCGTCCCAGCGGCAGCGAGACGGTGCGAGCGGAGAGCGAACTGGTCCTGCTCCTCGCGCGAGATGCGATTCAACTTGGCCATCTTCTCGGCCGACTCGCCCATCGTCTCGCCCGTGGACGGCTCGGCGATGGCGGGGGTGATCGGAACGAGGTCGCGCGGTCGCGTGCGCGCCAGCGTCTTCACTCGGGCGCCGGCCGATTTCGCCTTCGACGCACGGACGAGCGTGTCCGAGAAGCGGCGCGAATGGAGGATCGGGATGTTGGAGAGCGACTCGGCGCCACCCGCGATCACCACGTTCGCGTGGCCAAGCACGATCTGGTCGGCCGCGTCGGTGATCGCCTGGTTCGCCGAAGCGCACGCGCGACTCACCGTGTAGGCGGGGATCCCCTTGGGCAGCATTGGGAGGAGTGCCACCTCGCGCGCGATGTTGGGCGCGAGGACGGACGGGACCACCGTTCCGAAGACCACCGCATCGATCTCCTCCCCCTCCACGGCGGTGCGCTGAAGGAGCTCGGCTACTACTGTGCGGCCGAGCTCCTGGGCCGTGAGAGTACTGAGATCTGTGCCGGCGCGCGCGAACGGAGTGCGCAACCCGGCCACGATCGCCACGCGACGACCGTCGGTCCCGTAGGTAGCCATGGGTGGAACATAGGCAGAGTGATGTAAGGATGGAATGTCGAGCACGGCCCGGTGATCGCCGCTCACCCCACTGGCGCAAGGCTCGCCCGCAGAGTATCTGTCTCTACCGTTCCATCCCGAACGACCTCAATCACTTAGCATGAATCGTGCGTAGAAGGCCTGAGTCTGGCTGGCCGTTACCGGGGTGGTGGTCGTGGAGACGAATGTTGCGATGCCGCAGGCGAGTCACGCCGTGCAGTACGGCACCGGGATGCGCGTGACGTATCCGCTGTCGCTGGCCACGCGTGAGTCGAATCTGAGCGCGCTCGGCGAAGAGCCGCTCGACATACTGATAGTGGGCGCCGGGATCACTGGTGCCGGAGTCGCACGCGAGGCCGCGATGCGCGGGATGCGCGTCGCCCTGGTGGACAAGGAAGACTTCGCGAGCGGCACGTCGAGCCGTTCGTCGCGGCTCGTCCACGGTGGCATTCGCTATCTGGAGCACGGCGAGCTGCACCTGGTCTACGAGGCGAGTCGTGAGCGGCGCATCCTCCTGCGAATCGCTCCGCATCTCGTAAGGCCGCTTCAGTTTCTCTGGCCGATCTTCGAGAAGACGCGGATTCCGCGCTGGAAGCTGCGCGCCGGCTTCCTCCTGTACGACGCGCTCGCCCTCTTCAGGAACATCGCCAACCACCGCTCCCTCGACAGGAAGAAAGTGCTCGACGAGGAGCCGGCGCTCCGGCAGGTCGGCCTGCGGGGTGGAGTGAACTACTTCGACGCCGCCACAGACGACATCCGCCTCACGATCGCCAACGTGCGCGCGGCCGCAGAGGCAGGTGCGGTGGTGGTCAACCATCTCGCGGTTCGTTCGATGTCGAAGGAGGGCGCGCTCGTGAACGGCGTGAGCGGTGAAGACTCGCTCACCGGCCGGAGCGTGAGCATCACCGCCCGCACCGTGGTCAACGCCACCGGTCCCTGGAGTGACGAGATCCGGCGGCTGGCCAATCCGGAGGCACAGCCGTCGGTGCGCGGAACCAAGGGCGTTCACGTAGCGATCGCGCGGTCGCGCATCGGGAACAACGGCGCGCTCACTCTCCTCTCGCCGATAGACGGCCGCGTGGTGTTCGTCCTCCCCGCCGGCCGGCTCACGATCATCGGCACGACGGAGTCCGACTACTCCGGACCACCCGACCAAGTGTTGCCCACGGCGGCGGACGTCACCTACCTCCTCCGCACCGCCAACTCCTTCTTCCCTTCGGCGCATCTCGTGAGCGGAGACGTCATCAGCGCGTGGGCGGGGATCCGTCCGCTGGTGAGCGACGATACCAGCACACCTGGTAGCGTCTCACGAGAGCATGCCGTCCACTGGACCGCGCCCGGCCTTCTGAGCGTGAGCGGAGGGAAGCTCACCACCTATCGTTCGATGGCGGAGGATGTGGTCGACGAGATCGCCCGCTCGCTCGGCCTCCCGGTGAACCACGCACCGACCGCCCGCGTCCCCCTCCCCGGCGGCGACATGGCCAGTTTCGAGGAGGAGGCCTCGCGCGCCAGAGAGACCATCGGCGCGAACGATGTAGCCAACCACCTGGTGTCGGCCTACGGCACCGAGTGGCGGGACGTGTGGGCCATCGTTCAGAAAGACAACGCCCTGGTCGCCCGCGTCGCCCCCGAGCTCCCCTACATCGCCGCCGAGATCCACTGGGCCGTGGAGCACGAGATGGCCCTCACCCTCGCCGACATCCTGGTGCGTCGTCTCCACGTAGCCTTCGAAACCCACGACCACGGCATCTCCGCCGCCCCCGCCGTCGCCCGCGTCGCCGCTCCCCTTCTGGGTTGGACCGAGAAGCGCATCGAGTCCGAACTGGCACGGTATGGGAGGGAGGTAGGGGGGATATTTGGGGGATAGATCGGGGTGGGGGAAAGTGGAGGGAGAAAGCAGAGAGCAGAAAGCAGAAAGCAGTGAACGGCTCGTAGGGCTGGGGCACTCGTCCCCGAGGCAGTTCACTGCTTTCTGCTTTCCGCTCTCTGCTTTCTGCTATCTTCTCTGGACACATCCCCTCCCGGCACATAGAATAAGGAATGGTATGTAGCGCCCGGCCTCACCGGCCGGGCGCTCCACTTTTTGCGCTGTGGATTTCCAATGATCGAAGAGCTGAAGCAGAAGCTGGAGGCGGAGGTAACCGCTCTTCAGCATGAACTCAACGTCAAGTTGCCCGAAGAGATCCGCAAAGCGGTGGAGCTCGGCGACCTTCGCGAGAACAGCGAGTACAAGTCCGCGCTGGAGCGCCAGCAGTTCGTGCAGGCGCGGCTCGGACAGCTCCGCCAGCGTCTCAGCAAGCTGTCACAGGTGGACATCGCGCAGATCCCCACCGACAAGGTCGGTCTGGGCTCGCGCGTCACGGTGAAGGACGTGAGCACCGGCGACACCGAGGTCTACAACCTGGTCTTCGGTGACGCGGCAGACTTCGAGGACGGCCACGTCACCATGGCCTCCCCAATCGGCCAGGCCCTCGTTGGCAAGGGCATCGGTGACGTCGCAATTCTGAAGCTCCCCGCCAAAACCCGCCGCCTCGAGATCACGGGGTTGTCGACGATACATGAGAACGGGGGAGGACGATAAAAAGCAGGGTCGAGGAGGCAGGGTTCAGGGTTCAGGTACTACCCAGGAGTAGAGATCTCTCCGCTCGAGGCAGTCACTGAACCCTGAACCCTGTAGTTCTGAACCCTGCCTCACCCCTCCCCCTCCCCCTGCGCCTCGTACGCCTCCACCACCGCTCGGGCGGCTTCGGCGGGATCGTCGGTGAGGAGCATCAGGTCCATGTCGCCGGCGGAGATCTTCTTTTCCAGGAGGACGCGCGACTGGAGCCAGCGGACGAGGCCCGCCCAGTAGTGGCGGCCGAACATCACCACCGGGAAGTGGTAGATCTTCCCGGTCTGGATCAGGGTGAGTGCTTCGAAAAGCTCGTCGAGGGTGCCGAAGCCGCCGGGGAAGATGATGAAGCCGACCGAGTACTTGATGAACATCGTCTTCCGCACGAAGAAGTAGCGGAAGTTGATGAGCGTGTCGACGTACGGATTGGCACCCTGCTCGAAGGGAAGCTCGATGTTGCAGCCGATCGAGGGGCCACCACCCATGCGCGCGCCCTTGTTGGCGGCTTCCATGATCCCGGGCCCCGCGCCCGTGATGATCGAGAAGCCGGCTTCGGCAAGGAGGCGGGCGACTTCCTGCGCGGCCTCGTACTGTGGGTCGTCGGGCCCCACGCGCGCCGAACCGAAGATCGTGACTCCCTTGGTGATGCCGGCAAGCGTGTCGAAGCCCTCGATCAGCTCGGAGGTGATGCGCAGTACGCGCCAGGGATCGGTACGCGTGAAGTCCGCGACGCCCGCCCCACCGGGGCGGAGGAGCTTCTGGTCCTCGGTGACCGAGGGCGGGATGTAGTCGCGGAGCGACTGGTCTATGGGCCGCTGATCGCGGACCCTGACAGCACCTTTCTGGCGAGCCCCGTTACCGTCGGACGGAGGAACCCGTCCCGCCTTGCGATGGCCCGCCTCGGTGCGCTCGCGCAATCCTTCGCGCGACTCCTTCTCCGCCTCCTCTCGCACGGCGCGATCGGCCCGGCGCCCCGTGGCCGTCGTCACTTCGTTCTTCTTTCCGTTGGTCGGCTTCCGCTTTCTGTTGGCCATTTCAGAGCGTCGATCCTTTCATGTGCTAAACTTCTCCATACTCCATGTACGAGAGCGGTTGTCGCGACGGCCGTAAGCTAGCGTGCGGGTTGTGGGAGAGGTACCGAAGAACAGGTAGCCGGGCAAGGAAGCCCTCAAGGTCTTTACGATGTCGTTGATAATTCTGGTGGCCGACGGCGCACGCGCCGACAGCTTCGACGCGGGAATCGCGAACGGCACCCTCCCGGCGCTCTCGCGGCTCCGCGCGGAGGGCGGGCTGCACGCGGTGACCACCGTTTTCCCCTCGGTGACCGGTCCGGCGTACGCGCCCTTCCTTACCGGACGATTCCCCGGCCCCGTGGGTCTCCCGGGACTCCGCTGGTACGACCGCGCCCGAACCCGCTGCACGATCCGCCCGTACTGCCGCAGCTACCTCGGCAGCGACATGCGACACATGGACCGCGACCTCGATGCGCGCGTTCCGACGCTCTTCGAGCTCGTGCGCTCGCGCTTCTCCGCCATGAGCATGATCGCTCGCGGCGCGCGGCGGCGCGAGAAGCTCGGGCCTGGCCTTCGGCTCATCGCGCGCATCGCGCGCACCCACTGGAGCGGCAACGTGGCCGGCTGGCTCTCGATAGACCGCCTGGTGGCGAGCGAGGCCGCGCGCCGCATCCGCGAGCACCGCCCCGATCTGAGCTTCGTAGCGCTTCTCGGGCTCGACAAGACATCGCACGCATCAGGCCACGACTCTCCTGCCGCGCACGGCGCTCTGCGAGCGATGGACGATACCGTGGCTGAGCTGCGCGACGACGCCGAGCGTGCGGGGCGGTGGGAGGAGACGCAGCTCTGGGTGGTGAGCGACCACGGCCACTCCAATGTGCGCGAGCACGACGACATTGCCGCGTACGTCGCGACGCTGGGGCACCGCGTGATCTCGCATCCGTGGATTTACTCGCGCCGTCCCGATGTGGCGGTGATGGTGAGCGGGAACGCGATGGGCCACCTCTACCTCGAGCTGGCACGACGCGAGCGCCCCTGGTGGCCCGAGCTGCGCGCGCGGTGGGAGCCGCTGGTCTGTGCGCTGCTCGAGCGCGAGTCGGTGGATCTTCTTCTCCTTCCCCACTCCCCGCGGCTCTGCGAGGTACGGGCGCGCGGTCGTGGTAGCGCGTTCGTGGAGCGCGAAGGCGACCGTTACGGCTACCGGCCCATCGACGGCGATCCACTGGGACTCGGCAGCGAGCCGATCTCGTGGATCGACGCGCGCGAAGGGCACGAGATCACCATGGCCACCGACTACCCCGATTCGCTCGTGCAGGTGGCGAACCTCGCGGGCTCGTCGCGCGCGGGCGAAGTGATCCTCTCCGCGGCGCGCGGCTGGGACTTCCGCGCGCACTACGAGCCCATCCCGCACGTCAGCACCCACGGGGCGCTGCACCGCGAGCACATGCTCGTCCCCCTGCTCGTTAACCACCCGCTCGCAAGCAGGCCGCGGCGTACCGTGGACGTGATGCCGAGCGCGCTCCGGTCGCTGGGGATGGCGATTCCCTCCGGACTGGACGGAGTCGCCTTCAATTGAGCGAGCGCGCAACGGGCGCCCGCGAGTCGGCGTCGCCGCGCATCGAGCGCGCGCCCTTCGGTACGACGCGCTCCGGCGAAGCGGTGGAGATCTTCACGCTCGCCAACGGGCATGGGATGGCGGTGCGGATCATGACCTACGGCGGGACGGTCGTGTCCATCACCACCCCCGACCGGCTCGGCGAGATCGCCGAGGTCACGCTCGGGCACGACACGCTCGCTGCGTACGAGGCAGATGCGATGGCGACCGGTGCGCTCATCGGACGCTGCGCGAACCGCATCGCCAACGGCCGCTTCACCCTCGACGGTGTGACGTACCAGCTCTCCACCAACGCCGGACACGACCATCTACATGGCGGAGTGCGCGGATTCCAGCGAGCGGTCTGGAGCGCGGAGCCGTTCACCAGGGGGAGCGACGCGGGAGTCGTGCTGCGATACCTGAGCCCGGACGGTGAGGAGGGGTATCCGGGCACCGTTCCGGTGCGCGTTACGTACACGCTCACCGGGCGCGACGAGCTGGTGATCGAGTACCACGCAACCACCGATCGCGCCACGCCGGTGAATCTCACGCAGCACTCGTACTTCAATCTCGGCGGTGATGGTGTGAGCGACATACTCGACCACGAGCTGACCATCGCCGCATCGAGCTTCACGCCGATGACCGCGCGGCTCATTCCGACCGGCGAGATCCAACCGGTGGCCGGCACGCCCTTCGACTTCACGTCGCCGCATCCGATAGGCGAGCGCATCGACGCGGACGACGAGCAGCTCCACTACGGCGGCGGTTACGACCACAACTTCGTGCTCGACCGTGCAGGAGCGGGCGAAAACCTCGGCTTCGCCGCGCGGCTGCATTCACCGCGAAGCGGCCGGACGCTGGAGCTGTTCACCACCCAGCCGGGCATGCAACTGTATTCGGGGAACGGGCTGGGACTAGACACGACCGGCGATGAGGGACCGCGTTTCAGGCCGCGCGGCGCGGTGGCGCTGGAGACGCAGCACTTTCCGAATGCGCCGAACGAGCCGCGATTTCCGTCCGTAATTCTCCGGCCGGGCGAGCTCTTCTCGTCGCGAACGGTGTATCGCTTTTCCAGCGAGTAGAGACTCGCGAAAGCGAATGGAGCATCGCCGATCGGCGATGCTCCATTCGCTTTCGCGGTCGGCTAACGCGCGCGACGCTTCTCGTCGTCGTCGCGGTTGCGGTCGACCTTGCCGCGCACGCGTCCCTTCTCCTCGACGTCGATGCGCTCCTTGCGGACGTCGGCGCCCACGTCCTCGGTCTCCTCCACGGCGTGCTTGCGGATCACCACCTCTTCCTTCGCGACGGGACGCTTCTCCACCACGACTTCCTCCTCCATCAGCGGGATGCGCGTCTCCCCTTCCTTGAAGTCCGCGGCACCGGTGACCGGCTGGTCGCCCTGAATCGGACGGCGCTCGACCTCGACTTCCTCGCGCCTGCGGGTGACCGGCTGCTCCACGTGCTTCGTCTCGACCGTCTTGCGGACATCCACTTCGCCCGCCTGTACCTGGCGCTTGCCGACCCGAATCTCCTCCTCGGTGATGGGGATGCGGACCAACCGCTCGCCGCGATCGGTCCCCTCGCCACGCAAGGGGGCGCCGCGCTTCCCGAAGAAGCGATTCTCGTCGAAGTGCTCGTGCTCGTAATAGTCGCGCCCAGAGCGCGGCGCCGGGATCGGCGACCCGGTCATGCGCTCACGCAGCGAGTTCTCGTAGTCGCGCGTGATCGGCGTGTTGGCGGCGAACGCGGGCAGCCCGATGAGCGCGTCCCTCGTCATCCCCTGGAGGAGCACGTTGTCGTTGTCGTCATCTAGGCGCGCTGCACCGATCGGGATGAGAACGTGCCGATCCTTCGTGCCGGAAAATTCATCGTCGAGCTCCACGTCCAGGTAGCGCACCTTGAGCGCGTTCAGGTCGGCTATGAGCTTGTCCACCTCCCCGACCTTCTGTCCGTTGACGATCACGTCCCAGCCGCGTGGATCGGGGTTGCCGTCGGCGACCTTGTAGTCGTCGGCCTTGTCGAGGGGAACGAGTCCGCCGGGCGTCATGTTCCTGTCGTTGTCTGCCATCTGTACATCCTCCAGCTACTGCATGTGATACTGTTCAGCGCAACCCGCCGTCCCGGCCGGTACCGCTACTTCATGTGCGAGCTATAGTCGTTCGGGCGTGACATTCGTGGCACGTCAGGCCGCATCCACTAACCATGGTGCCAGTACGTGGCCCGTCGCGACGGACGCCACCGTGGTGTGTGCGTCCAGACTCGACGTGGTCCGCGCCGGCTCGGACCGGTTGCCGAAGATCGCCCACAGGATGATCAGCAGGATGATGAGGGCGATTACCCACCCCCACACTCCGGATCTGCCTTTCTTTTCGAGATTGATGTCTGCCATGATCTTCACCTCGCTGCGTTGTCCGCGATTGGTAGCTCCACCGCGGAGTACGCGTGGGGTGCAAGGCGTGGGCCGCGGCACGTCACCGCTTCAAATCACTCGCTTCACTCGCTGCGCATCGCCGACGGCGAACGCTTCCTTCGCAGTAACGGCGGCAGAGAGAGGAGCGCCCATATCACCTCGAGGAGGATGAAGCCCCAGCGCCTGTCCACGATCGCGATCCAGGCGAGGAGCGATGACCCCACGAAGTTGAGGAGGTTGAACCAGCGGTCGTCCTTGGAGAGGATGCCGCGCTGAAGGGTCGCGTATCCCGCAAGGATCATCACCGCGCCGGCGACCGATACGATCTGATATCCCAGTTGAGAGAGCACGTCCGATTCGTGAGATTTGAGGGTAGGTGAATGAACGACCGTCATCCCCGCGGAAGCGGGGATCCAAGTAACGGCTCGTCATCCCCGCGAAAGCGGAGATCATCGCAACAATTCGTCATTCCCGCGAAAGCGGGAATCCATTTGCTCCTGTCTGGATGACCTGGCTTCGACTCGGCGGTAAACTCGCTCTGCGCGCCCTCGCGCACCCCTCGCTCGCCGCCGATCTGCTGCGTGTGGTGTGGCGCTTCCGCAGACGCCTCTGGTACGCGCGTCCGCCCTTCCTGCCGATCCCGGCGAAGGAGTATACGCGCTGGCGCATGTACACGGCGTACGGCGATCCAGACGCCGTGCCTCCGGCGGATGACGTCGTCAGATACGCGCGCTGGGTGGGGCGCGGACCGTGATCGCCCTGACGGACCTTGCCGCGGTGGCTGATGACGAGGCGACGTCTGACGAGCGCGGCGCAGCGCCAGCGTCATCGGTGGTGATGAAGGAACGCATCAGAGCACAGGCCTACGGACTCGGCTTCGATCTCGTGGGGATCGCCACGCTCGGTCCGGTAGAGAGCGCGGCCGCGCTCGACGAATGGGTCGAGCGCGGCTTCGCCGGCGACATGGAGTACATCGCGCGCGGCGCCGAGAAGCGGCGTGACACTCGGCTCCCTGTGCCCGGCGCGACGAGCGCGATAGTGGTGGGACTCGACTACGGCGGCGCCGAGCCCGCTGGTCCCGTGGCGCGCTACGCGCGCGGCGACGACTACCACGAGATCATGGTCGACAAGCTGCGCGATCTGCAGCGCTGGATCGGGCGCGAGGTGGGCGGGCCGATACGCGGAAAGGCGTACGTGGACACAGGGCCCATCCTCGAGCGTGAGCTTGCACGGAGAGCGGGGCTCGGGTGGTTCGGGAAGAACACACTGCTGATCAATCCGAAACGCGGGTCGTACTTCTTTCTCGGTGTGTTATTGATCGAGCTGGCGCTGGAGCCCGACGCGCCATTCGACGCGGATCGGTGCGGGAGCTGCACGAGGTGTCTCGATGCATGTCCGACGGGAGCGTTCACCGGGCCCAGGGTTCTCGATGCGACGAAGTGCATATCGTACCTGACTATCGAGACGAAGGGAGAGATCCCGGAGGAGTTGAGGGCGGGTGTGGGAGAGAGGATTTACGGGTGCGACGTGTGCCAGGAGGTTTGCCCGTACAACCATAAGTTCGCACGAGAGCTCTCAGAGCCCGCATTTGCGCCACGTTCCGCACTGTCGGGCAAGGACGCGCGGTCGCTTGCGGTGGAGTTGCTGGCCATGTCGCAATCCGAGTTCTCGGCGGGGTTCAGGGGCTCGCCCATGAAGCGTGCCAAGCTCAGAGGGTTGAAGCGCAACTCCGCCGTGGTACTCGGCAATATTGGCTCGCCCGACGATGTGCCAGCACTGGCTGCAGCACTCAGCGATTCGGAGCCGCTGGTGCGCGCGCACGCTGCCTGGGCGCTCGGGAGAATCGGCTCACCCGAGGCGCGCGAGGCGCTTCGAGCGAGCGTAGAGGACGCCTCGGAAGAGGCGTCATTGCCGCGTCTCCGCTTGGACCGTACCCTCGGTGAGGATTGAGGCACACCGAGCTCGAAGAAAGCGGGCGCGTTGGGAGCGGTACGAAGCGTGACGATGGCCGTCTTCCGATTCGCCCGCTTCATACCCGGTACAGGTTCCGAAATAATCATCACGTCTACAACCCAGTAGTCGAGAAGGATTTTCCGCTCTTCGGGGCCAGCGGTCTCCCACGCGGCCGCCAGGTTGCGCGACTCGTGAATGATGCCAGACAGCCGCTCCCAAGCATTCTCCCGTGACTTGGCGAAACGGCGCGCTTCCTCGAGCTGCTTCCTGCTAGCCCGAAGCTGCTGCCTGGCCTGCGTGAGCTTCTGGACGAGCGGGTCATCGCCGTCGGCGGCGTCGACCGTGTCCCGTGCAGCGACGTCGGCTACGACAGCGGCCAAGCGCTTGTAGGCACTCTCGCGTTGCGTGACCTCCTGCTCGGCGAGCGTAACGGCCTGCTCTGCTGACTTACGGAACTCGTCCCGTTCCAGAATCAGCGCCCTTACCACATCCTCGAACTCCTTACTACTCCGCTGCGTCGCGATGAGCTCCTTGATTTTCTGCTCGAGCTCTTCAGCATCCACGTACCATACCTTACAACCGGCATCCTTGAAGCGCCTGTAACGCACCTCGTTCATTCGGAGCTTCGGATTGGCATGGGTATAACCGCGCGTGCCGCCCTGCGAGGCCGACAGGCGCCCCCCGTTGTACTCGCAGCCGCAGTGTGCACAGACAGGCGTCAGTGGGAACAGCTCGCGGCGGCGGCGGTGGCGCTTCTCCTGCTTTGCCGAGTGCCCGCCGAGCCGGTTAGAGACGTCGTGGAAGAGTTCGACGTCAACCATGGGCGCCCATTTCGCCTTTGTCCTGTCTCTCTTGCGACTACCGTCCGCCTCCGGCCCCAAGTAGATCACTTCCCCAATTAGGACGGGGTTCGTCAGGAAGTTGCGTATCGACCGATGCCCCAGCTTTCCGCCACGGGCTCCTCTGATACCCTTCTGGTATAGTTCGGCCCCTATCCTATCCAGAGAAGCCCCTCCCAGTATCCGCCGCGCCATGGTATGCCAGTGCTTCAATACTGGCTCGTCGGGAACGAGAATGGTTCCTCCTCCGCCGGGCGTCGATGGCTCTCCATTCTCGAGCACCCGACCGGTGCGGGTGTCTTTGCGCTTGGTCCCCCACGGGGCAGTACCACCCGTCCACCAACCTGCTCGGGCATGATCGATCCGGCCTCGCGTCACGTTCTTCGATAAGTTCGTCGAGTAGATCGCGGCAGAATACGCATAAAGCGCCATGGTGATCATGTCGGAGAGCTTGTCGCCATTGCGCTGCACCGTCACGAAGTGGATCTGCCAGTTATAACGCTCGAACTCACTAAGCACTGACTGGAAAGCCATGATATCCGGCTGACCATCGGCATCGAGCGACCGACCGAAGCGGCTGGGATCGTAGAGCTCCACTCTGCCAGGTGACGTCTTGGGACGGCTGTTTTCGCGGCAGAACTGCAGCAGATCCTGAAAATCTGGGCGGTCGAATGTGGTACCCGAGCAGCTGTCCGTCCACAACCACTCGGGTGCGATGGGACCCCATTTCCTGTCGGATTCTTCCGATTGCTGCTCGTGCGAGGCTATCTGGCGGTCTTCACCCTCGGTTGACTTGCGCGTATAGCGCACACGATCCGGGAGAACACCGTTGGCCGCAGCAAGACGCTCACGCCACGTGCGAAACTGAGTCATTCATGGTCTCCAGGAGGACCTTGGTCATGATTTCGGCGTAGCGGCGCTGCCGCACGCGTTCGGCCGCTTGATCTCGTACCCGGGCCTCGAGGCGTGCAGCGCGCTCGGCGAGGACGGTTGGATTGACCAGCCGGGCGATGTGCTCGGGCAACGAGAGCACGCGAGGCTGGCACTGCGCCGCCCCAGTCGTCTCCTTGCGTCCGTTGCTGTCCATGCCTTGGCTGGTCCTGTGCTGAGTTTCGGTCGGGCGGATCGAGCGATCCGCGGCGAGCTCCGATCACAGGGTGGGAGACCCGATGGCGCCGCGGGTAGTGGGGGGGTGCGGCTGCGTAGACATGCCAGCTCAGCAGGCCTGATGACAGCACGCTGACGGGCCGCTCCCCTTCCCGGCCACCGTACTCGGTTCCGCGGAAACCCCCATTACGAGGCCGGCGGCTCCGGGCTCGGGAAGGCACGAAGTACGGTCGGCGCTCGGGTAGACACGGAGACCAGGGTGGCGGAACCGGACTCGTAGGTGAGTCGGCGAGGCGGGCGGGCTGGCTGCGCATGCAGCCAGACTACTTGGGAATCGGCCGAGAGCCAGAAAGCCCAAACAGGAGACTACGGCGTGCCCGGAAGTCTGGATCCGGGCCGTGCCGACTCACGCGACGCGCATCCGTACCACACCTGAGGCGGGCGATCTACGGCGTATAGCGTAGATACCGTCTGGACGCGGGGGCGGTTGAGACCGATAATGCGTCCGGTGGACATACCGCCCTACTCCGATCGAACTATCCTAATTCAGACCTGATGCCCCATCGTACCAAACGCCCCGGCGCCCGGAAAGGCGACTCGCCCCACAACGGCAACGGCCTCGTCGACTTGACCCGTGAACTCTGGCAGGCGGCCGTAGCGCTGCGCGGTTCCATCGAGCCCGCAGATTACAAGCGCTACGTGCTCCCAATCATCTTCCTGCGCTTTCTCTCATTGCGCTTCGAGCGACGTCGGGAGGAGCTGCGCCGGCTGATCTCCGAGCCAAGCAGCGAGTACCACACAACGAGCAAGAAAATCGCCGAGCAGATCCTCAAGGATCCCGACGAATATCGGAGCGCCGGCGCGTTTGTGGTGCCGAAGGAGGCGAGCTGGGATTACATCCGCGACAATGCGCGCGATCCTGAGATAAAGCGGGTCCTGGATGATGCGCTCGAGGTGCTCGAGCGGACCTACCCGGACAAGCTCCGCGGCCTTCTTCCCCGCATCTACGTCGGATCAAACATGGATGCGGAACATGTTGCGGGGCTCATCAACCTGTTCTCCCGCGAGGTGTTCAGGCAGGACCACGGTGGTGAAGACCTCCTTGGGCGCATTTACGAGTATTTCATTGGCGAGTTTGCATCGAGCGAAGGGAAGCGGGGCGGCGAGTATTTCACGCCGGCCAGTATCGTGAAGACTCTTGTGGCGATGCTCGAGCCGGAACGAGGAGTAGTGTTTGATCCTTGCTGCGGGTCGGGCGGGATGTTCGTGCAATCAGACATCTTCACGAGGCACAACCATCAGCTCTCATTCGTCGGTCAGGAGAGCAAGGAGTTCACTTACCGCCTCTGCCGAATGAACCTCTTCATCCACGGGCTGGACGGGAACATCGCGCTTGGCAACTCGTACTTGGACGACAAGCACACCACGGTAAAGGCAGACTTCGTCCTGGCCAATCCACCATTCAATGACGGGTCGAAAGGCGAGCATGGCTGGGGTGCCGATCGTATCGCGCCTGACGACCCGCGATTGATGGTGGACGGCGTGCTCTTGCCGCTCGCTCCACGGAACGCGAATACCATGTGGATCCTCGACTTCCTCTTCCACTTGCGGGAGGGCGGGACCGCGGGATTCGTGATGGCGACTGGAGAACTATCCACGAGCGAGACTGCGCGACTGGCGGTGCGTCAGACACTGGTGGACAAGCACTTCGTCGACTGTGTAGTTCAGCTTCCGGGACAACTCTTCGCCAACACACAGATTCCATGTGCACTCTGGTTCCTTTCGAAGAATCGAGACGGCTCAAACAGCTTCCGGTCGCGTCGAGACGAGATCTTGTTCATCGATGGGCGAGGGCTGGGGGCACTAATCCCGGGCTCGCGCAAACAGAAGCAGCTGGCTGAGGAGGAGATCGCGCGAATCGCGGCGGTCTATCGCGAGTACCGGCGGACTGAGATCCCCGAGACTGTTCCAGGGTTCTGCAGGGTCGTCACGATTGACGAAGTGCGAAGCCACGGATACGTCCTCACACCCGGGCGATACGTCGGAGCCACAGAGGACGATCTCGAAGACGAGCCATTCGAGGAGCGGTTCCCGAAGCTGGTCACACAGTTGGACGAGCAACTCAGAGAGGGAGAGCGACTGGCTGCCCTGCTTAGAGGACAGCTTAGACTGGTGGGCCATGTCGACTGAGGTATGGCGTTCCGTCCAGCTCGGTGAAATCGCGAGCATCAAGCACGGCTGGCCATTCAAGAGCGAGAACTTCAGTGAAGATCTGACGGGCCGACCGATCGTCGTCGCAATCGGCAACTTCGAATACACCGGCGGATTTCGCTTCGCATCGACAACAACAAAGGAGTACCGCGGTGACTACCCGCGCGAGTACGAGCTAACACCGGGCGATATCCTAGTGGTGATGACTTGCCAGACCCCCGGTGGCGAGATCCTCGGTATTCCGGCCCGGGTTCCAAATGATGGGCGTGTCTACCTGCACAACCAACGCATCGGCAAGGTTGTCATCACCCGACCCGATCTAGTGGACGCGGACTTTCTCTATTGGGTGTTCCTTTGGCAAGAGCTAAACCGGGAGCTGGTCGCGTCGTCA
This sequence comes from Gemmatimonadaceae bacterium, assembly GCA_035688075.1. Lineage (GTDB taxonomy): Bacteria > Gemmatimonadota > Gemmatimonadetes > Gemmatimonadales > Gemmatimonadaceae > JADGGM01. The sequence goes on from DASSNL010000171.1 coordinate 25,781, forward strand.
TCGGGCACGAAGATCGTGCACACAGCCCCATCGCGGATCGAAGCGTTTCGGTTCGACCTTCCGCCGCTCGGCGAGCAGCGGGCCATCGCGCGCCTATTGGGGAATCTCGAAAAGAAGTGGGAGTTGAATCGGCGAACTAATCGAACACTAGAGTCTACAGCAGCAGCGCTGTTCCAATCATGGTTCGTGGACTTCGATCCAGTGATTGCGAAGGCGGGAGGAGGGCGCACGGTTGGCGTGCCGGACACTGTCTGGGCAGAAATGCCCGAATCATTCGATCAAGACGGAGACCGTAGGCTCCCTCACGGATGGACAAGGCGGCCGCTTGGGGACGTTGTTGCAATCAACGCCCGGCATGTGGCCAGCGACTTCCCGCATACGGCGATTGAATACCTTGACATCTCCTCAGTGGACCGCGGGCGCCACGATTCCTCCACATTGATAGACCTCGTGGCAGCACCGTCGCGCGCACGGCGCCTGGCGATGAATGGGGATGTCCTATGGTCGTGCGTGCGTCCAAATCGGCGCTCGTACCTCTTGGTAACTGAGCCTCCGGATAACTTGGTCGTGTCCACAGGGTTTGCGGTACTTTCACCACGGTTGATTCCTTCGTCCTTCCTCTACCTGTCGGTAACAACCGACGACTTCGTGGACTTCCTTACGGCCAACGCGGCGGGGAGTGCGTATCCTGCCGTCCGACCTGAAACGTTCGCCAGAGCAGCAATAGTCGTCCCGCCCAAGGGGATCCTTGATGGTTTCGATCGCCTCGTCTCCCCCATGCTCGCGCTAATTGCAGCCAACGAACGCGAGAACCGAACATTAAGTGCACTCCGTGACACCCTAGTCCCGCAACTCCTATCCGGATCGATCCGCTTGCACAACGCCGAGGAAGCCGTCGCAGGCGCCTTGTAATCCTCTACCGTCATGCCCTACCATCGCGGCACCGAGACCGACTTCGAACTCACGACTATCGAGCGCCTCGAACAGCAGGGCTACGCGCATCTGCTCGGCTTGGAGATCGACCGTCCGCACGATGAAGTCATTCTCCGAGAGGTGCTTCGCAGTAACCTAGCTGAGCGCTATCCAAGCCTCCCATCGGCCGCACTTGACGAGACGGTGAAGCGAATCGCGCGGCCGGAGGGCATGGACACAATCCAGCGCAACCGGGCTTTCCACCGGCTCCTAGCCAAGGGGCTCGAACTCCCCGTCGAGTACCCGAACGGCAGGCGCGATGACGTCTACATCTGGCCTATCGATTGGAATAACACCGACGCGAACAGCTTCCACGTCGTCAACCAGCTTCCTGTCCATGGCCGTAATGATCGCCGGCCGGACATACTTCTGTACGTCAACGGCATTCCCCTCGCTCTCTTCGAGCTGAAGAACCCTTGGTCTCCCACGCCCACCGTCGAGGACGCGTGGAACCAGATCCAGCACTACACCCACGACATTCCGCAGCTCTTCGAGTTCAACGCGGTCTGCGTGGCATCTGACGGCGTCCACAGCTCGCACGGCATGTGGACGGCTGGACTCGAGTGGTTTGCGCCGTGGAAGTCGATCGATGGATGTACTGTAGAGCCGGGGACGACAGCGCCGATGAAGACCCTGATTGAGGGGCTCTTCCCGCGAGATCGTTTCCTCCAGTACGTACGTGACTTCGTGCTCTTCGAGACAGCGGATGACAAGCTCACTAAGAAGGGAGCGAAGTACCATCAGTTCTTCGCCGTCCGGCTCGCAGCCGAGAGGGCACTCGCCGCGGCCCGGACAGGCGCGGATCGACGCGTTGGTGTCGTGTGGCACACTACCGGATCGGGGAAGTCCCTCACGATGGCCTTCCTCGTCGGAATCCTCCGCCGCGAACCCGCCCTTGCGAATCCGACCTTTGTCATCCAAGTGGACCGCACCGATCTCGATGACCAACTCCATGACCAGTTTGTAGCTGCCCGTGATCTGGTGGGAGGTGTGCGACATGCCGAGAGCGTGAATGGGTTGCGCGACCTACTTCGTGGAGATGGTGGGGAAGTGATCTTCACCACCGTAGAGAAGTTCCGCCTCGGCTCGGAGGAACTGGCCCACCCCGTCCTATCCACCCGCGAGAACGTCTTCATCATCGCCGACGAAGCCCACCGCTCGCAGTACGGCTTCACGGACGGCTACGCCCGCTACCTCGCAGAAGCACTACCCAACGCAAGGCGTATCGGGTTTACCGGCACACCTGTGAGTTTCGGCGGGTCGGATACGGTCGAGGTGTTCGGGGATATCATCCATTCCTACGACATCCGGCAGTCGCAGGAGGACAAGGCGACCGTCCCGATCTTCTACCTCCCACGCCAGATCAAGCTGCACCTGGCGAAGGAAGACGTAGATGAGGCGCTCGCCGACATCGTCAACGGCGAGCCCGAGGAGGAGCTCGAACGACGGAAGTCGCGATGGGCCGCGCTCGCGGCTGCGGCGGGTGCTAAGGACCGTGTCGCAGAACTCGCGGCCGACCTGCTCACGCACTTCCGCGGCCGCACCGCCACGCTCGCCGGAAAGGGCATGATCGTCTGTATTACGCGAGAGAACGCCGTGCGGCTGTACGACGAGCTCACAGCCCTCCCCGACTGCCCAGAGGTCAAAGTGGTGATGACCGGAGACCTCGCGAAGGACCCGCCGGAGTGGAGCGCTGCTGGTCATCTCACGACCAAGGCTCAGCGCGAGGCGATCAAGGAGCGCATGAAGGATCCTGACGACCCGCTTGCCCTGGTGATCGTGGTCGATATGTGGCTCACGGGAACCGACATCCCCTGCCTTCACACGCTCTACATCGACAAGCCAATGCGCGGGCACACGATCATCCAAGCAATCTCCCGGGTGAACCGCGTATTCCGCGACAAGCCCCACGGTCTTGTTGTGGACTACATCGGCATCGGCGACGACCTGCGCGAGGCCACAGACCGCTACACTCAGGGCGGCGGCCGTGGCGAGCCGGCGCCCGAAGTCGGCGAGGAAGCGAAGCCGATCTTCTTCGAGGCACTCGGCGGCGTGCGCACTCTACTACCGGCAGATCACGATTATGGCGCTTGGCGCCGACTGTCTCGAATCGAGCTCGAGGATCTCTATGCGCTCGTCTACGGCACCCTTGCTGCGGATGACGAGCGCCGGGACGAATTTCTCGAGGCCGAGCACCGCCTCACGAACGCATTCCTGCTCGTGAAGCACATGGACGAGTGCCGGGCACACGCGGACGAGGTGATCTTCTACCAGCGAACGCGAAAGCAGATCCTGAAGACGCTTCCCGGCCGCCGACCCGACCGGAATATGGAGCGGGCGGTACGCGATCTCGTGGACGACAGCGTGGAGTCCACCGGCGTCGTTGACATCTTCCGCGCCGCCGGAATCGAGCTCGCCGATATCTCGATCCTCGACGACCGATTCCTACAGACTTTCAAAGATCGGCCCTATGAGAATCTCCGCCTCAAGCTTCTCGAGAAACTCATGCGCGACGAGTTGGACCGGCGCCGCGCACGGAACCTGACCAAGGACCGCTCCTTCCGTGAACTCCTCGAACAGACTCTCCGGAAGTACCACAATCGTTTGATCGACGCGGCCGCGGTCGTCAAGGCGCTCCTCAAGATGAAGCGCGAGATGGACGCCGACGATCAGCGGGCCGAGGAGCTGGGGCTCGAGCCAGAGGAAGTCGCGTTCTACGATGCCGTGGCGGCGAATCGGGAATCTGTCTATGCGCCCGGCTTCCTGCGGGACCTGGTACACGATGTGGTGCAGACTCTCAAGGCGCGGCTCAAGGTGGATTGGACACAGCCTCACCGCGACGACGTGAAGGCGGAAGTGCGTGCCGCCGTGAAGCGAGTTCTCTACCGCCGGGACGTGAGGCCGGAGGATCTGGAGCCGCTGCTCGAGGCGGTCATGGGCCAGGCTGAGGCACTGTATGGAGATTGGCCGCAGGCTGCGTGAGGACCACCGCTAAACCCAGACCACTGCGCGTCTTTACCCTACCTGCAGGCCAGCCTCCTCCCGAACCGCCTCGAAGCCCCACACTTCCCAGCCCGGCACGGCACCTCGGGCGAACAGTTCGATACGAGGCACGTGAGGATACATGCGCTCGATCTGCTCGCGGACCGTAGCCGGTTTCGCGCTGTGCGCGCCACGGGGCGCGTGAATCACAGATGGCGGCCGGTTCATAGGCGCAGGCGGCGGCACGTTACCCCGTGTGGCTATCAGGAGCAGCTCGTGCTGCAGGCGATACCATGAGCCCAGGCCAAGACGCTCCTTATCCCATACCGCACACGTCTTGTAGGCGAAGCCCCACGCGGCGATGAGCTCCGCGGCCTCGGCCACCTTGGGAGGCGTGGTCCACAGGAAGAGCACAGCGTGCCGTGCCGCTATCTCGCCCACCGGCAACGCAAGCAACTCATCGTGTGAGAGTGTCGGGTAGTGATTCTCTGCTGTACGCGTCGGATCGGACGCGCCGGTATAGCGCCAAGGCGGGTCGACGACCAGCACGACGTACTTTCCTGGTCCGACACAACGAAGAGAGCCTGGATCGCGGAGACGCTCGAGGCGTTCCTCCCGGGCGCTCTCGCGCCGGATCATCCGCGCTGCAACCGCCGTGTCCGCGGTCGTGAGGATTCGCTCGGGAAGCGCATCCGCGGGAACCGCCTGTAGCGCAGCAACCGCACGCTTCGCGTCTGCCTCAGAGGGCGCCATGATAGTTCTGCGCTGCGGCAGCCGCCGACGGCGACCATCCCGGCCAACACGCCCGCCCGACTGGTTAATTTGAACAGACGATGTATCACCAAGTCGTCGGCGAACCGCGCCCACCGTGGCCGGAGAGACCGACAACGTGTGAGCTACAGCGCGGTCACTCACGTCTGGCGTATCTCTGAGCTGCGTTTCGATGACGGTGCGGCGCTCAGAGGCGGATAGGTGACGGCGGTGAAGATTCAGCGAACGAACGTGCGCCCTCTTCTCAACCTCGCTTAGCCCCATCCGGATGATCACCGGCGGATCTGGTACTTCGCGCCCCTCATCGCGTAGCTCCTTGAGCGCACGGAGCCGGTGGTGTCCATCCAAGAGATTCCCGTCATTGTCCCGCTCAACGGGTACGAGCACGCCACGCTTTGCGATGTCGTCCTTGAGCGATTGGAATTGGTCGGGCCGCAGATCTGGCAGCAGTTGGTATGGAGCTACAGCTTTCGTATTCATCGACGAGGGAGTGACCGCGGCTCGAGCGGGGAGTTTCAGGACGCATTCAGTCCGACCCATCGCCCCCGCAAGCGGGCCATCTGGGCGGTGCGGCGTGCGGTTGATCGCGGGACCAAATGCGCAAACTGACTTGGAGACTTCGTCATTAAGGCCAAGCGACCTTACCTACTTTGTGACGAATCCCAGCAACGAGAGTAACCGAATGTTTGCGACCCTGCACCGAGCAGCAAGTGGCTCTCGCCATCCCCTCTAGGCTCCCGCTGAGACGACAGCCGGCATCGCGCATCAGGGTGTCGCACCCGCCACGATGCCCAGCGCGCACTAATCCAGTCGAGTGCTGCCTTGTCCCACAAAGCATTGCCCTTCTCAGGCCACCTTCAGACTTCGCTCGGGCATCCCGAGCTTCAAGCGGTACTGCCGCCGGTACGCCGTCTTCAACTCCGCAAATTCCTCTGCGTCAATGAGGCCAGCGCGCCTGTCCGCCCGTAGTTCTTCCAATCGCTTCAGGTACGCGGCCTCGACGTCCCGGTCGCACGCCTCGGGCACCGGGTTGGATCCAGTCAGTCCTGCGGACGCAGGAGGCTCGAGAGTCGGCACACTCGATCCACCGATAACTGGGCCAACCCTGAAGCCGATGAGAGCACTCGAATCCACATGGATCCCGCTGATGGCCGAGTAGTTGTTTGTTACGGTGTCCTCTTCGTCTCCCAGGTAGTGAGCCGCGGCCTGCGCGCTACCAGTCATCACGTACAGAGCGTAAGCGAAAACACCTCGGATGGCGTGCGGCCCCAATTCGTATTTCCTTCCGGACAACTTGAGTCCACAACGCACCGCCGAACGCGCGAGAAACACAGTCAGATTCCTGCCGTGTTCTTCCGCTCTCTGTGCGAGGTAGATAACCGATGTTTCGCTTTTCAGATCCTCGACGCCATAGGACGTGCCGCGACTCGTTACAAGGAAGAAGGGATGGGTTTGCACCAACTCCGGCTGCGATACCTTTTTCCCCTTGCCACCGATACGATGCGGACGCACGTACTGGTCACGCATCAGGAATGGCCGGGTACGCGCGAGATAGAATTCCAGAATATCGTCCGGTAGGTACGCCGGCTGGAGGATGACTTCCTGGTCCTTGTTGTTCTTTCGCTCTCCGGCGCGAAAGAAGACCACACGCTTCGCGAGGCGCTCGGGGGTCAGATGCACATCCATACGCACCAAACAGCTCTCCTCACTTCTGCAGCCCGTGGAGATGTGAAACGCCAAGTCCACGGTGTCGCGCACAAGCTTGTGGAACTTGGCGTTGTCTTGCTTCCTTCGCATGCCAGTGCGCACCTGCTCGATAGACCGATTGAGGATGGTGATGAACCATTGTGGAGGGGTGTTCCGCATCATCTCCTTGATATCCTTGAACTCCGGCGTACCAGCCCGGTTCGCACCACGCTCGTCCTTCACGATGCCCTGAAGATTGTTCGCGATTCCGTATGACGAGCGATATGCATCCCACGCTGACTGCTCCTCGGGAGTCTTCTCAGAGGCTTCCTCGGTCCATGTGTCGATGCGCACAGTGCGGTCGCCCTGTTTCTTGGCGCTCTCCTTGTCGGTCACGGCTACCGAGAGCCGTCGGTTGAAGCGCAACAACTCATACCGGGTAAAGCACATCATCCCGATACCTATGATATAGTGGCCAAGCCCGCCTGCTATCGCCGTGTCGCGCCCTTCCGCGAGGAATGCATCTCGTCTACTCTGCCACCAGTCCACGAGCGCGTAAGCAATCACATCGAAACTGGAGCCAAACAGTACACCGGGCGTGAGCTCTGCCGGGCGCATTCCCAGGAGATTGACGGCTGTGCCCAGGTACGCACGCAGGGATACGCACCGTCGTTTTAGCGACGTCGCACACAGACGGTGTGCGTTCCGACGTGAAGGGAATATTGTTCTGTTCTCGTTACTGAGAAGTTCGCGTGCAGGCATGGTGATATAGATCTTGTACCAGCGCAAAAACGCGATCGTGTCGTCGGGGAATCCGTATTCCTCGAGCATAAGAAGGAGACCGTCCCAGTCGTCGCGCCTTGACTCGCCACTCGGGCTGCGCAGGTGGATCGCTGGTCGCATTCCGGAGGGCGTTTGTACAAAGAAGGCGTCCGCAGCGGATTTTTCGGCAAACGGGCCTATGCCGAACGCTTGAGCCAGCTCACGCATGGTGCACATTGCTCTTGTCGCCCCTGGTATATCGCCATCCACAACACGCAGACGATCCCTGATTTCCTCACAGCGTGTCCGAGAGATCTCCTCCGGCAAGACGTCATCACCGTACAGCGCCACTGCCGCGCGTCGGATATAGCTCATCCCGTTCCGATGGCGTTTCACGTAGCCAGAGCTCTCGCCCTGTTCAGCAAGCGGGAAAAACCGATTTGTAAACTCGGCCCATGCGTCGGGCTTGTGGAAGTAGGGGAATACCATCGGAATCAGTCTCCGCCGCGCGGCATATTCGAGTACGACAGAGACAGCGCTGCGGTAGTTCTTCGCCGTTTGATTGGTGAAGCGTTCCATCGCTTGCATAAAGACGGCGTCGGGCAACCCGTACAGCTGGTCCGCGGCGATGTGCCCTGCCGCTTCCAGAATTCGATCGTCGGCACACTGTGTAGGTAAGTCGCGAGCGAACCTGATGGCCTTACGGATGGTTTCCCTGCGCCAGCTCGCGACATCCGCATCGGCCAAGAAGGGCTCGAGCGCGTGGCGGAAGGTCGCGTCATCGACCGCAAGGTTGCTGAAATTGAACCACCGAGGACTGGTTGGTGAGCCCTTCGCCTGCGTGCCTTTACTGCCGAACCGTCCGGCCTGCGCCTCGTACATCCCGCGACTGGCTAGCTTGCGGAGATAGTAGACCATACCGGTAGCCGTATCGTCCTCATCCACCCCGAATGCCACGGCCATGGCTTGAGCAAGGGCACGCTGAGTGTACGGCTTGCCATGTACGAATGCGTCGATGACAACGTCCTCGATACGGGTGTACTGATCACTGCGAAGCGGGAGCTTGGTTCCGACGTGAGTCATTGGGGGTTGTGGACGGAGGGCGATTCTCGTGGAGTACGGACGAATCGGACTTCTTTCTGCCAATACTTGGGGCGAACTACAGAACTGGTATGGAGTTACCACCAAAACAGAGGGGTATGGAGTACGCGTGATCACTCATATCCGGTTGAGAATTCTGGGGATTCGTGTACTCCATGTAGCCCTGTAACTCGTTGTTCTGCGCAAACTTCTGTAGAACCGGACACCTGGCAGTACAGAACGGTCTGTACTCCACCCTGGAGGTGAAAAGCTGGGCGCTACAGCCTATGATGGCTCGTACTCCAGGCCCGATGCGTCCTGCGTTACGGCCAATGAGGAGAGGTTCACGCGACGGAGCAGGGTGCGTCGCTCCTCCTGAGACCGAGCATCGCGCGGCGCCTTGCCGTGGCCCTCGCGGATGCACCAATCAGGCAGCAGCTCCTCGAGCGGTTCATGTTCTGGCAAGGCAGCGAGGAACTTGGCCGACGTCTCCGGTTCTATCGCGAGTGAGGAGAAATGCCACTGGTATGCGTCCCAGTGAGGGTAACCCAGTCGGCGCCGATGCTCATGGTGATCTAGCCGCCGGCGCAGCGTTTCGTCGCCGATGACCAAGCGAGCCGCCGTTTCGGACAGGGTGTACCACACTCCTGCCGGGCGCGCGGAAGGAGGATTCGCTGGCGCGCCGGCCACAGCTTCTTTCACATTATCGATGGCCAGCTTGGCGACGTGATCGCGGAGTCTTCCGGGCAGAGCGGAGCCGCTATATCGGAGCATCGCCTGCACCGAAGCAGCCGGACGCTTTGGCGCACGAGTAGCGACGTCGGACAGTATCCGGACGACAGATGCGAGATCTGCGTCAGTAGGATCCTTTGGAAGTTCGGCAATCAGGCCAACGAGCTGCTGTCGGATGGCGGAAGGCATGGAGATCAGCGGGGTGGAAGGAGCGTAGTGCGGCTATGAACACCAGTGGCTCACCTCGCAGGGCGGCGGCAAGCCCCTGACTCCTCCGCCAACCAAGCTTCGGCCCTCCGAGCAAGATTGGCGGTGCCGTATCGTGTGGCCTCAGCGCTTCGTCGTGACCCCGCGCGCGCGTAGAAACGCCCCAAGCGACCACCCCGCCCTGAATTGATGGGCGGCCGCGTGCATGAGACCTTCTACGACCCAGTCGGGCCGGTTCACGCCCGCATACGCGGCCCGCAGCGCGGCGCGGCTGTCCGCTTCGAGGCCATCGAGGTACACCTTGCTGGCGCCGCACGACTCCTCGAGGTAAGTCATGGCTTCGTTGCTCACGACTGTCTGCCGCTGTGACGTAGTGGTCGGCTGAAACCGGGGGAGGCGATCAGCATCCAGATCCCGGCTGGGCTGCTTGCAGTAGTCGATCACCATTCCGGGCAGGGTTTTCTTGACTACAAGCATGCCAAGCGACGTGGCTGCTACGACGGTTGCGACCCACTCGGGGAGATCGCGGATGTACTTCTCCGCTACAGATTGCGTCACGCACCACCCTGCGAGCGTCTCGTAAAGCAGGCGTTCCAGCTCCGGAGTTGGAGGCGTCGATGGCCGAAGAATGACCTGCTGCATCACACCATCCCGAGTGCGTCTAGTCACGTACTGCGGAAGGGATCGCAGCAGCCCCATATCGCACATGAGCTGCGGGGTGTCGCGAAGAAGTTGTCGAACCTTCGCAGGAGGGACAGCGCGGAGGGTGCTCCCTATCGCGCCGAGGAGGTCATCGACAGCTACGGTGACTTCCCCGTTGTTAAGCGGTTGCGTGGCGAGGTAGGAAATGAAGCGGTAGAAGGCGCGCGGCACTCCACGACGGAACGCCAGATAGTGCGAGAGACGGTAAGTAACACGCTTGTCAGAGTTGCGAAGGAGGCGCACTAACGGGCTGGAGAAGTACACTACGATGTCGTCAGCTCGGTGTCCCGCGTTGGGTCTGTTCTCCTCCCCGACACCTCGCGCTTGAAATTCGGAGACGCGGCCGTACGCTTGGAGGATGCGGAACACGAGCTCCCCGTCCACTTGGGTTGCAGGTTCCAGGTCCATGACCTCTTCGATCGCCGTACAGTGGATACGCACCTCCGCCAAGTATTCGAGGGCAGCGTCGAGTTGGCGGTACGCGTGGCCACCCACATCCTCCTGGCTGTCGCACCACTGAATCCGCTGCAAGAAGGATTGGCGTCCGATTCTCACCCGGCCATCGGTAGGATATTCGGCCTTGGCGAGTTCGACGAGTAACCCCGCGTACACGTCCAGTATGTTGGCAGTCTGCAGGATCGGGGCGACTCCTGCCGGATACAAGGGCGATGCGGTGATCCCGTTCGCATGGCGCAACGCCCAGCCGTGCATCCCGTCTTCCTCCTGAATCCGCTCCAACGCATGGGACTTTCCAGCGTTTCCGGCCAGCGGGGCGGCGGCAAGAGCTCGTGCATCGCATAGAGGACCGATCGGCGTGCAGGCCAGGACGGGCGATTCACAGAACACCACATCTGACCCGGCTACGCGCGGGCGGTGATTGCGGGCCGAGTGACGTTTCGTCGTGCGAGCAACAGAGATAGCGGAGCTTCCAGAAGCATTACCGGCGCTATTCACGCAATACCTGCCAGGTGGGGAGCGGGGATAACCGAGCGCTTACCATCCCACCTTGGGGCACCTCACCGGTCAGCCGGTAGCCCCTGCCACTGTGGCGGCGATTGCGACCCGTCGGCTGGTATCACCGATACGTCGGATGGAGGCATTGGCCGAACTCGGAACCCGTCGGCTGGCGTCAGCCGAGACGTTGGTCGGGGTCACCACTCGTCGCCTGATGTCAACAGGCTGGTCGCACGTGCGTTGGTTGGTATCACGCATCGCGGGTTTCACGCGTCGCCTGGTGTCAGTCGCCCCCTCGCATCGACCTGCAAGCCGGTACACTACCAGCACTTGCGTACGAAGCCACCTCGGCTTCTTGAATGGATTCCATAAGCATGATTCCATACGCAGGGCCGTCGCTCGCATGGGGCTTTGGCAGGGAGAAAACGCCAGTCAGAATCGGTCGCTGTAAGAAGACCTCTACGACCGCTCTCCTCCCTCCATTGTAGGGAGGTACTCTCCGGGTATAAGGGTGTTAGTGACCGTTGGCGATGTTCGGCGGGAACCCTGAGCATACTGGTCCACACCGTACTTCTCTCATCAGCCCAACGGGACAGCGAGACTCCAGCAGTGGTGGACGATGTACTCGGGGCTGGGGCAGCTACCCTGCCGTTGTGTTGTTGGAATTGGAGTAGTGTCCACGATGCCCGTGACATGAATGCCGTCGACGTTCTCATGGCCCGGCCGTGACAGCACAAGCACTGCTGCCCGAAGCGAGGCCCGAGTCGCGGCCCGCGCCTTGAGGAGACAGGCACGCTACCGATCACAGAGCCTTATCCCGCATGCAATCGACACTAGGAACTGCGCGCTCGTCCTCGGCGCGCTCGCACAGTGTGCGATGTCACGGCATGGCTCGAAAGACTGTATTCTCCGATGATCCCGAGGCAGGGCACCTCTGGAAACCGCGGCTGTTCTGGCAAGCGCCATCGATTACATCAGGCCGAGCCAACCGCGCATTGTGGACGACCTGGATTGCTGCTGCGTCCCGCCCCAGGAAGCCGGACGAAGCGCTTATATCGCCTGCCGGCCTGAAGACTCCACTCGTATCGCGCAGAAATCCAGCCCAACTGCGTCAGCAGGTACAGCCCGTCGCCAGCATGTACCGGTCGCCACGCCACGTGGTGGCGCGGACCTGGGGCGTCGCGGTCCTCGAAGAGTCGGTGGCCCTGTATCTGGGAAGTGAGAGTGTTCGCCGCTTCGATTCTCCGTGTACGCGAACGTGGGGATTCCAGATCACGCATGCGATCGAAGCCATCGTGGCCAGTCGCACGTGCTTCGGCCGGTGTGGACACGATCCACGACCTCGCGAGAGGACGTGCCCATACGCATCGATTGACGCCGCGGTTGAATGCTGCGCAGTGTGAGAGGGCAAGGTCAGCGGCAGCTGGCGCCCTGCTGGGTCCCACGTCCGGTTCGCTCGAGCACGCCATGAATAGTGCGCAAGAGCACGTCGCCTGTGAACGGCTTCCGGAGGAGATGCCGCGGTCCCGGGCGTTCGGTGCGCCGCGCCGCCGCGCCCTCGGCGTAGCCCGACATGAAGAGGACCGCCAAGTCCGGGCGCCGCTCGCCGGCCAGCTCGGCGAGCGCTCGTCCACTCATCCCCGGCAGCACGACGTCCGTGAGGAGGAGATCTATACGCCCTGTGTACGAGTCAACTACTTGGAGCGCGTCCCCCGCCCCACACGCCCAGATTACCTCGTGGCCGACATGCTCCAGCATCCGGCGCACCGGCTCGAGCACGGCGGGATCGTCCTCGACGAGCAGGATCGTCGCAGGACGCGATGCCGCTGTATCCTCCGCCCGGCGGTCGGTGCCCGAAGCTGGGAGGGCGTCCTCTCGCGGCAGCAGAATCTGGAATCTCGTGCCCTCACCGGGTTGGCTCTCCACGATGATGTGGCCGCCGAGCTGCTTCACGATTCCGTACACGGTGCTGAGCCCGAGTCCCGTACCTCCGCTCCGCTCCTTGGTCGTGAAGAACGGCTCGAAGATGCGCTCCTGCACCGCGGCCGTCATCCCAGCCCCGGTATCCTTCACCTCGAGCCGCACGTACTCGCCCGCCGCTGCCACACCGTGCGGATGGGGGAGCGGCTGGGAAAGAGTACAGTTATCGACCGCGATCACCAACACGCCGCCCTGCGGCATGGCATCGCGCGCGTTGACCGCCAGGTTGACGATGGCTTGCTCTAGCTGGCCGGGGTCCGCGCGGACGCGCCACAGCCCGGGGTGCGTGGCGAGCTTCATCTCTACGTTCTCGCCGATCAGTCGCTGGAGAAGCCGGCTCAACCCGGTCACGATGCTCCCGACATCGACGACCACCGGCCGCACGGGCCGTGTACGGCTGAAGGCGAGGAGTTGCCGCGTGAGTGTCGCCCCGCGCGCCGTGACGCGGCGGATATCTTCGACCTCGGAGCACGCCCGGTCCTCGGTGGACAACGCGCTGAGGGCGAGCTCCGCGTTCGCCGAGATCGCCGTGAGGAGGTTGTTGAAGTCGTGCGCCACGCCGCAGGCGAGCCGACCCACGGCTTCCATCTTCTGCGAGTGCTGCAGCTGTGCCTCGAGAAGCCGGCGATCCGTCACGTCGCGAGCGATTGCCAGGACGCCCGTGACCGCCCCGTGCTCGCGGATCGGCGTGTTGGTGCACCAGATCCACCGCACCGCGCCGTCCTTGCGAACGTAGCGCACTTCGTACTGGCGGGGCTCCCCTTGGAGCGCTGCCGCGAACTGCGCCATAGCGTGCGGCACATCCTCCGACACGATGTACGGCGCGAACGCGTGCCCCAAGAGCTCCTCGCGCGTGTAACCGCTCTGACGTACAGCGGCGTCATTGATATCGCGGAAGCACCCCTCGCCATCGAGCGTGAAGATCATGTCCTCCGCGCTCTCGAGCAGGAGCCGATACGCCTCACGCGCCCGCGCCGCGGTGCGGATGAGGCGGAATTGCACGGCCGCCAGGGCGACGAGCGCCGGCACGCCGAGTAGCGCCGCGACTGCCAGCGCGCCATGGCCCGCGGGTGCGCCTGGGAAAGCGATCACAGGTGGCATCCCCGCTCGCCGGCCGGTGAAGAGTCACTCGACGGCGAGGGGCGCGACAGGCCGCGCCGTGGCGCGTGGGGGCGATGCGGACACGAAGGCGATCTGACGGAGCCAACACCCTGCACCCGGCTATCAGCCGCTAGGTGACTGGCTAGCGGCACCGAGACCGCAGAAGCGAGATGTGCTGGTCGAGTGAACGACACGAGTGAGCTGCAGTGTAGAAGTCGCACGAGGGGGGCGCCCTGCCCTCCGAGCGCCGCTGACAGCCGACGACTCCGAGGCGGTGGACGTGGACTTCTACGCGGCGCTCCGGCAACCGGACGATCTCTCACAAGGGCTGCGGGAGACTCCTGGCTTTGCGACCCCGCCTCGCGACGAGTGTGCTCTTGTCGGCTCACTCGATTGACGCCCAGCGGGCCTGGGGTGTAACGCCCCGCTGACTGAATCCCGAGCCGAGCGAGGCATGGCCCGCTCTTCGGTCAGCCTTCTCTCGGCGCCGGTCGATCGCTAGTCTGCGCGCAGACCGCGAGCTCTTCGACGAACAGTACAACGGCGACCTCGCGTTCGACGCCGCCCGACCGAGCGTGGTAGACCTGACTCTCGACGATCTCCTTTTTCGGCCATCTGCTGGCCCAGGCGCGCATGGCCCGCTCGTCGGCCGGATCGAATACCTTGACTTCCATGAGTTCGTTCGCCCGCTCCACTCTTGGAGGTCATTGCGACCAGCAGCAACGACCGCGCCCGGCACGCGCCGAACGGCCGCCTTCCAGTGGGGGAGCATCGAAACAAATGACGGCGGAAAAAGGGGGATCCTGGTGTGCCTCTTGCAGCGACCACAGCGGTTCTTTCTCACCCCAGCCTGTTCGATGAAGGTCATGGTTTGAAGGTCATCGTTTTCGATCCCGCCGACGAGGAGCGCATGCAGGAGTGGATGACGCGCGGCCCCCGGAAGGAGATCATCCACCAGACGCACTACCTCACGAGCGTGGGCGGGACCGAGCGCCAGGTCGTCGTCGCTCTGTACGTCGAGGAGCGGAGTCCCTCCCCCGCGGCGGCTCCCGACGTCTCCTATTCGGAACGACCATCCGCGATTGTGTAGACTGCCGGGCGTGCGGCGCTCCGGGAGCAGAGCGCGCGAGTGAATACAAGATTGGCTCTCACCTCAGGGCTCCCGCTGGCACGATCAGATCCTTTCCGCTTGGCTCACGTATCGTCACCCTCGTAGTACGCCGCGCATGTCCGCACGAGGCGCTCGAGGAGCGCCGGATCGTCCGTAACGCACTGCTCGGAGCCGTCCGGCGCGTAGTAACACACCTTTCCGTCCGCCCAACCGAGAAGTCGATGCCGGCGACCATCGAGCTCGATGCTCGGCAGCTCCGCGTCCGCCTCGGGGTCACGTACTGGCGGTGGGGCGTTGGGCGATGTCCAGATATCGAAACCGGGCCATTGCTGGAGTTCAGCGGTGCGACGCACGAGCATCTGCAGGAATTCGGCGCCGGCCGTGCGTGGGTCAGCCGAGGCGTCCGCAAGCAGCGGCGAGTGGCCAAGTCCTCCACCGCGTCGCCAGATGCGAGCGTCCGACCAGAGCTGGAATTGTACGGCCGAGTCCAGCCAGTCAAACGTAGCAACCGGGCGTGCCATCGTATCCGAGCGCACGTGCGCCACCGGAATTCCGCGACGTAACAGGCGGGCGTGGAAATGGTAGTCGATTGCGCCGGCCCGATGCCGTGCTGGATCGGGCTGTCGCACCACAAAGCGCCGGGCGTCGATGATTTCCACCGACCAGTCGCCCCACGCCACAAGCGTACGAATTCTCACCGTTCACTCGCTGTCCATCGAATGCAGCACTGCCGCCGAACCGCGAGATGCATCGGCACCTCGCGTATTCACCGCTCGGCCGATGTTGCCGTCAGCCATCGGGAGGTCTGGTCAAGCGAGGATTATGCCTGTTGATGCCTGTTGAGGCTCCGCCGTACCTCTCTTCTCGCGATAGCCACATATTCATCCCAATCTTGGGAGGTCAGCCAGTCAGCACAACCGGCGATGGCTGGCTCCCCACACCGAAGCTCCCTACAGACCTTCCGAAAAGAGCGAGCGGAAGCGGCGAATTCGCGATCCGAGCGACGATGACACTTCCTTTTTCCACTGTCACACCAAGCGCGCGTTCTTCGATTCCTGCCGCTGGAGAAACGATCGAATCTCCGACTGCCGGAACCGCGTCTCTCCGCCAATCAGAATGTAGCGAAGTGGGAGACGTCGAACGGCGCGCGTTGACACTCGAAGCACTGAAGCAACCTCGCGCTCGGTCAGGAGCGGTTCGATGAACCAGTCGTCCCGTATCTCCGGCCGGCCGTAGTACGGATCCGTGCTCAGCTCAGCCCGAAGTTCCGGTGGAAGTGCGCCGGCCTGCGTGAGCGTCTCGTCGGCGCGTGCAATGGCAGCGGCGGCCGACACGAGGTCGCGGGCCACCTCGCTCAAGACCGACTTTGGCGGAACGGCCCCTGATGCCGTGGCCGGAATCTCGGGCGATCTCCCGCCCTGCTCGCGCCAGGACAGGATCTCATCCCAAGTAACTTCCACCGCACCCTTGCGCCGGCCCTTGGGAGTCAGGGTAAGCCGGTCCGCAGTCATCATCACTCGGTAAGCGGTCCCCGAAACGAGGATCTCCCGCGTCAGCGGGCGAACTAGGGGCGTTGTCACCAGGATAACCTCGAGTCCGAGGACACGTCCGTTGAACCGTATGGATACCGGGCGTAAGGGTTCGGGTCGGTCGGCACCACTGGTGAACCCTTCGTTGGGTCGATGCGATCGGCGTACGAGTCCGCCCATGAGAGCCACGCGCTCATCGGAGTTCCCTCGCCTAGCAGTTCAGCGGCTTCGGCGGCCTTGCGCATCGCAGCGGCATACTCACGAACTACCATGCTCTTCCTCCAGCGCGTGAGATCGGCGTCGAGAGCCCGCACGCGGGCGGATTCCTCCTGGCGGCGCTGCTCCTCGAGACGCCGCCGCTTCTCCGCAATCAAGTAGTCGCGATGTCGTGCCTCCCGCTCGAGCCGCTGTGCCTTCAAGGCCTCCGAAGCGGCGACGAGACCGACCATGAAGTCATTGAGGCAGTCCTCCACACGCTGCTTTGCACCATCCGACCAACTCCGCCGTACGTTGAGGTACGAGTGTTCAATACGCATGGTGAGTCGGCCGGTCGGCACGTAGTCGTATTCCTTGCTCCAGTAGACACGCTTGTCCTTCGGGTCAGGCCTCCTCTCCACCCGGTCGACGCGCTCCTCTATGCCGATACTGACGGGATCTTCGCCTACGGTTATCGTCGTCGAGTCCTGGTCGCGTTCAGTAACGGCGACCGCCCAGCCACGTTCTTCGCACCCCTTCAGCAACGCATCGTAGACGAGCATTGCGCGATCCGCAGTCCCAAGCGTCACCGCTACGGCGAGGCACTTCTTCCCACGCGGGATGAGACGGTGCTGGGCATCTGCCTTGGCGTGACGGAGAAGCTGGACGCTTGCAGCCACCAGCTTGTGGGGATCCGTGAGCACCTCGGCGACCTGGATATGATGCTCCGGCAATGCTTCGTGGCGTTGCTGATCTGCGATCGGTCCCGTTGCCTCAGCCAGCTCTGCCGGGCCTGGTCTCGGCGGTCGTCCAAAAACCACCGACAGCTGGGATGCGGGCACCGATGCCGGGAGCTTCGGGAGCGGGGTTCTCCGAGGAGCGACACCGGCGCTCTTCTTGGCCCAGTAGCCACGTCCGGGGGTGGGGATCCGTAGTCGTTTACAGGTCTTTTTCAATCCGACGTCACTGATGCCGAACTTGGGGCCGAGCGTCTGCATGGGCTCGGACCAGACCAGTTCGTAAAGCTCCTCTCGCGTGAGTTTCCTCTCTCCAGAAACCTCGATCTGCATGTCTGCCTCCGTAGCTGGCCCGGCCCACGCTGCATTCCTAGCGAGCTCGCTCGCGGCTGACAGGGCCTGTGTGCAGGAACTATCGCCCAGCGAGGCTTTCAGCAATCGGTGAAGATACGGTCTGGCGAAAATGATGTTCGTCAGAGGCACGTGTTGGCCGCGGCCTGCCAAGCCACGCGCGCATCGGATGGGGCCAGCTTCAGGTCAGCATCTCTGCTCTTCGTCTCTTGGACTCGAGACGGCGTCCCGATCCTCTAGCGGCACCGCCTCGTCTGCCCGTAACCACACGGTTAGCGATGGGGTCTAGCGAGCGCGGCCGATGGTCAGTATGCTAGCCCCTCCGACTGCGATGCCAGCGCCGCTCTTCGGCTCCCTCCGAACAACCCAATCCTCCCATGTATCTCCTATCACTTGGAAGTGGCCAGGACATCCCGACCCCGTCCGCAGCACAAGTCGACGTGGCCCTGCGTAGCTTGATTGGAGGGCCGGACGCATTCGTGGTTCTGAGCGCCACCGAAGACGGGAATACGTACATTCAGACGGCTGGCGGGCCAAACGAGGGCTTCATCTTGGAGTACCAGGACGGCGCTCTTGAAGAGCATTACGAGTGCACCACTGCCAACCTCGGGCTAGAGCAGGTTGTAGCAGCGTTTCGCGCCTATCTGCTGGGCGACGCGTCGTGGAGAGCTAACCACACTTGGAGGAAGATGCATATCGCCTAGTCGCCAGTTGCCGAAGCGTTGCCAGACCGTCGACCTGCACTTGAACGGACTGGTTGGCGTGGAACGACTGCGCGCATCACAGCAAGTGGCCCAGGATTGCAGACTGCGAACCGAGACTCCCTGACTCGGATGTGAGCTGAAGATCATCGACGCACTCGGTGAAGTAGGTGCCAAGACGTCGGGAAACGGATCCTGAACTCCCATGCACCGCCCAGATGGCACGACGTAAACGCATCCCAACCGAGCGAGGTGACGCCGTGATGTTCGAGTCGGACCGCACCTGCTGTGTGTGCGCCGACCATCGCGTGCGTCAAGCGGTGCAGGTGCACCACATCGACGGAGATCCGGGCAATAACGCCTTTGAGAACCTCGCCGTCTTGTGCCTCCAGCACCATCATGAGGCTACGGTAGGCCCAGGACTCGGCCGCGGGCTGTCCCCCACTCTCATCCGGCAGTACCGTGACGTCTGGTACGCGAACGTACGGAAACGCAGGCAGGCGGCTGTGGCGCATGCAATGTCACCTGACCGCCGGGAGGACGGACTGCACGATGCACTCCTCGAGGCCGTGGCCTGCCATGAGGTAAGAAAACTGGGCGCGGCTCTGCAGACCTCCACGCGTGACTCGTGGAAGGAGGCCGCGGCGCTGCTGGGCCGGCTCTCAGCGTATGCCGATTTCCGCTACGGCCATCGGCTCCGAGCGGAGCTCCTGGACGTTCTGTACACGGTGTCAGGCCGCACACGCTTCGAAATGCCGACCGATGTAGCTCGCATGATTGGGCAGCTCACGACCGAAGCGCTTCCGATCGTCAGCCTCGTACGCCAAACGACGGAGGAGTTGTCAACAGAGGGCATGCAGCTTCTGAGCTCCGCTACAGCGATCGGATTCTCGTTGGCGTACGACGGTATCAAGTACTTGCAGAATGCTGCGGTCGTCGCGGCCGGCTCTGGCATACTGTGGACAGTCCTCCGTCATGCACGACTGAACAATCACGCAGTACTGGAGAGCGCGGCCCTAGAACGGTTCGAGCGCCTCAAGGGAGTGGCACTCGAGCGAGCTTTCGACGCAGCATGGCAGCAGATCGAGTTCGACCGCCTCGATTCCCTGGCGCTCGAGGACCGGGATGCCCCGGAATTCCCCGCTCCGCCCCAGCGAGGCCTACAGCCACCGAACTAGGCACCGCTGCCTTTGTACGGATCGCGGAGCTGCTCTGCCGATAGAGGAGAGTGGGTCCGAGACTGTATCTCCGCCAATAACATCGGACCGGTGCCACTCGGAGATCCGAGACTATCCTCTCAGGCGCCATTGACCTCGTCGGGCCAGGCCAGTCGCGTGGTCCTGCATCCTGCTCAGCCAGCGCGCGACTCGGTACCAGCAGAAAGCGGTCCGTTGTAGACCGGAGGGCACACTCACGCTCGAGCTTTCAATCTCAAATGGATATGCCCTCCGGTCTACAAGGGTCAGGTGGCGGCGAGCTCCTCGCGAAGGTGCTGCAGCATTTCGAGGATGCGTTCGACCCCCGGGGCTGAAATCACAGTTGCCGAACCGGCGTCGAGCGTGACTTGTAGCGACTCGCGCGCGCGAGAGAGATGTACGCTCGCCTCTACAACCTGCTCGACGAAACGACTCCGCCTCTCGACGTCCGCGGGCCCCTGAACCGCGGGTAACGCCACTATCTGTTCTTCGAACACTGTGGCCGCAGTACTGGGCGAGACACTCCCCGCACCGGTCGTCTGACCGTCCTGGTCGGCCACCGCAGCGGTCCCCGTGGGCTGCTTGGCGCCCGTACCTTCATCGGTCCGTGCAATCGGCCGGTCGCGCTGGATCCCCTTTGAAGCCTTCCCGCGCTTGCGCCCGGGCCGGCTAGCATCCGCGAGCTTGCTCGAACGTGTCGGCACCGCCTCGCTGCTCGCGCCCTGCGCAGCCAACGCCTTCTCGAAGCGCTCTGCGACGTCACGCGGTATGCGCCCTCGTCTCATGGCGGTAGAAAAGGAGCTCGGGTCCCGATAGCCGAGAGCACGCGCCAACTCGCCTATGCGAAGCCCTGAGGATTTCGCGTCCCGGACTCGCCGAACGAATCGCTTCGCCTCGCGGTTAGGTAGCATATCGGCAGCGAGGCCGCGCGGCCGTGGGCGCCGCCCGACTCCCGTGCCCGAGCGCTTCGACATACCCGATGTCGCGTCCGCGACCATCGCGTTCTCGGTGCGCTTCCGCGCGCCTCGCGAGCCGCGTTTGGGAGCGCTCTTCCCTGCCCGGCCCCGTCCCGTGCTCTTCGTCCCGCTCGACCCTGCCTTTCGTCCGCGGCGCCTCGTCGCCGTGCCTTCGCTCGATGGAGGCGTAGCGTTAAATGCTGCGAGCTGAGCGACCTGCTCTGCACGCTCCGCGGACGTCCCGCGCTCGGGCGACTTCAGGAGATTGCCCACCGCCGTGACACTCAGGTCCAGCGATCGAGCGAGTTCGCTAGTGCTCCAGCCGCGGCCGCGGAGCGTGCTGAGGTTCCGGTGCAACTTCCTGCGCTCCGTAGTCGATAGCGTCGATCTCGCAGCCATATCACCTCGGTGAGTTCGAGTCTCGTTGTAGCTCGAGCTTTGAATCGCCCGTGCAACTCATGCGATGTCAACATGCATGGGTGCGCGCCGACGAATGCGCTCGTGTGTACCGCTTCGGCGTCACTGCACGAATATCCGGAGTGGTACGGCACACTTCAACCTCGCAACCCAATGCGCGGCTGTTACTTGCACAACACGTGTTGTCAGTCGCGACCACTATTGCACGAAGGCAATAGCAAGCGCGGTTAGGCAGGCGTTCGCGACGTTCAGACTCTCGCACATCGCCCGGTACGGTGGCGGTGACTCTACTCGAGAGGCTGTAGCGATGTCGCCCAAGTACCGCATTCCGGCCGAGGAGGACCCTCCTCCTCAAGTACCCCCGCCGAACCCACACCTCCCGCTAGTGGACGATGGGTCCGCGATTGCCACTCTGAAGGAAACCTGCGAAGAGATGTGCTGTCATCTCACTCGTGAGATCAAAGCCATCAAACGGCAGAATGTCGCACGGGCGTGGGACATACTGTCTGTGACGCCGGTGGGAGGCCACGGCCCGTACGTTCGCTACGATATGGTTGTCGATCGCGCACTCCCGCCACTGAGGGCGGAGGAGCCGGTGCTGCTGCTCTCGCCCGATCGATCGCAGGCGCCCGCGCTTGTGATAAGCGCGCGAGCGCGTCGCCTACGTGTAGCCGTGTTCGGAGGTCGAGGAGAGGAGCTGCAGTCCGGGACAAGGCTGGTAATCGACAAGTCCTGGCTACTCCAACGACTCCGCGACCGAATCAAGCAAATCTATACTCAGCTCGCGGCCGGTGAATCAGACCCACGGTTCGATCCCTCGATGGCACAGCTGGCGATCGGTCAGGGCGTCTACCCCGAGAGAGCTCTCGAAGCGGAGCCGCACCCGGAGGTGCTTTCCAACCCTGCCCTTGCCTTCAACGACTCGCAGCTACGCGCACTTCGCGTTGCTAGTGCTAGCCCGATCGAGTACCTATGGGGTCCTCCGGGCACGGGCAAGACCCGAACTGTCGCCGCGATCGCCGAAGAGCATATGCGCTCCGGCCGCCGCGTCATCGTCGCGTGTCCGTCCAACGCCGCTACCGACGTTGCGGCCAAGGCGATCGCGGATCGCTTGCAGGGCGACCCGGTCTTCGAGCGTGGAGAGGTCCTGCGAGTTGGACCGCATCCCGGCGCATCGCTCAGGAAGACGTACGGCGATCGCGTGGTGCCCCAACTGCTTGCGGCCCGCCTTGCAGAGGAGAAGTACTGTGCTAAGCGGCGGGAGCTCGAGGAGCGCATCAGGGCAATGGAGGCTCAAGGCCAGGTTACCGTGGGCAGCGTAGCGGCGAGTCATCTAGCTGACGTGGTCCACGCTAGCGAGATCACCCGATGCAAGGAGGCTCTCTACCGCCTGGAAGCGGCAATGGTCGCATACGAGCGACAGGTGTTCGACAAGCTCCTGGATGACTGCCGTATCCTGGTCACAACCGTTCACAACGTATACCTCTCGCGGCAGGTCCGCGGCGAGTGGGATGTGGTCATCATCGACGAAGCGTCGATGGTGTCGGTCCCACAAATCTACCTCGCGGCCGGGCTGGCGACCGGATCCGGCGGCGGAAGCCGACACATCATCATCGCTGGTGATTTCCGTCAGCTGCCTCCTCCCGTGGCATCCGGGCATCCCGACGAAATACCGTGGCTAGGAGTGGACGTCTTCCATCGCGTTGGCATCCCCGGCGACGTGCTACACGGCGACGATCCGCCGTACCTGGTGCTGCTAGACGAGCAGTACCGAATGGTACCGGAGATCGCTGGGTTCGTAAGTGACATCTTCTACGACGGGCGGCTTCGTACGGCGCCCAGCGTGCGACGACGAGTGCGTACTCGCTGGGCGCTCTCTAGTCATGGGCTCACGTACGTCGATACGTCGCAGCTATCGCCCCAGGCGCGTATACCGTCGGGCACGAGCACGCGAGAGAATCTCGTGCACGCGCGTGTCGTGGCCGATCTGGTCGCATCATTGACCGACGGGGGAAGCGGTCCACCCACGGAAGAGGTCCTCATTCTCTCGCCATACACCGGGCAGGTCGAGCGGCTTCACAAGAGCATTTCCCACTTCACCCGATCGAGTGGTCTCCGAGGAATCACCGTGGCCTCTGTGCACCGCGCACAGGGCTCCGAAGCCAGCACGGTCATATTCACGATCGACGACGCACCCGGTGCGGCGCCGAGCCAGTTCATGCGGGCGAGAGACGGATCCGCCGCTGGAGCGCGGCTCCTCAACGTAGCCTTGAGCCGCGCACGCGACCGGGCAGTGATCGTGTTGGACATGGATTTCCTCAAGCGGTGCGCCGGCCCGGTGGTACAGGAGTTTGTCTACGCACTCGAAGCGGAAGGTACACTGATCGATGCTGCTGACATTGATGGGGCGTGGGAGGAGCGCTTCGGAGCGCCTCTAGCGCGGTAAGCCTCTGCGTATCGCGCTCCGCGGTAGAGGTCCGGCCGTATTTGCCGATTGGGTCGATGTGGTATCGCAACAGCGCTGACCTCCTGGCCGATCATGAGTCAGAGGCAGAGGGGCCCGATGCAGCGCCTGCGCGGCGGGCCGGGAATCGAGTATCGCTCGCAATCCGTTCTTCCGCTGCCGCTCGCTGCGACGCAATGCCACGCGCTCACGCAAGCACCGAGTGCGGCTTCGGTCCCGGTAGAGATTGGAACCGAAGCCGCACGCGATGCCTGCGGCGCTGCGGAATGCTGCAGCTGGTGGCGAGGCTGCCTTACGGAACCAGCATTCGAGCTGCCTCCTCCAGCGATACCGCCCTGACATCGGAGCGCCCGGTGCCGAACATCCTGAGCCACACGGAGAACACCCACTCCCCGTCCCCGTCGCGGCCAGGCTCTCCTACCAGCTCGTAGACTCTGCCGGATTCCGTTACTCCACGGCGCGCAGTGACGTCGAGCGACTGGATCGCCGAGCTTACCCTGCCCTCCCGGTCGTCCAGGTTGTATCCCACGAAGACGAAGATCTGCTGCACGGCGTAGATCTGCCATCTGGCAAGCCGCAGTCCGGGCTGGTCTGAGATGGGGCGAGCGGCCCACACACCGCCTGCTGCGACTTCGACCGGAACGTCATCCAGCGAATGGCCTGTCTCTGAGCGCTCGGTCGACCGTGCGTGCTTGTTCCGTCGCCCTGACTTGTCGGCCTTGGGGGGCTGAGGATCATCTGGCATGAAATGCTCCTGATGTTGAGGACACCAGGAGAGTACGGGGAAGACGGCTGCGGGCCGAACCGACCCAACTGCCTCAGTACCCCGACCGCACTGCCCTACGTCGGCGTCGCCGGGATCTATTGGGGCGGGATGCCGGAGGGCGGCGCGTCACGTGCGAGCGACGATCTCGAAGCCCATGGTGCACGTCCCAACGAGCAACCGCTGTGCGTCCCATGACCATACCCCTGTCCTATCGGCTGGCTCCTCCCCGCCGAAACTCGGGAGGTTCGTCATGTCCAGGTAGCCGTCCGTCATGGGGAGTCCGTGACCACTGACGTAGTCCGCGATCTGGTCCTCGTACTCAATGATATCCCAGTACGTCGGAAGGAATGGAAGGTCGGGGAGGTCCTGCAGGATGCGAAGGAGTTCGTCGAGCGAGGCGGGGGCTGGCACTGTCAGATCCTCGAGAAGTAGATGTCGTACGCGTGAGCGGGCTTCACGTAGCCACCGTACGGGACCACCTATCCGCGCGGCAACCGGGCTAGCGATCCCGCGGTTAATGGTTAGGAGTGCTGGCCAACGCGGTGCTCCTCAGATCGTGACCATCAACCCGCACAAGCGCCCCGGTCGCGCACGAGTATCTCGGCCCTCCACCGTTAACCAGCGTGTCTTGGATTGACGTATCCCGGACGGCAGCGAGCGAAGTATCGATTGGCTCCTCAGTCGGGTGGTGGTGCAAGTGGATCGCATCTGGCCTATGGCCAACCGCCAGCGGCTGCTTTCACGTAGCGCACCCGGTCATCGCGCCAGAACCGAGATGTCGGGAAACATTGTCACTTCCGCTGTCAGCTCTAAGTCGTATACTTGCCCTTGCAGAGCGAACCACACGTCGTCTGCGTTCGAGACTAGGCCATTATACAGCCGTCGCTCTCGTGACAAGTCCCGTCGAGGGAGAACTGAAGATGCGCAGGATGCGCGACGTCGCGCTCAAGCTGACGCTGGTCGCAACATGTTCGGGCGTGTGCGCCGGGTGCTCCGGCACTTCCGCCATCGAGACCGCCCGTGCCTACGCAATCGCCTCCATCAATGGCGATACCGCCCGTGGCAGGATGCTGGTAACCGAGAGCGACAAGCACGCGCTGAAGGAGTACGGCGTGTCGGTGTTCTCTGCTGTCGGGGAGCCGGCAACGGTACTCGATTCTGCGGTTCGCGGGCGGAAAATAGCTGATACACTCAATGTCATCTTGTATCGGACGGCGCCGAACTGGGAGGCGGCAGGGGGCCGATACAACTGGGAGGACGGGAAGCTCAAAGACCGCTGGCTCGATCGGGCGCTTGCCTCCTCACTGCCGCGTGTGCTCTCCTTGGACTCTGTTCGGCTTGTCCACGAGGACGGGGAATGGCGCGTGTGGCTCAACGCCCAACTCACAGTGAAACTGCAAAGACTGTGGAATAATGTCGTGGCTGGGGTATTCAGCGAACCGTTCGCCTCACGAGTTCGAGATGCCCGGGAATTCGTCTCGCTCGGCGGTTACGCCGACGACTCCGCCATGAATGCTGTAATAGCCGCCGGCCCCTATGAGGACTCAGTCTCGATCGAGAATGTGAGACTCAGAACGTTCCGATACTTGTACGGCCAGAGCACCGAGCTCGATGGCAAGGTCGTAAACCACTCGCACAAGGCACTGGCTAGGGTGGATGCCTCGGTGCGCTTGACGACGGGCGAAGAGGTCATGGCGTGGAGTTCGGACATCGCTCCCGGCCGCACTGGCGGCCTGAACTGGGCGCGTAGCGACGAACCCAAGGGTGAGATCGAAAGCATCGTGATTACCAACATTGAGCTCGCGCGTTGAGAGTTTCACGGTGCCTGGTAGTAGTCAGCTTCCCGAAGAACGTGGACACGCCTGCCGCGTGTGAGTGCGTGCCTTGGGATGCACGGCACTCCGAAGACATCGATGCCGTCGGCTCACCGGGCATAGAGGAATTCGGGTGCCGGGTCCAGGCCAAGTGCGTTCTAAGGAGCCATCATGGGATCTGAAGAACATGATGCGCCGGACCACAAGGACGCGGACTGTCTGATCAAGAGCTACGGAACACAGGAATCTGAGCCGCTGCCGTCTCGCACGGAGAGCGCTGAGACCCTGCGGCGGATCACGATGGACGAGGTTGCGAGAAACATTGAGCGGCTTAGAGCTGAGGGC